>JAIVHI010000048.1 GCA_020201155.1 Loktanella sp. | reverse complement strand
CATTCCAGCACATCGGGGATCAGCTTTACGGCTTTTTCGAAGGCATCCAGCACTTCGTCGGCCTGGGCCTGCAGGGTGATCTCGACGAAGACCGTCGTGGGGCGACCCATCTTTCGGGGATCGAGAAGGGCTACGTAGTCGCGGATGTAACCTTCCTTTTCCAAGCGCTGCACACGTCGGTGACAGGCGGAGGCGGAGAGGTTCACCTCTTCCGACAGCTCCGCGTTGGACATACGGCCCGTCCGCTGCAGCACGGTCAGGATCCGTCGATCGGTTGGGTCCAGGTCCATTCTTCGCAGGTTCCTTCGGCAAATGGGCTGAAGTGACATCACTTCTTGCGTCAAAGCGACTTTCGACATCAGGATTTACCAGAAACATGCAAATGACCAGCCCTATGATGTCCGAAACAAGGAGGAGGATCACATGCACATAGGGTGCCCCAAGGAAATCAAACCCCAAGAATTTCGTGTCGGGCTTACCCCGAACGCCGTTCACGAGGCGGTCGGCCACGGCCACTCTGTCACGGTCGAGACGCAGGCCGGTGCGGGTGCCGGGTTCACGGATGACGACTACGTCGCCGCGGGTGCTGCGATCACGCAGACCGCAGCAGAGATTTTCGACGCAGCGGATATGATCGTGAAGGTCAAGGAGCCTCAGCCGGTCGAACGCCAGATGCTGCGCGACGGGCAAATCCTGTTCACCTATCTTCACCTCGCACCGGACCCCGACCAGACCCGCGACCTTATGGCCTCGGGGGCGACCTGCATCGCCTATGAGACCGTGACGGACGACAGGGGCGGCCTTCCATTGCTCGCACCGATGTCAGAGGTCGCAGGCCGTCTGGCGCCACAGGTCGGCGCATGGACACTGCAAAAGGCGAACGGCGGGCGCGGCGTGCTGATGGGCGGTGTGCCGGGCGTCGGCCCCGCCCGCGTCATCGTGATCGGGGGCGGTGTCGTCGGGACCCATGCGGCAAGGATCGCCGCCGGCATGGGGGCCGATGTGACGGTCCTCGACCGGTCCCTGCCCCGCCTGCGGCAACTGGACGACATGTTCGGCGGCACGTTCAAGACCGCCTATGCAAGTGCCGGCAACACGATCGAGCTGGCGCGACAGGCCGACATGATCGTCGGGGCGGTTCTGGTCCCCGGGGCCGCCGCGCCGAAACTGATCTCGAAGGCGCAGCTGGCAGAGCTGAAGCCCGGTGCCGTCCTGGTGGATGTGGCCATCGATCAGGGCGGCTGCTTCGAGACGTCGCAGGCGACCACGCATCAGGATCCAATCTATGACGTAGACGGCATCATGCATTACTGCGTGGCGAACATGCCCGGCGCCGTTGCAAGGACTTCGACCATCGCCTTGGGCAATGCCACGATGCCTTTCATGCTGGCATTGGCCGACAAGGGCTGGCGCAAGGCCTGCGAGGACGATCCGCACCTGCTGGCAGGGTTGAACGTTCATGCGGGCCAGCTGACGTATTACGCGGTCGGGAAAGCCCTTGGCATCGACGTTCTGGCCCCGGGACTGGCGCTGAAACGTTAGGTCACGACGCCTGAGGCGTTAAAACGGACCGCGTTCGGGAAAAAGTGGGGCCATTGAAGGAACCTTGTGATTGCTTGGGTGTTCAGTCCTTATAAGGTGCCTGTCCCCGTACCTTAATTTGATCGGTGGGAGATGTGCCTCCCCGACATATACTCCCGCCGATCACCCCCTCCCTTTCATCGCACCAAAGACATCCGGAACATCCGGCGCCCGCTGGCGTTTGGCCTGCGATGAAGTGATCGGAGGCAATCATGTCGTTGAGTGAAGGTGACACCGTAAAGTGGTCATGGGGTAACGGGACCGGAACAGGCACTATTGTTCAAAAGTATACGCTAAAGCGGACACTGACGATCGATGGCACCGAGATCACGCGCGATGCCTCGGAGGATGAGCCGTCCTTCAAGATCGAACAGGACGACGGCAGCATCGTCTTCAAGTCGGTGACCGAAGTTGAGCAGGCCTGAGTTCCTGTCCTCCGGTGGGCTCGTGTATTACCCGGACAACCAGCCGGGGATCAAACGGCAGAAGCGGGGGTCGGGTTTCACCTATATCGCCGTCGACGGAACACGGATTGAACGCGGGGCGGAACGCGAGCGGCTCGAAGCAATGGCCGTCCCGCCCGCCTACAGCGACGTCTGGATGTCGCCACTGGCCAACGGTCACTTGCAGGCGACGGGTCACGACGCGCGACACCGCAAGCAGTATCGATACCATGCGGACTGGACGACATGGCAGGCCCGCAAGAAGTTCGAACATCTGGCGGACTTCGGTGACACGCTGCCGCGTTTGCGGCGGTGGATCGACGCGCGCCTGCAGGACGGTGCCGGCAGCCGTGAAGCAGCCATTGCGGCCATCCTGTCGCTCATCGACCGCGCGTCCCTGCGCATCGGGAATGCGACCTATACCGATGAAAACGAAAGCTACGGCGCAACCACGCTTGAAAACCGACATGTCGCGGCAGAAGACGGCTACGTTCGGCTGGATTTCAAGGGCAAGGGTGGGGCAGAGGTTCACAAGGATTTCTACGCCCCGCGCCTGTCCGCCCTGCTTGACGCCAGCCAAGACCTTCCCGGGGCTGCCGTGCTTTGCTATCTGGATCCGGCAGGCAAGCCCCACGCCGTCCGGTCGGAACAGATCAACGATGTGCTGGGCGACCTTTGTGGTGACGGAATGACCGCCAAGACGTTTCGGACGTGGAATGGTACACATGCCGCCTTTCAGGTCGCGCGAAAAAGCGAAAAGCTGACGATCAAGGCCATGACACAAGCTGCGGCTGCGCGGCTGCACAATACGGAAACCATTGCCAGAAACAGCTACATACACCCCGATGTCATCGCCTTGGCGCAATCTGATGACAGGGCGCAGGTCTCAAGCAGAGATGAAGAGCACGCGCCGGACGGGCTGCGGGCCGGTGAAATGGCGTTGTTGCGGTTCCTGCGCCGGGCCTGACTACATCAACGGGCGCAGCGGGAGTGGATCGTCATCAACCTGACCTTCTGATCGCAAAAGTTCCAGATCGTAGATCGTCAGCTTTCCGTCGGCCCAGTTCGCAAGCTGGCGATCACGCAGCTTGCTCAGCGTCTTGTTGGTGTGCACCAAGGACAGTCCTAACGCATCCGCAAGGTCCTGCTGGCGAAAGGGCAGCGCCATGCTGTTGCGCGTCACCAGTCCCAAGGCCTCTCCGCGCTGGAATATCCGCACGAGCGCCCAGGAAATCGCCTCGAAGGCCGTGCGCTGTCCGAGAGTGGCTACGGCCTCGCCCAGAAAATGCTCCTCGACCGCGGCAAGCCAGGTGATATCGAATGCGCGGTCGGGATGGTTGCGGAAAAATGTCCAGAGCTCCGACCGGTTGAACACGCAGAGCGTCATATGCGAAGTGGCTTCGATCGAATGGCCCATCTCATCCATCAGGCCTGATTGAAGCCCCAGAAAGTCGCCCGGAAAAACGAAGTTCAATACCTGCCGCCGTCCATTGGCCAAGGTTTTGTAGCGAAGTCCCATGCCCCGCAGTGCGGTGAACAACTGCGGAGAATTGGAGCCTTCCATCAGCAGGGGCGTTCCGGGATCGACCTTGATCTCGCCCACCTTGAACTTCTGGATCGATTTGAGGTCCTGCTCTGAAAACGTCTTGAACAAGTCGTGTCGACGCAAGGGACAGTTGGCGCAATCAGTCGTCATAAACGGTCGGCCTCGAATATCTTTGCAATTGCAAACCACCCCTTGCGCGAAGGTGCAAGGGAGTCAGGCCGTGAAGTCTGCGGGCAGGATGGCGTCACCGCAAGCGACACCGTGGCGAAGTCTGATCTTGGGTAAGGCAAAAGCCGCGCTATGGCGCGGCTTTCACGAACGTCGAACAGGCTTTTGGGCCTCAGGTCGTCAGCAGGCTTTCCGTTGACGAAAAGAACATCGCCTGGGATACGGCCGATCTGACCTGAAGCTCTGTGTAGGGCTTCGCGATCAGGAACGCAGGTTCCGGGCGTTCGCCCGTCAGCAGACGTTCGGGGAACGCCGTGATGAAGATGACGGGGATGTCCCCGAATTCTTCGAGCAGGTCGTTGACCGCATCGATCCCGGACGAGTTGTCGGCAAGCTGAATGTCGGCAAGGATCAGGTCGGGCTTTTCAGACCGGCCAAGCGACACCGCGCCGTCGCGTGTGCGTGCGACACCGGTGATCTTGTGCCCCATGTCAGAGACGAGCGACTCCAGATCCATCGCAATGATCGCTTCATCCTCGATGATCAGCACACGGCCTGCAACGCTGTCCGCAAGCTCGCGGTGGGCGACATCGATCAGGTGCTGCGCCTCGCTCGGCTCTACATCCATGATGACCGCGATCTCGCTGACAGGAAATTCTTCGATCGTGTTGAGGAGAAGCGCCTCGCGGGTGTTCGGCGTCAGCTTTGCGAGGTGCTTTTGCGCCGCACCTTCCATCCCGCCAGCCAACTCGCCCGGCAGCGATGTCTCAGTGCTTTGAAGCAATGTGTGAAGCACTTTGAAAAGGGCTGTCTTCGGGCTGACATCGCCGTCGAACATGCTGCGGTCCTGCAGAATCGCCTCCAAAGTTGCAACCGCATAGGCGTCACCGCTACTTTGCGATCCCGTCAACGCGCGCGCGTAGCGGCGCAGATATGGCAAATGTGCCGCGATCTTGTCGCTGACGCTGCCAGTATCGCTTTGGTCGTCCATAATTTTTCCCCGTCGTGTCATCATAATTACGGAACTATAACGTCGGGAGGGGGTTATGGTTCCGAACTGCGCGATCATTATATTGCCAAAGAGACGGGACGCACATGGGCAAGGACGAAACGAACGACAAGGCGCGGGCCTTGATCGACGCGAATTTGAAGCGCGTGTTCGAGGAACAGCTTGAAGCTGATCTTCCGGACAGCCTGAAGGACTTGCTGGAGCAATTGCGCGCTCAGAGTGACGGCAATTCGCAGGATAACCAGAAATGACCACGAAGGATCCAAGAGACGAACTGGTTGACCACCTTCCGGCACTGCGGGCTTTTGCGCTGTCATTGACGCGCAACGGCTCGATTGCCGATGACATGGTTCAGGATACCGTTGTGAAAGCTTGGACCAATCTCGACAAGTTCGAAAAGGGCACCAATATGCGGGCATGGCTCTTCACCATCCTGCGGAACACTTTTTACTCCAATCGTCGCAAGGCCAAGCGCGAGGTCGCGGATGTGGATGGTGTCTTTACCAATAACATGGCCGAGAAACCGGCGCACGACGGCAAGCTGCAGATGACAGATTTTCGCAAGGCCTTCGCCCAGTTGCCTGATGAACAACGCGAGACCCTGATCCTCGTCGGTGCCAACGGTTTCTCGTATGAAGAGGCTGCAGGCATGTGTGGCGTCGCGGTCGGGACCATCAAGTCGCGCGCCAACCGTGGCCGCAAGCACCTTGCCGAGCTCATGCATCTCGACGAAAACGATGCCATCGAGATGACCGATAGCGCGACCGTAGCCATCGTTGCATCAAACGGCTCGTCCGCCTTTTGATGCCGTCCGCAAAACGTGAAAAGCCCCGAAACAGGAACCGTATCCTGACGAGTCTGCCTTTTCGCGTTGTCGTCTTTCTGGCGCTTGCCTTGCTGCCGATCGGGCTGCTGGCCATCTGGCAGACACGCGATCTGGCCGAGGAAGCCTCGCGCCGGACCAGCCTCGATCTGCTTGCATTGACGGAACTGGCCGCATCCGAGCAACGTCGCCTGTTCGAGCGCGGCCTCGGTGCGGGAGACGCGCTCGGTTCGATCCTCGGGCTGGTGAACGAGGATCCGACCGCCTGCAACGACTTCATGACCACCTATCGCGAGCGCGCCGATCTGTTCTCTTTGGTCGGCTTTCTGGCTGCCGATGGGCAAATGCTGTGCTCTTCCGCCGGCAGAGCCGTCGATCTCAGCACCAATCCAGAGCTGTCGGAGCTTTTGGCTGACCCTCGCGTCGCGATGATACGTGTCGAAGAGCCGGTGGTCAGCCCGACGCCCGTCATTTCCCTGTTCGATCCGGTGATTTCGGACGGCGTCTTTCTGGGCTTCATCATCCTCTCGACCCCCCAATCGGAACTGTCCGCGGTTGAACCACCCGAAACGTCGGAATTCGACTACCGCGCCCCCGAAGTCGCCTATGCCATGACGATCTGGCCAAGGCAGACCACCATGGGAACCTCGCCGGCCCAGATCGTAAGCTCGTCCATTTTCCCGCTTCTGATGTGGCTGGCCAGCCTGTTCGTCGCCTATTTCGCCGTGCACCGGCTTGTCGTCGGAGAGGTCAGATCGCTTTCCGGCCAGATGCGTCAGTTCGCGGCGAACCGGTCGTTGCCCAAGCGCCAGCGGCGTAGCAACAGCTCCATCGAGTTTGCCGAACTGGAAGAGACCTTCGTTCAGATGTCCTACGACCTGATCGAGGACGAGGCCAAGATGGAGGACGCGCTGCGCGAAAAGAACGTTCTGTTGAAAGAGGTTCACCACCGGGTGAAGAACAATCTTCAGATGATCTCTTCGATCATGAACATGCAGATCCGGCAGTCGACCAATCCCAAGACCCGCACCATTCTGCAACGGCTTCAGGACCGGATCCTCGGGCTGGCGACGGTACATCGCTATCTTTATCAGGCCGACGATCTGGGCAAGACGGACACGGGCGCCTTGCTGCGCGATATCACCCAGAACCAGTTTCAGTCTCTTGACGGCGACGAGTCGATCCGCGTCACGACTGACTTCGAACCCATTGTGATGTTCCCGGATCAGGCGTTGCCGTTGGCTCTTTTGGTTGGTGAGATGACCACGAATGCGTTGAAGTACGTGGGTGCACCGGCAGGCGAACAAGCGCAGATCGACATATCGCTTCGGCGGGAAGAGTCAGGCCAGATCAAGCTGAAATGCGAAAATACCAGAAACCCCAGTGACAGCAGCGATGACGCCGACCAAGGCGGCACGGGGCTTGGCAAGCAACTGATCAGAGCCTTCTCGCTTCAGCTTGGCACGACCCCCAAGATCGAGGAATCCGACGCTCTTTTCGCCGTCACCGTGGTCTTTACCGTGACCGAATTTCAGCCGGCGCCACTGGATTATTGAACGCAGACACAAAAAGTTGATTTATATTAGGAACCCTATCAGGGCTGGCGCGTTAGCTGACATGGAGAACGCACAACATGTCTATTGATACATTCCTTTTTGGCTTTGCCGCACTCGCATTTGCCGCGATCGTCATCCACGCACTGACGTCTGATCGCAGTCGCGAACGACGTGGGCGGGACGATCGATCGGACGACTGATCCTGTCCGCAGTTTCTACGCAAAAAGGCCCGCATCACTGCGGGCCTTTTGCCATTGTGAGCCTGAGTCACTGCTTTGCGAGTGCGTCGCGAATTTCAAGAAGCACATCCAGCTCCGACGGTCCCGTCTCGACTTCGGGGGCGACCTCGTCAGGTTTGACGGCTGCGGCTTTGACCCGGTTCACCATCTTCACCAGCATGAAGACGACAAAGGCGATGATGAGAAAATTGACGACGGCCATCAGGAAGGCCCCATAGGCAAAGACAGAGGCCCCGGCTTCGCGCGCCGCTTCAAGAGACGCCCCGGCCGGCACGTCACCGGCGAGAACGGCGTAATTATTGGTGAAATCGACACCACCAGTGAACACACCGATGATCGGGTTGATCAGATCACCAACCAGCGATGTCACGATCGCGGTAAAAGCCGCACCCACAATGATACCCACGGCCATGTCCATGACATTGCCCTTGGCGATGAAGTCCCTGAATTCATTAATCATTACTCTTCCTAACCTGGTCCGAAAACTGTGAACAGCGCCCTTTGCGCATGTGCGCACAGGGTTAGCGCAGACCGCAGACGAGGTTTACGGGTTTTCTTACAGCAGGGGCTTCTTACCTCTAAGTCTGCGACATTCTTGCACAGGAGCAACGCATGGCAGACCTTTCAAGCTTTCCGATTACCCGGAAGTGGCCCGTCTCGAACCCCGATATCATCCAGCTGTTTTCCTATCCGACGCCGAACGGGGTGAAGGTCTCGGTTGCGCTGGAAGAAATGGCGCTGGCCTATGAGCCGCACCTTGTGAAGCTGGGCGATAAATTCGTCAAAAGCGACGCCTTCACCTCGCTCAATCCCAACGGCAAGATCCCCGCGATCATCGACCCCGATGGCCCCGACGGCCCGCTGGCCCTGTTCGAATCCGGTGCGATCCTGATCTATCTGGCGGAAAAGTCCGGCAGGTTCCTTGGCCAGACCGCAGCCGACCGCGCGCGGATCATTCAGTGGGTGATGTTCCAGATGGGCGGCGTCGGACCGATGTTCGGCCAGCTCGGGTTCTTCTACAAGTTCGCGGGCAAGGACATCGACGACCCCCGCCCGCAAGAGCGCTACATCAACGAGGCAAAGCGCCTGCTTGGCGTGGTCGATGCACAGCTTGAAGGTCAGGACTGGATCGCGGGCGACTATTCCATCGCCGACATGGCACTGGCCCCGTGGCTGGACGCGCTGTCGTTCTATGGCGCAAGGGACGTGACGGGCTATCACGACCTGAGGAACGTGCCGGCCTACGTGGACCGCTTTTACGCCCGCCCCGCCGTGCAAAGGGCCAAGAACATCCCCGACCCCGACGCTTAACCAGGCAGCGTTCCGGTCTGCACGTATGTCAGGATATCGACCACCTGCTGCGGCGTTTCCACGACGGCAAGCGCCGCGGCGTCCACCTCTTTCAGCGCGTGCTGGTGGTCGGGCCCGTGCATCACGATCAGTGACTTGCCCAGTGCCGCCGCATAGCCTGCGTCAAACGCCGCGTTCCATTGCTTGTACTGATCGCCAAAGCGGACCACGACGACCTCGGCGGCTTCGATGGCGTTGCGGGTGCGGATCGCGTTCAGCTTGGCGCCCTTGTGGTCGTGCCAGAACTTGTCGGCCTCGGTGCCCATGATCGCCACGCCGCAATCGTCGGATGCGGCGTGGTCCGTGACCGGCGACGAAAAGGTCACGTCAAGCGCCTTGGCGCCTTCGACGATCTGGTCGCGCCAGTCGGTATGGATTTCACCGGATAGGTAAATCTTCATCGTGTTCTCCTGTGTCAGCCGCGCAACGTGCCGCCGGTCGCCTTGGTGACCTTGTCGATGATCTTCTGGCCCACGGCGGCGATATCTTCATCCTTGAGCGTTTTCTCGGTCGGCTCCATCCGCACGGTGATGGCGAGGCTTTTCTTGCCCTCGCCCAGACTGCCGCCGATGAATTCGTCGAAAACCCGCACATCCGCGATCAACGTCTTGTCGGCCCCCTGGGCGGCGTTCAGCAGCGTCAGCGCCTCGACCTCGGCATCGACGACGAAGGCAAAGTCCCGTTCGACCGCCTGCAGGTCGGATGCCATGACCGACCCCTTGTTCGTGGTGCGGTTCTTGGGCTGCGGGATCTCGGCGGGGAACAGCGTAAAGGCCATCACCGGGCCTTTCACGTCCAGCGTGCGCAGCACCTTGGGATGCAGCTCACCGAAGACGCCCAGCACCTTTTTCGGCCCCAGACAGATCATGCCGTGACGGCCCGGATGCCACCAGCCTTCGGCCCCGCGCAGGATCTGTGCCTTGGCGGGTGCGCCCATGGCGGCCAGAACCGCTTCTGCGTCGGCCTTTGCGTCAAAGACATCGACCGCGCGCGACGTGCCGTGCACATCCTTGGGGCCCGTACGCCCGACCAGAAGACCGGTCACGACGGGCTGCTGTCGCTGCTGATCGGGTTTTCCAGCATCGTCGCATCGTCGCCACCCCCGAACAGCGCCGCGGCGGTGCTGTCGATGAAGCTGTAGGTCACGCATTCGTTGTAGCCCAGCGCCGCCGTGGTGCGCCGTGCGGCGCGCAGGCGGGCCTGCATCGGGGTCAGGATGGGCTTGGGCACGCCCGCTGTCGCACGCGCCAGCGGCTTGCCCTGCAGCTTGGTCAGCGACGCGATGCGCGCGACCTCTTCCACCAGATCGGCCTGCCCCCTGACGTCGGGCCGCCATGACGGGACCTGCACCATGTCGCCTTCCAGCTTGAAGCCGAGTGCGGTCAGCGTCTGGCGCTGCTCGCTTTCGGGGATCTCCATGCCGACAAGGCTGATGACGCGCGCAGGCTCCAGCCTGTAGGCGCGGGACGTGTCGGGCACGCGCCCGGCCTGAATGAAGTTCGACACCTCGCCGCCCGCGTGATCGGTAATCATCCGCACGGCATGATCGACACCTTCGGGCGTGAACGCCGGGTCCACGCCCCGTTCGAACCGGTAGCGCGCGTCGGAATTGATCTTGAGCGCGCGCCCCGCATAGGCGATCTGAACCGGGTCCCAATAGGCGCTTTCGACGAAGACATTGACCGTCTCGGCGGTGCAGCCGGTGGCCGCGCCGCCCATGATGCCCGCGATGCTTTCGACGCCATTGTCGTCGGATATGACCATCTGACCGGCGGACAGTGTGTAGGTCTTGTCGTCCAGCGCCACGATCTGCTCGCCGCCCTTGGCGCGATGCACCCGCAGGTTGCCCGCGACCTTGTCGACGTCGAAAACATGCAGCGGACGGTTCAGGTCATAGGTGAACCAGTTGGTCACATCGACAAGGAAGCTGATCGGGCGCAACCCGATGGCCTTGAGCTGATCCTGCAACCACTGCGGGCTGGGGCCGTTGGTGACGCCCCGGATCATGCGGCCACAGAAGACCGGGCAGCCGTCTTGGGTGTCCGCGTCCACGGTGACCGTCACCGACGACTGGAAATCGCCGTCGATGTTCGGGGTGTCCAGCGGCTTGAGCTTGCCCAGCCCCCGTGCCGCCAGATCGCGTGCCACGCCGCGCACGGCCAGCGCATCGGGGCGGTTGGGCGTGATGGCGATCTCGATCACCGGATCGACACGAGCGGGGTCATGGTCGGCCAGCCAGTCGGCAAAGCTTTGCCCGACTTCGCCACTAGGCAATTCGATGATGCCGTCGTGTTCCTCGGACAGTTCCAGCTCGCGCTCGGACGCCATCATGCCGTGGCTTTCGATGCCTCGGATCTTGCCGACGCCGATGGTCGTGTCGATGCCGGGGACGTAGACGCCGGGATGCGCGATGACGACGGTGATGCCTTCCCGCGCATTGGGCGCGCCGCAGATGATCTGCTGCATGCCGTCGCGGGTTTCGACCTGACAGACCTTCAGCTTGTCCGCGTCGGGGTGCTTTTCCGCCTCTTTCACCTTGCCGATGGTAAAGGCGCGCAGCTTTTCGACGGGGTTCACGACCCCCTCGACCTCGAGCCCGAGGTCGGTCAGCGCCTCTGCGATCTCATCGACCGAAGCGGTGGTGTCGAGGTGGCGTTTCAGCCAAGAGAGGGTGAATTTCATGTTTCTTTACCGGTGTGAATTAAGGCAGCATCCGAGCGCATGTTGAACTTTTTAGGCCTGAGTGATGATAAGTCTGCACGTGCAGCAGCTACGAAAACATCAAGTTGATTAAAATAATCTGCGTCTCGCATGACTTCACTCGATTCTTTCGTCGTTTCGTTCCAAATTGCAATAACTGTATCTGAGACCGCATCTGCGGCTTTCACGATGAAATTTGGACAACTTACACGTATCTCAAACCTTGCTGAATTCATTTGGTCTAATGACTCATCTGTGATTGGCAATCCCTTAGCGACGTTTATTCGCGCTACATATACAAGGGAAAGAAAGCGACTATAGAGTTCGCTTCTTCGCATTGCCTCACTACTCTGCAATTCATCGTCACGCTTCTTGAAATAGAGTAGAATTGCGACTGCCAAGGCCAAAAACGGGCCTAGTGGCTGGATAACACCTATAGCTGTCTCTCCACTCACCTACTCAACCCCCCGTCCAGCGTCGGCACGTCCAGTGCGGAGAAGCCGTAGTGCCGCAGCCAGCGCAGGTCTGAATCAAAGAAGGCCCGCAGGTCGGGGATGCCGTATTTCAGCATGGCGATGCGGTCGATGCCCATGCCGAAGGCAAAGCCCTGCCACTGGGTCGGGTCGATGCCGCCCGCTTCCAGCACCTTCGGATGGACCATGCCGGACCCGAGGATTTCAAGCCAGTCGTCGCCCTCGCCCACTTTCAGCGTGCCGCCTTCCCATGAACAGCGGATGTCGACCTCGGCTGACGGCTCGGTGAAGGGAAAGTGCGAGGCGCGGAAGCGGATATCGACGTTATCCACCTCGAAATAGGCCTTCACGAATTCCTCAAGCACCCACTTGAGGTTCGCCATGCTGATGTCCTTGTCGATGGCCAGCCCTTCGACCTGATGGAACATCGGCGTATGCGTCTGGTCGTAGTCGGCGCGGTAGACGCGACCGGGGCAGATGATGCGCGTCGGCGCGCCGGTGGATTCCATCGACCGGATCTGCACGGGGCTGGTGTGCGTGCGCAGCACCGACGGGGGGCGCTCGTCGCCTTCGGCGCGGTGCATGTAGAAGGTGTCCATCTCGGCCCGCGCGGGGTGATGGCCGGGGATGTTCAGCGCGTCGAAGTTGTACCAGTCGGATTCGATCTGCGGCCCCTCGGCCACGCGAAAGCCCATGTCTGCGAAGATCGCGGTGACCTCTTCGGTCACCTGGCTGATCGGGTGGATCGTCCCCTGCCGCCGCGCGCGTCCCGGCAGTGTCACGTCCAGCCATTCGCCGCGCAGCCGCTGGTCCAGCGCGGCATCGCCCAGGGCCTCCTTCTTGGCGGCAAGGGCCGAGTTGATCTCGTTCTTCAGCGCGTTCAGCGCAGGCCCGGCGGTCTGCCGTTCCTCGGGCGTCATGCGGCCCAGTTCGCGCATCTGAAGGCTGATCTCGCCCTTCTTGCCAAGCGCCTGCACGCGCAGGTCTTCGAGGGTGGCCTCATCCGAAGCCTCGCCAATCAGACCGAGGTATTTTGCCTTGAGATCGTCCATGCCACAGCCCTCGCATTCATCGCGGCATCGCTACCCAATGGGCGGTCCGATGGCAAGCCACGTGGCAGCCGCCCTGAACATGCCCTGTCACCGTGCGGGGCACATCAGACGAAAAAGGCCCGGACGATCGCACGTCCGGGCCTTTGAAATGTCGTTTGGTTCGGGTTTAACCCAGTGCGGCCTTGGCCTTGCCCACGATCGCCTCGAAGGCGGCGGGTTCGTTCACGGCCAGATCGGCGAGGACCTTACGGTCCACTTCGATCCCGGCCAGCGTCAGGCCGTTGATGAACTTGGAATAGGTCAGCTGCTCGTCCACCGAGCGGACACCGGCGTTGATCCGCTGGATCCAGAGCGAGCGGAAGTTCCGCTTGCGGTTGTGACGGTCGCGGGTGGCGTATTGGTTCGCCTTGTCGACGGCCTGCTTGGCGACCTTGAAGGTCTTGGAGCGGCGGTCGTAGTAGCCCTTGGCGGCGTCGAGAACCTTTTTGTGGCGGCGGTGCGTGACGGTACCTGATTTAATGCGCATATCCGGTCCTCCTTAACGTGCGTAGGGCATCATCGGCTTGATGATCTGCTCATCAGCCTTGGCGAGAATCGTGGTGCCACGGGCGTCACGGATGAACTTCTTGTGGCGCTTGATCATGCCGTGGCGCTTGCCGGCCTGACCTGCCTTGATCCGGCCCGAGGCCGTGATCTTGAACCGCTTCTTGCAGCTCGATTTCGTCTTCATCTTCGGCATTTCCGTCTCCGTCTTGATAGGGTCGGTTGAACGCACGACTCGGCATGCCATATTGGCCGGCCGCGCGGGTGAAGCGCCCCTATACGAAGGCCGTGCGGCCTTTGCAAGGGGGCAGCGGTGCTTGCGTCAGCCCGTGTAGCGCGCGACGACGCGGGCGATGACATCCGGGATCAGCTCGAAACTATAGGCCATCGGGCGTTGCAGGATGGCGTAACCAATCATGCTTCCGGCGATCAGGATCAAAAGGGCGGGCGTGCGGGGGGCACGCCCGTCAATCAGGGCGCTTACGATCGCGGGAAGGGACAGCACCACGAGGGCGATTCCCAGAACGAACAAAAGGTCGGTATCCACAAGGTGACTCCAAAAAGGGTTACCCCCGCGTCAACCTACTCTGTGGATGCCGAAAAGATCAATCTTTCTGCACAGGGTGCCACACGCAGGATGTTTGTGGAGCCAGGTGTGTTGAATGGGACACCCGCCGTCACGACGATCATGTCGTCCTCTCCGGCCAGACCCTCTGCACGCGCGGCCCGGACGGCAGCGATAACAGCGTCCTTGAACCGGTCGACAGCGCCCGTCACAACACAGTTGGTCCCCCAGGACAGGCAAAGCCGCCGGGCCGTGCTGACGTAGTTGGTCATGGCGACGATAGGCACGCGCGGGCGTTCGCGCGACACCAGAAGCGCGGTGGTGCCGGATTGCGAGAAGCAGCAGATCGCCTTGACGTTCGAGGTTTCCGCGATTTCCCGTGCCGCGGCGACGATCCCGTCGGCCACGGTGCTGCGGTTGGCAGTCCGCGAGGATTCGATGATTCTTCTGGATCGGCGGGACGTTCTGCACGGGAAGTTCGACGCCCAGATCGCCGCGGGCGACCATGATACCGTCGGACACGGCGAGAATCTCTTCGAAGGACTTCACCGCCGCGGGCTTTTCGATCTTGGACAGGATCGCGGCGCGACCGTCGCAAAGCTCGCGCGCTTCTTCGACGTCTGCGGCACGCTGGACAAAGGACAGGGCCAGCCAGTCGACACCCAGTTCGCAGACGAATTCGAGATCCTTCCGGTCCTTGTCGGACAGGGCCGCCAGCGGCAGAACGACGTCCGGCACATTGACGCCTTTGCGGTTGCTGATCGCGCCCCCGACGATGACCTCGCAGTTGGCGAAATCGGCCCCGCAATCCTTGACCTTGAGACGCATCTTGCCGTCGTTCACCAGAAGGTGCGAGCCGGGTTCGAGCGCGTCGAAGATTTCCTTGTGCGGCAGTTGCACGCGGGTCTTGTCGCCGGGCGCATCCGACAGGTCGAGACGGAAGTCCTGACCGTCTTCGATTTCCTCTTCGCCGTTCTTGAACACGCCAAGGCGCAGCTTCGGCCCCTGAAGGTCGGCCAGGATGGCGATGGGGCTGTTCAAGTCGGCCTCGACCTTGCGGATGATCGCGTGGCGCGCCGCGATCTCGGAATGGTCGCCGTGGCTCATGTTGAGTCGGAAGACATCCGCCCCCGCTTCGTGCAAGGCGCGGATCATTTCGTAGTCGTTGGACGCCGGGCCCAACGTGGCGACGATTTTCACATTGCGGTGGCGTCTCATGAGATCATCCTGTCTTGCAGTCACGGTTAGCGGTAACGCTGTGGGTTCGTCGCCCTTATACGCAATTCACATCAGCCCACAACTGGCCTATGCGGCATCGCAAAAGAAGGTGACACGTGAACGACAATCCATACCACATCCACGGCGAAAACAACCCGGGCCGCTGGCTCGTGGCCTGTGACCATGCCACCAACCGCGTCCCTGACTGGATCGGCGGCGGGACGCTGGGCTTGCCGGATGCGGATATGGCGCGCCACATCGCCTTTGATATCGGAGCCGCCGCCGTGACGCGGCATCTGGCCGATCTGCTGAACAGTCCCGCTGTCCTGTCCAACTTTTCGCGCCTCGTCATCGACCCCAATCGGGGCGAGGATGATCCCACGCTGATGATGCGGCTTTACGACGGCACGCTCATTCCCGGCAACCGCCATGCGACCGCCGCAGACCTGCAAGAGCGGATCGACAGGCTCTACCGTCCCTATCACGACGCCTACGAAGATCTGGCCGGCAGCCGCGACGATACGGTCATCTGCTCGGTTCACAGCTTTACGCCACAGCTTCGCGGCCGACCGCCGCGCCCGTGGCAGGTCGGCGTGCTTTATGCCAACGACCGCCGACTGTCCGACCCCTTTCTTGAAAACTGCCGCGCGCAGGGCTGGATCACCGGCGACAACGAACCCTACACCGGCTTCATCAAGGGCGACGCCATCGACCGCCACGCCCTGCGGTCCGGACGGCCCAACGTGTTGATCGAAGTGCGCAACGATCTTATCTCTGACGAAGTCGGACAACGGGCCTGGGCCGAACGGCTTGCCCCCGTTCTGGTCCAGACGCTTGCGCAAACCGGACTGTAAGGAGACCCCATGGACGACCAGACCCGCATCGAGATTGAGGCCGCAGCCTTTCGCCGCCTGCGTCAGCACTTGTTGGAAGACCGGCCCGACGCACAGAATATCGACATGATGAACCTCGCCGGATTCTGCCGAAACTGCCTGTCGCGCTGGTATCAAGAGGCCGCAGCCGAGCGCGGGATCGAAATGACCAAGGACGAAGGCCGCGAAGCTTTCTACGGCATGCCCTTTTCGGATTGGAAGGCCAAGCACCAGACAGAGGCGTCACCCGAGGCGCAGGCCGCGTTCAAGGAAAGCCACGGATAACGGAACCTTGGCGCGGCTCGCAGGTTAACCCTTCAGCACAAAGGAGGGACACCAAATGGCCCGTACGAATTCAAACATGACCGGTGACGGCAAAGCCGTCGATGCCCACCTTCGCAATCAGGAGCGTCCTGAGGGAGCAGATCATCTGCCGCTCAAGAACGAGCCCGGCGAAAAAGGTGAAGATCACACCGACGACATGGAACCGATCGAAGAGCACGACAAGTAAACCCCGTCGTTGCATTCCCGGAAAGCCCTGCTCACCCTTGGTGGGCGGGGTTTTTCTTTGTGTGATCGGAAACTGTCGATGATCTGGTCGGGCTGAGAGGATTCGAACCTCCGACCCCCTGCTCCCGAAGCAGGTGCGCTACCAGGCTGCGCTACAGCCCGACCGTGTCCGGCGTCCTAGACCCCGCAGGCCGCTTTGACAAGTTCTATTCGTCGTCGTGGCGACGCGGTGCGCCGACCGGCGGCACACGTCCCGGCACACCGCGCAGATGGGGGTGCTGCTTGGCCGAAGGCGCGTTGCGCGGCACCGCGCGGGACGGGGCGGACGTGTCCTTCACTTCCCGAGGCCGAGGTCGCAGGAAGGTCCCCGTCTCGAACCGCAGGCGCATCCGCAGGTTCGGCGTTCCGCTCGAATCCGACCGGCTTTCGCGCAGCACGATGTAAAGACCCGACGCGATGATCACGAGAGCGCCGAGCAGCGTCGCGCCATCCGGCACCTCCCCAAAGAACAAAAGACCGTAGCCCGTGGCCCAGATCATCTGGCTGTATTGCATGGGCGCGACGATCACCGCCTCGGCAGACCGGAACGCCGCAATGATCAGCAGACCGGCGGCGAAAGCGAAAATCGAAAGAACGAACAAAAGCCCAAGATGCTCGACGGGCATCGGTTGGTAAAATGCAGCCAGAAGCACACCCATCACCAGAAAATTGCCTGCCAGCGGGTAAAGCATCAGCACGACCGGCCGCTCTTCGGCCCCGATCTTGCGGACGATCAGCCCGTTGAGGGCGGCACCGAAGGCACCGACCAATGCGGCGGCATGTCCAAGCTCCAAAGTCGTGGATCCCGGTCGCAGGACGATCAGAACGCCGGCCAATCCGACAAGAACCGCCATCCAGCGCCGCAACCGCACCTGTTCGCCCAAGATAGGAATCGCAAGGATCGTGATCAGCAACGGCGTGGCGAAAAGAATGGCGTAAACCTGCGCCAGTGGCAGCGCCGAAAACGCATAGAACACGCAGACCCCGGTGATGACGGCCGCAGCGGTGCGCACCGCCATCCAGTAGGGGTGCCGGGGCAAAAGCGTGCCCGGCGTGGCGTCGCGCATCAGCTGAAACGTCGCGAGCGGAAACGAGAAGAGGACGGAAAAGAACACGATCTGGATCGGGGAATAGGTTCCACCCAGCACCTTGATGATCACGTCATGGGTCGCAAAGATCGCATAGGCCAGAAGGGCCAGAAGCGCACCGCGCATATTGGGAGACATGAAGCGCTCCGTCAGTTTCTCAAAGCCGGGTGGCCGACGCCTGCAAGATGAATGCCGTGACCGGCAGCCAGACCCAACCCCGTGATATAGCCTGCCCTGCAGGATGCAAGGCAAGGATCGTGGCGGGCCGATGCCACCGCCGGACAACAGCGCCCCGCAGTGGTATCCAAGACTGACTAGAGACTGGCGTCGAGCGCGGCCAGAATGGCATCGCCCATCTGGGTGGTGCTGATCGGGGTGCCGCCGTCCGGCCCCATCAGATCGGCTGTCCGGGCGCCGTCGGCCAGCACTGTTTCAATCGCGCCTTCAAGACGGTCGGCCTCCGCGCCCTTGTCAAACGAATAGCGCAGAGCCATCGCAAAGCTGAGAATACAGGCAATCGGGTTCGCCTTGCCCTGCCCCGTGATGTCGGGGGCAGACCCGTGGACCGGTTCGTACATCGCCTTGGGCCGGCCATTCGCCATCGGCGACCCAAGGCTGGCCGAGGGCAGCATGCCCAGCGATCCGGTCAGCATCGCGGCGCAATCCGACAGGATGTCCCCGAACAGATTGTCGGTATAGATCACGTCGAACTGCTTGGGGGCGCGGACCAGCTGCATCGCGCCGTTGTCGGCATACATGTGGGACAGTTCGACCTCTGGGTAGTCCTGATGGACTTCGGTCACGACATCGCGCCACAGCACGCCGCTTTCCATCACGTTGGCCTTTTCCATCGAACACAGCTTCTTGCCGCGCTTCATTGCCAGATCAAAGGCCGCCCGTGCGCCGCGCTCGATCTCGGCCTCGGTGTAGCGCTGGGTGTTCACGCCCACGCGCATGTTGTCTTCCATGTGGATGCCGCGCGGCTCTCCGAAATAGACACCGCTCGTCAGTTCGCGCACGATCATGATATCGAGGCCGGACACGATCTCGGTCTTGAGAGACGAGAAGTCGGCCAGCGCGTCGAAGCACTGTGCCGGGCGCAGGTTGGCGAAAAGGTCCATTTCCTTGCGCAGACGCAGCAGACCACGCTCTGGCTTGACGCTGAAGTCCAGATCGTCGTATTTCGGCCCGCCCACGGCACCCAGCAGGACGGCGTCCACCTCTTGCGCCTTGGCCATCGTGTCGTCGTGCAAGGGGGTGCCGTGCTTGTCATAGGCCGCACCGCCGACAAGGTCTTCGGACACGTCAAAGGGCAGGTCGCGCTTGTCGCCGAACCAGCCGATGACACGCTTCACCTCGTCCATCACTTCGGGGCCGATACCGTCACCGGCGAGGATCAGAAGAGAGTTGGTCATGGGCTGCGTCCTTGGCTGAAAAATGATGCTATGGCGTTAGCCCCTCGCAGCCCGAGGTTCAAGCGACCACGGCCCTCAACCCGTCGTCCAGCGCATCCCACACGCGCCGGATCCGCGGCGACTGGCGCATCGCTTGATGCGCCGTCAACCAGACGGGCAGGGTCGGAAGCGGAAACCCAAGATCGACCTCCTCCATCTGCGGATCGGCCAGCGCCAGCGAGCGCTGTGCAAAGCCGATGCCGCAGCCTGCACGCATCAACGCGAGATAGGCCAGATTGTCGTCACAGCGCACCTTGAAAAAGTCGCGGGTCACCTGCAGCCCCGCATCCCGGAAGCCGTCGATGATCTGTGTGGCCGTGTCGTAGCCTATCACCTCGTGCTGCATCATCGTGTCGGGGGTCACGGGCGGGCGCCCCGCAAGGTAGCTTTTCGCGGCAAAGGCGCCCAGCGCGATGTCCCCGATATGCCGCGTGATCAGATCGAGTTGCGTCGGGCGATACATCCGCACCGCGATGTCGGCTTCACGCCACAGCAGGTTTCGGCTGCTGTCGGACGGCACCAGTTCCACCGCGATTTCCGGCGCGTCCCGGCGCAGCTTGGCGATGATCGCCGGAAGGGTTTCGTATGCCATCACCACAGACGCCGTGATCCGCACCGTTCCCGCCATATCCGCTTGCTGCCCCGCGGCCATCAACGCCATCTGTCGCGCGGCCTCTTGCATTGCACGGGCGGGTGCGACCAGCGCCAGGCCGGTCTCGGTCAGATCAAGGCCCTTGGGGTTCCGTTGGAAAAGCGTGACCCCAAGCTGGTCCTGCATCGCCGCGATATGGCGGCCCAGCGTCGGCTGGCTGGAGCCCAGCGTCCGCGCAGCGGCAGACAGGCTGCCAGCATCGGCCACCGCGATAAAGGCCTGAACCAGCGACCAGTCGAGAGAGGAAAGGGGCTTATCCATTCACAGATGAATACACTATCGCCGATTTTGCGCAATTCTCCAGCGCCACTGAATGGGTCACCCTCCCCATGACATTCACAGGAGCAACCCATGACCCAGATCGTCCTTATCCTCGGAGCCAACGGCAAGATCGGCTCTCATACAGCAGAATCATTCTGGAACGCCGGGTGGCAGGTGCGCTGCTACGACCGTGATACGGATGACATGACAGCCGCCGCGATGGGGGCCGACGTGATCGTCAACGGGCTCAATCCGCCGAACTACCACAACTGGCCCCGTATTGTCCCCCGGATCACGCGCGATGTCATTGCAGCGGCCCGCGCCAGCGGGTCAACCGTCATCCTGCCCGGGAACATCTATAATTTCGGCAGCGTCAACGGCGCGATCAGTGCCGCGACACCACAGAATGCCACAACCCGGAAGGGGCGCATCCGCATCGAAATGGAGCAGGCCTATCGCGCCTCGGGCGTGCCCACGATCAATCTGCGGGCCGGCACTTTCATCACCCCGGACGGCAACGGCGACATCATGTCGACGCTGATGCTGAAGCAGGCGACCCGGCGGAGGATCACGGCTTTGGGGCAGCCTGACATACGACAGGCCTACGCCTATGTCCCGGACTGGGCCCGCGCAGCCCTCGCGCTGGCCGAGCGTCGTGCAGAGCTTCCGACCTTCGCGGACATACCGTTTCCCGGCCACAGCTTCACGACCGCCGAGCTGCGGGAAACCCTCAGCCATGCGACAGGTGACCGCTGGCGGATCAATCGCTTTCCCTGGTGGTCGATGACCGCGCTTTCACCGGTCTGGGAACTGGCCCGTGAGTTGCGCGAGATGCGATACCTCTTCGAGATGGATCACTGGATCGACGGTGCGGCGTTTTCCGAAGCCCTGCCCGACTTTTGCCCAACCCCGCTGGAACAGGTGATGATGGCGGGGTTACCGGCTGACATCCACCCAGATCAGGCGGTGCGGACCGGCCGCAAGACCGTCATCGCCCAATAGCGCCGCTTTCGGATCGTCCGGTGCGGGCCAGAAGACCCCTGCATCCGCGATCCGCAAACTGGCCGAGGGCAAAACGTAGGAGACACGCAGATTGCCCGGTCCGGTATCGTCCCAGTCAGCCGTATCGAATGCGGGATCGCCTTGGTGCGCCGTATCAGCCGCCTGCGCTGCCCCGTCGCTTGCAGGGAGCGGGTCCTGAAGCCGGGGGTCGGCAAGGAAGGCGCGCATGGCGTCCGGAAATCCATCCCCTGGCCAGTGGTGGACAGACGCAGGTCTTTTTTCTCTTCTGCGGTAAAATAGCCTTCCGGCAGGGTCGCAAAGGGCTGGTCGGCCCAGATCAGCGCCGAAAGATTGGTGACCGCTGCGCTATTGATCGGCCAGCGCGACAGGATGGCCATGCCACCATCGCCACGAAAGCGGCCATAGCCCTGTGCATCCCGCGCTTCACCCAGGCGACCGTTGCGGTCGAGGTCATAGCCGGTCGGCAGCCCTGTATTCGGGGTCAGCGCGAAGGCGTGGTCAATCCCCGGGATCATCGCGGCTACACGCCTTTGCAGCGCAGCCAGCGCGAGCCCGTCGAAATCATGGTCCACATTGGTCAGGACAATAATGTCGGGCTTCACTTCGGCCATGATGGCCAGCGCGGCGTCGATCTGCGCATCCTCTCGCCCCAGATCGCGCAAGAGAAGTCCGGGGCCGTCGCGGCTGAGGGGGGCGGCGAAGGTCGCGATTCGTAACTGCTCGGCACTGGCGGTCGGGGCGAGTAGCCAGAGGATCAGGCAGGCAACATACCATCGGCAACGGCCTGCTTGTAGGCGCGCTTGCGTTCCTTGTGGATCAGGCCCGCAACCCTGCTCAACGCGATCCCGCGCATCAGGATACTGGCCGGAACAAATGCCCATATCGCAACCACCCAGATCATCGTGTGCAATTCGTCCAAGACAATGGGGCCGCTTATCAACGACATGAACTTCAGCACCACCGGGACCAAGAATGGCAGCAGAAACCCTAAGATCACGTTAATCGTGCTGTCGCGGTTCAGCCTTGCCACCACGTCGCCCGACGCGGTCGGGTCGAAGCGCGGCAGATTGATCCAGACGTTGAAGCTTTCCCTGCGCTTGGGCCAACGCCGCAACCGCAACAGGACCAGAAAGATACCAACGGTCAGAAGCGACATCAGGTAGGCCACGCCTGCAAAATTGCGCAGCAATTCGGACTGCTGACGGGCCGTGTCGTCCGGCAACAGCATCAGCAGATTGCTGACCGGCGAAAACGGCATATCCGTGAAGCTGCCGATGTGGCCCGCGACAAGTCCGGCCAGACGTGCCATGGCATCGGTGCTGACCTCGGACAGCCCGATCAGTGACAAGACATAGACGCAAAGGAAAAAGGCGGCGAACCTGAGCCGGTTCATGGGCGGAGCCGAGCGGAACTCGACGAAGCTGGGGCTTGCAGCGGCATATTCCACAAGGACGAAAACAGCCGCCGAGAAAGCGACCAGCAGCATGACAATCAGACCGTCACTGCCGTATTGCGGCACCACGAGCGATGGCAATGTGATCAGTATCACGACCAGCGACGCGCGCAAAATCGCTCCGGGCAGTCTGGAAATCACTGCGCTTCTTCCTTCATTCCGGCCGGGAACGATACGATGCCGCGCCCTTGTTCCGTTCTGACCCTGCGTCTGGTGCACAGGTTGCCTCAATCTGGTCATATTTTTGCCCACATTCACTCAACCGGCAAGTAACTGTTTACCTTGACGAAATATTTCGGGCAGATTTGCGGTTTCACTGGTGCGCGATTGCAACCATTTGCGAGCGACAGTGTGGCGTGCTTGTGGGCGGACACGACATCTTGCGGAGTAGCAATAAATTGGCCCTAGAAATGCAAAACGGGCGGGAAACAATCCCGCCCGTTTTTCGGTATTTCGCCGGTCAGACCCAGGGGCGGGACTGCGACGCCTGACTTTCGAAAGCGTCGATGCTGGCCGCTTTTTCAAGCGTCAGCCCGATGTCGTCCAGACCGTTCATCAGGCAATGCTTCTTGAAGCTGTCAACCTCGAAGCTGAACACCTCGCCGTCCGAGGTGCTGACCGTCTGCGCCTCCAGATCGACCTCGATGCGCGCGTTTGCACCCTTTTCCGCGTCTTTCATCAGGATATCGACCTGCTCTTGCGGCAGGTGGATCGGCAGGATGCCGTTCTTGAAGCAATTGCTGTAGAAGATATCGGCAAAGCTGGGCGCGATGACGCAGCGGATGCCGAAATCCTTGATCGCCCAAGGCGCATGTTCACGCGACGACCCGCAGCCGAAGTTTTCGCCTGCGACAAGGATTTGCGCGTCGCGGTACTGCGGCTTGTTCAGCACGAAATCGGGGATTTCCTCGCCGTTGTCGTCATAGCGCATCTCGTCAAAGAGGTTCACGCCCAGACCCGAGCGCTTGATCGTCTTCAGGAACTGCTTGGGGATGATCATATCGGTGTCGATATTCACCAGCGGCATGGGTGCCGCGATGCCCGAGAGCTTGTCGAACTTGTCCATTACATCATCTCCCGGACGTCTGTGAGTTTACCGGTGATCGCAGCCGCCGCCGCCATCTGTGGGGACATCAGGTGCGTGCGTCCGCCGCGGCCCTGACGGCCTTCGAAGTTGCGGTTCGACGTGGCCGCACAGCGTTCGCCGGGGGCCAGTTGGTCAGGGTTCATGGCAAGGCACATGGAACAGCCCGCCAACCGCCATTCGAAACCGGCGTCGATGAAGATCTGCGCCAGCCCCTCTTCCTCGGCCTGCGCGCGGACGAGACCGGAACCGGGCACGACCATGGCGCGAAGCCCGTCTTTCTTCTTCTTGCCTTTCAGGATCGCCGCGGCGGCCCGCAGGTCTTCGATCCGTCCGTTCGTGCAAGAGCCGATGAAGACCGTGTCGATCTCGATATCGGACAGCTTTTGACCCGCCTGAAGGCCCATGTATTCGATCGACCGTTTGACCGCGCCGACCTTGCCGCCGGAAAAGCTGTCGGGGGCCGGCACCTCTGCGGTGATCGGCAGCACGTCTTCGGGCGACGTCCCCCAGGTGACGACGGGTGCGATATCTTCGCCCTTGATCGTGATGACCTTGTCCCACGCTGCGTCGTCGTCGGAATAAAGCGTCTTCCACCAGTCAAGCGCGGCCTCCCACTGGGCGCCTTTCGGCGCATGGGGGCGGCCCTTGCAATACTCAAAGGTCTTTTCGTCGGGGGCGATGATGCCCGCACGGGCGCCACCTTCGATCGCCATGTTGCAGACCGTCATGCGGCCTTCCATCGACAGCTCGCGGATCGCTTCGCCACAATATTCGATGACGTAGCCGGTGCCGCCTGCCGTGCCGGTGGCGCCGATGACGGACAGGGTGATGTCCTTGGCCGTGACACCGGGGTTCAGCTTGCCCGTGATCTCGACCTTCATGTTCTTGGACTTCTTCTGGATCAGCGTCTGCGTGGCCAGAAC
>JAIVHI010000164.1 GCA_020201155.1 Loktanella sp. | reverse complement strand
CCTTTTTCCAAGGCTTCCAGCACGATCTTGGCGCGGTCCACCACCGATTGCGGCAGCCCCGCCAATCGTGCCACCTGCACGCCATAGGACCGGTCCGCCGTGCCTTTCTTGACCTCGTGCAGAAAGATCACGTCACCGTCCCATTCCTTGACGCTGACCGTGGCGTTATCGACCCCTGCAAGTTGTGCGGACAGGGCCGACATCTCGTGGTAATGCGTCGCGAATAGCGCGCGGCAGCGGTTTACCGCATGCAGATGCTCCAGAGTTGCCCAAGCGATGGACAAGCCGTCGTATGTCGCCGTCCCGCGGCCGATCTCGTCCAGAATGACCAGTGCCCGGTCGTCTGCCTGGTTGAGGATCGCCGCGGTTTCGACCATTTCCACCATGAAGGTCGACCGGCCACGGGCTAGATCGTCGGACGCCCCGACGCGGCTGAAGATCTGGCTGACCACCCCGATGCGCGCGCTGTCCGCCGGCACGTAGCTGCCCATCTGCGCCAGGATCGCAAGCAGCGCGTTCTGCCGCAGAAACGTCGACTTGCCCGCCATGTTCGGGCCGGTCAGCAGCCAGATCGGCGTGTCGCTCAGGTCGCAGTCGTTGGCGACGAAGGGCGCACCCTCTTTTCGCAGGGCCGCCTCGACCACCGGATGCCGCCCGCCGGTGATCTCGAAGTCGCGGCTGTCGTCCAGCTTGGGTGCCGTCCAGTCCTCTTGCCGCGCCAAATGTGCCAATGCTGCCGCAAGGTCGAACTCGGCCAGCGCCTTGGCCACGCCGAAAATCTGTGGCCCCTGGTCCAGAATGGCGCTCGAAAGGGCTGTATAGAGCCTTTTTTCGATCTCCAGCGCCCGTCCACCCGCGTTCAGGATACGCGTTTCGATCTCGCTCAGATCGACGGTGGTAAAGCGGACTTGGTTGGCAGTCGTCTGGCGGTGGATGAAGACCTCGTTCAAGGGCGGCGACATCATCCGTTCTGCATGGGTTGCGGTCGTTTCGATGAAGTAGCCCAGCACGTTGTTGTGCTTGATCTTGAGAGAAGACACCCCGGCCTGCGCTGCATAATCCGCCTGCATCCGTGCGATGACGGACCGTCCTTCGTCGCGCAGGGTTCGCGCCTCGTCCAGCTCGGCGTCGTAGCCCGCAGCGACGAATCCGCCGTCCCGTGCCAGAAGGGGTGGCTCTGCGACCAAGGCGTCATCCAGCAAGGCAATCAATTCGCCCTGACCTCTCAGATCGGACACGGATCCGGCCAAGGCATCCGGCAGGTCATGACGATCCAGCAGGTCGGCGATCCGTTCGGCCTGCACCAGCGCGTTACGCACAGCCGCCATGTCGCGCGGTCCGCCCCGATCCAGCGACAACCGCGTCACAGCCCGGTCGAGGTCGCTGACAGGACGCAGCAAATCCCGCAGATCGGCCGTCAGTGCTGGATCGTCGAAAAAGGCGCGGACGGCGGCCTGTCGTTGCAGGATTTCATCCAGATCGCAGGACGGACTGGACAACCGCCGTTCCAGCAGGCGTGCACCGCCCGCGGTGACGGTGCGGTCGATTGCGGCCAGAAGGCTGCCGGCCTTGCCGCCAGACATGCCGGTCGTCAGCTCCAGTGACCGCCGCGTCGCGCTGTCGATCTGCATCATGCTGCGCGCGCGGATTTGTGCAGGCGGTCGCAAAAGCGGGAGGTTCCCGCGCTGGGTGACCTCCAGATACTCGGTCACCGCCGCAAGGGCCGCGACCTCGGCACGATCAAAGCTGCCAAAGGCGTCCAGCGAGCCTACGTGAAACAGTGCGGTCAGCCGGACCCGCGCTTTTTCGCCTCTTTCGGGTCTTCCATCTGTTCGCAGACGGCCACGCGAAAGCCCTTGCGGATCAGCGTCAGCAGGTAGCCCTCGGCGGAATGGACCGGCACGCCGCACATCGGGATATCCGCACCCTCGTGCTTGCCGCGCTTGGTCAGGGCGATGTCCAGTGCGCCCGCAGCGGCGACGGCATCGTCAAAGAACATCTCGTAGAAGTCGCCCATCCGGTAGAACAGCAGCGCATCCGGATAACCCGCCTTCAGGTCCAGAAATTGCGCCATCATCGGGGTGACGGCAGAGGCGTCTTTGGTCATCGCGGCACCGTTCTTGCAAGGTTGCACGGTGCTAGCACCCGCCCCGACCCAAGAAAACCGGCAATGGGGCCGCTTGACGCTTAACTTGCGGCCATGCGCCCGCTACACCTTGGCGTCGGGACAGGAGGAACACCGATGACCAGCCAGAAATACAGCCGCGAGGACGCGCTGACCTTTCATCTGACGCCGCAGCCGGGCAAGTGGGAGATCAACGCCACGGTGCCGATGACCACGCAGCGCGACCTGTCGCTGGCCTATTCGCCCGGAGTGGCGATCCCCTGCGAGGAAATTCACGCAAACCCGGCGCTGGCCTACGACTATACCAACAAGGGCAATCTGGTCGCCGTCATCTCGAACGGCACGGCCGTTCTGGGGTTGGGCAATCTGGGGGCGCTGGCCTCCAAACCGGTGATGGAGGGCAAGTCGGTCCTGTTCAAACGCTTTGCCGATGTGAACTCGATCGACATCGAACTCGACACCGAAGACCCCGACGCCTTTTGCAATGCGGTCCGGCTGATGGGTCCGTCCTTTGGCGGTATCAACCTCGAAGATATCAAGGCGCCCGAATGCTTCATCATCGAGCAGCGCCTGAAAGAGGAGATGGACATTCCCGTCTTCCACGACGACCAGCATGGCACGGCTGTCATCTGCGCGGCGGGGCTGCTGAACGCGCTGAAGATCAGCGGCAAAAAGATCGAAGACGTGCGGATCGTGCTGAACGGGGCCGGTGCCGCCGGGATCGCCTGCATCGAACTGCTCAAGGCGATGGGGGCCAAGCACCAGAACTGCATCATCTGCGACACCAAGGGTGTGATCTATCAGGGCCGCACGGAAGGCATGAACCAGTGGAAGTCCGCCCATGCGGTCAACACCGACCTGCGCACGCTGGAAGAGGCGATGAAAGGGGCGGATGTCTTTCTTGGCGTATCCGTCAAAGGTGCCGTCACGCCGCAGATGGTGGCGGATATGGATGACAACCCCGTGATCTTCGCCATGGCCAACCCCGACCCCGAGATCACGCCGGAAGAGGCGCACGCGGTCCGCGAGGATGCCATTGTCGCCACGGGGCGC
>JAIVHI010000231.1 GCA_020201155.1 Loktanella sp. | reverse complement strand
TGTCCGGTTCGAAGTTCTCGATCAGATCCGTCAGGATCAATGTCCGGCTTGCGCAATGAAAGAATACCACCTCACGGTGATTTCCTGAATCTGCAATGCGCTGGTCGATCTGGTCAACCCAGGTAGGCGGCGTGGTGTCCGTCAGGACATTGTCGATGGAGAGGCTCACGCCACGGCTTTTTGCGCGATCCACGACACCGGGGCTTCCCCAGGTCGTCGCCTCTGGGAACTGAGTCTGCCAGTCAGGAACCCACGCATAGTGAATCCAGTTCGGAGCGATCAGATGCCGGACCGGGCCAAGTTCGGCGACCGAAGCCGCGAGGCCGTCTTGATCGGCAATCGGCGAATGCAGCCAAAGTCCGCCATCTGCCAATCGAATGACTGTCATTCTGGTCGGGAAGGGCATCCCATAAAAACGTATCCATCCGCCATCAGCAATCCAAACGTCCGCGGTGACGGGCTTGAGGGTATAGAGCGGTTCATATCCGGTCGGTCGGTCCATCCCGTCAGCTTAGGTTTCAGGCTTTCTACCTGCAACTTGTCTGACCAGAAGGTCGATCCAATTTTCCGCCTATTCCCGACGATCCCGTCTGGAAACCGTCGCGTGCCTGCTGCGCCCATCGTCCTGTGCGGCGGCCAACGCAGTGAGCAGGGGGAAAAGCCTCGTTTCCAATGGACCGGAGGGATAAGCCACGCGGCGGGCGTAGCCAACGGTGTCAAGCTGCGGAAGAAGGCTGGCCGGCAAAGGTAGACAAACCGTATTTCGAAGACTTGCACCGCCAAGATGTCATAGTTGGCGCACAGGGCGAGGGCAAACGGTGTCATAGTATGACACATTCGGAAAATCCGACACGTTGGTCCGGATTTTCCAGAATCAGAAATTTCAAACACTATCAGGGACTTATGGCGGAGAGACAGGGATTCGAACCCTGGGATCCCGTGAAGGATCAACGGTTTTCGAGACCGCCCCGTTCGACCACTCCGGCACCTCTCCGCGGGGGTCTGGTGGCAGGCGTCTAGCGAACCCGGCGGGTGCGTGCAAGCCCCGGATTTACCAGTGCTGACTTTCCCGTGGGCTGTCTTGGAATTGCGATCCGCGACACATACTGTCGGATGAAAGTCATTAGTAGGAATGGACGCCCCCATGCTGACCCGCACCGCCGCCGCTGTCTGCGCCTTGGCCCTTGCAACCACCGCCCATGCCGACGCGCATCAGTCCGATGCAGAGGTGCTTTACGACGCCCTGCGCCTTGACGAGATCGTCGCGGTGATGAGCGAGGAAGGCATCGTCTACGGGGAAAGTGTCGGCGCCGAGATGTTTCCCGACCGCGTCGACGACAATTGGGCCGGTCGATGGCGGTGGTTTTCCGCAGGGCCTTGGCGAAGAGGATGTCCTGGCCGATGTCTGGAATCAGGAGCCCGAGATTCGCAGCAATACCCGCGAATGGATGTCGTCCTTCCTGCTCATGGCCTATGCGCCCTTGAGTGATGAGGAGCTCGATGACTACATCGCCTTTTCGCAGACGGATGCCGGGCAGGATTTGAACCGTCTGTTGTTCGGGGGCTTTGACCCGCTTTTCGTCGATATCAGCCGGGAATTGGGACTGGCGTCGTCCCGCTACATGCAGGGCGCGGATCTTTAGGCACGAAAAAGGGCCGCCCGAGGGGGCGGCCCTTTGCGTGACGCGTGCCGGATGTCTTACTCGGCGGTCACGACGGTCATGACGAGTTCGTCGTCGATACGGATCGGGCCGTCTTCGGTGGCGCCCAGCGTATATTCGAACACGCCTGTCGCCATGCCACCGTCTTCGGCGTGGATCATCAGCATCAGCATGTCACCGGAGGCCACGTCTTCCTGCAGGATGGCAAGGACGTCGGTGTTGTCACCGGCGCGCAGCGGCGCATAGCCAACGACGGGGCCGGGGGTCATCTCGGCGTCGGTGCGGTGCACCACCAGCCAGCCGTTCTGCGCCGCGGTCACGCTTTCGGCGCTGACGATACCGTTCGATACGTCCTGATCCGACGCGGTGACCATCTGCATGCTGTGAGCTTCTGCAAAGGCACCGGTTGCGGTCAGCGTCAGTGCGGCGGTCAGTGCGGTCAAGGTCTTCATCTGTGATCTCCCAATCATGGTCATGACAACGGCGCCTGCCGTGTCTTGTCGAACAGTCACGACAGTTGCGAGAGGAAGTTTCAGTCCTGCCAAATATTTCACGACCCGTAGGTGAGAAGCGCGGTCACCAAGGCCGCGGGGCTTTCGGTATAAAGCGGCAGGTCGGACCGCAGTTGCAGCAGCCGGGCAGGGCGGTCGGCCTCGGGCACGCCCGCCCGGTCCATTGCGCTGAACAATGCGGGTCCGCCGCCTGCGGCGATCTCTTGCAGGATGACCGGAAACTCGGATTTCACGATCAGTTCGACCGCCCCGCGCTGGGTTGGCCCTGCCGGCGGAAACAGGCTGATATCGCGAAGATCCGCCACCTCGCTCGTGCAGGCCATCAGGAAAACCAGGGGAAAGGCGCGAAAAAGCGGGGGGAGAAGGGCTTGACTCATAGGTGCATTGACCCGATAAGCCGCCATCCGCGCAAGGCCCTTGCACGGTTGATAGCGATATGACGCCGACAGGCGCGCAGTTGCCAGGCACCCAACGCCGGACATGCTCCGGGGCCTCAGGATGACGCGAAAAACAAAGGAAGACGATATGTTTGCGGTTCTCAAGACCGGTGGCAAGCAATACAAGGTGACCTCGGGTGACGTGTTGCGTGTCGAAAAGCTGGATGCCCAGGCGGGCGACCAGGTTCAGTTCAACGAAATTCTCATGGTCGGCGACACTGTCGGCACCCCGCTTGTCGATGGCGCGGGCGTGCAGGCCGAAGTGATCGATCAGATCAAAGGCCCCAAGACGATCAACTTCGTCAAGCGCCGCCGTAAGCACGGATCGCAGCGCAAAAAAGGCCACCGTCAGCAGCTGACGCTGGTGCGGATCGGCGACATCCTCGAGTCGGGTGCCGACAAGTCCGGCTGGCGCGCTGCCGTGTCGGGCCGTGGTCTGGCCGTTGCCGCCGGCGCCGTAGCTGCCGTGGCCGCTGCCGGTGCCGCCGCCTATGCCGCAAGCTCGGACGAGCAGAAGGACAGTGCCAAGAAAACCGCCAAGAAGGCGACCAAGGCCGCAACCGATGCCGCCGACAGCGCCGGCAAAGCCGCCAAGGGTGCTGCCAAGAAGGCATCCGACACGGCCAAGGACGTGGCTGACAAGGCCACCGACGCGGTCACCGCGACCGCCGGAGCCAAGCCCGGCAACCTTCTGACCGAAGCCCGTGACGGCCAGCCCGACGATCTCAAGCAGATTTCCGGCGTCGGTCCCGCACTCGAGAAAAAGCTGCACGACAACGGCGTTTTCCACTTCGACCAGATTGCCGCTTGGAAATCTGAAGAAATCGAATATATGGACGATCAACTGTCCTTCAAAGGTCGCATCGAGCGCGACGAATGGATCAAGCAAGCCTCTGAGCTTGCCAAAGGCTAAGGAGAAACACCGATGGCACATAAAAAAGCAGGCGGTTCATCCCGCAACGGTCGCGACTCGGCTGGTCGCCGTCTTGGCGTGAAGAAGTTCGGTGGCGAAGCCGTCATTCCGGGCAACATCATCATGCGTCAGCGCGGCACCAAGATGTGGCCGGGTGAAGGCGTCGGCATGGGCAAGGATCACACGATCTTTGCCACGGTCGAAGGCGCCTGGGTGCTGGACGGTGCAGCCACAGGCCATGCCGAAGTGCTGGGGCTGGTTTCGCTCACCCGGATCGACCGCAAGCAATCAGAGGTCTCCTACTGGATCGCGCCCGCCTTCTGGAACGTCGGATTCGCGACCGAAGCCGTGCAGAGCCTGATCGATGCCAACCCGCACGAGGCCAGCTGCTATTTCGCCGAAGCCTTTCAGGACAATCCGGGCTCTGCCCGGGTGCTGACCAATTGCGGTTTCGACTATCTGGGCGACGCCGAAGCGTTTTGCGTCGCTCGCAACACCGTGGTGCCGACATGGACCTACACGCGCAAGATGCGCTGACGCCGCCCACACTGACGACGCATCGCCTGACCCTGCGTCCGTTCCGCGACACGGACGCAGGACCCATCATCGCGGCGCTGAACGACTGGGCGATCACGCGCTGGCTGACCAGCGTGCCCTTTCCCTACACCCAAGGCGATGCGGCGTGGTGGATATCGTCCGGCTCGCGGCAGGACGGGGCCGTCAACTGGGCCATCGAAGATGCGACCGGCTTTGTCGGAACTGTCGGGGTCAAGCCCGACCTTGGGTTCTGGCTGGCCGCCGCCCGTCACGGCCAAGGCTATATGACCGAGGCGTCAGCCTGCGCCATCGACTGGTATTTCCAGACAAGCGATGCGCCGCTGGTTTCGGGCCATCTGATCGGAAACGCACCGTCCCGTGCCATTCTGCTGAAACAGGGCTTTCGCGATACCGCGGTCGAGGACGTGATCCGCACCGGCGACCAACAGGTCGTTCAGGTCCAGAAACTGAAGCTGGGCCGCTCGGACTGGTCCGACCGTCATGCCTGAACTGACTTATCGCGATCTTGCGCCCGACGATACGGATGCACTGCATGCGATCATGTCCGACTGGTCGGTCGTGCGGCAGCTGGGTGGGTGGCCCTGGCCGCCGTCACGCGCCTTTACCGCCAGCCGCAGCGTGCCCTACGCCAAGGGTGACGGTTTTATCTGGGGCGTCTTTGCGGACGGGGTGCTGGCGGGCACCCTTGGTGTCACCGGCGGCTGGCTGGGCTATGCCTTTTCCCCAGGCTTTCAGGGGCAGGGGATCGGTGGCCGATCTGTCCGTCATGGGATCACCCACGCTTTCGAACGGTTCGATCTCGCCCGGATCGAGGCAAATACCTGGGACGACAACCGCCCCTCCTATGCCCTTTTGCAAAAGCTGGGTTTCACCCACTGGCAGACCCACTACGAACATGCGAAAGCCCGCGGCCTGCCTGTTCTGTGCCATGAGCATCGTTTGACCCGTTCCGCATGGGATTGCTTGAGGGCTACGGCGCAATAGCGTAAGCGGCACACGAACAGCCCGGAAAGCCCAAACCATGAAATTTCTCGATCTCGCGAAGGTCTATATCCGTTCTGGCGGCGGCGGAGCCGGTTCCGTGTCCTTCCGGCGCGAAAAGTTTATCGAATACGGCGGCCCCAACGGCGGCGACGGTGGCAAGGGCGGTGACGTGATCGTCGAAGCCGTCGACGGCCTGAACACCCTGATCGATTTCCGCTACCAGCAGCACTTTTTCGCCAAAAGCGGCCAGCACGGCATGGGACAGGGCATGACCGGCAAGGGTGGTGACGATATCGTCCTGCGCGTGCCCGTCGGCACCGAGATCATCGACGAGGATGAAGAAACGGTGCTTGCCGACATGACCGAGGTCGGCCAGACCGTCACCTTGGCCCGCGGCGGCAACGGCGGCTGGGGCAACCTGCACTTCAAGTCGGCGACCAATCAGGCCCCGCGCCGCGCCAACCCCGGCCAGCCCGGCATCGAACGGACGATCTGGCTGCGGCTCAAGCTGATCGCCGACGTGGGCCTTCTGGGGATGCCGAACGCGGGCAAATCCACCTTTCTGGCCACCACATCGAATGCGCGGCCCAAGATCGCGGATTATCCCTTTACCACGCTTGTGCCCAATCTGGGCGTCGTCGGGGTCGATAACGTGGAATTCGTCGTGGCCGACATTCCCGGCCTGATCGAAGGCGCCTCTGAAGGGCGGGGGCTTGGCGATACCTTCTTGGGCCATGTGGAGCGTTGCGCGGTTCTGTTGCACCTGATCGACGGCACGACGGGCGACCCGATGCGGGACTACAAGACCATCATCGGCGAGCTCGAGGCTTATGGCGGCCATCTTGCCGATAAACCGCGCGTCACCGTGCTGAACAAGATCGACGCGCTGGATGAAGAGGAACGCGCCTTCATCACCTCCGAGGTCGAGGCGGTCGTTCCCGGCCCGGTGATGACCATGTCTGGCGTCACGGGCGAAAACGTGACCGATGTGCTGCGCGCCCTGCGCGCCCAGATCGACGACGAACGCCTGCGCGAGAAAAAGGCCGCGGGCGACGAAGAGGAGACGACGCCATGGCAACCTTGAACGAAGCCGAACGGATCGTCGTCAAGATCGGCTCGGCCCTGCTGGTCGACCGCGAGAAAGGCGAGCTGCGCTACGACTGGCTGCGTTCCTTGATCGCCGATATCGCGGACCTGCGCAAACAGGGCAAGGACGTGGTGATCGTCTCGTCTGGATCTGTGGCGCTCGGGCGCGGCATCCTTGGATTCGGGCAGGGTGGCCTGCCACTGGAGCAGGCGCAGGCCGCCGCCTCGGTGGGGCAGATCAAGCTGGCCCGCGCCTACGAGGAAGCCTTGGGCGAGCATGGGATCCTGACCGGTCAGGTTCTGGTGACGCTGGACGACTCCGCCGACCGCAAGCGCTATCTCAATTCGCGCGCGACGATGGAGACGCTCTTGTCGCTTGGCGTGACGCCGATCGTGAACGAAAACGACACCATCGCCACGGACAAGATCCGCTATGGCGACAACGACCGACTGGCCGCACAGGTCGCGATGACGGTCGCGGCGGATGCGCTGGTGCTGCTGTCGGACGTGGATGGGCTTTACAGCGCGAACCCCAGCCTCGACCCCACCGCGACACATATCCCGACGGTGGAATACGTGACGCCCGAGATTCTGGCCATCGCGGGCGACGCAGCCTCGATCTATTCGCGCGGCGGCATGAAGACCAAGGTGCTGGCCGCGCAGATCGCGACACAGGCGGGCTGCGCCATGGCGATTACGCTGGGTTCGGTGATGAACCCGCTCAAGGCGCTGCAGGACGGGGCGCGCGTGACGTGGTTCGCGGCCCAGACGACGCCGCAGGCCGCGCGCAAGAACTGGATCGCCTCGATGAAGTCGATCGGCGTGATGACGCTGGACGACGGAGCCGTGCGCGCACTGCAGGACGGGCGCAGCCTGCTTCCCGCAGGTGTCACTGCCATCAGCGGCGTTTTCGGGCGCGGCGATCCCGTGACGCTGGCCGATCAGCGCGGCAATGCGCTGGCCTACGGCCTCAGCCGCTATACCTCTGACGAGGCGAACCGGATCAAGGGACACAAATCCGCCGAGATTTCGGAAATCCTCGGCTTCGACGGTCGCGCCGTTCTGGTGCACCGCGACGACATGGCAACGCACGATCAGGAGACGCAAGATGAATGACATGAATGCAGATCTCATGGCGACTTTCGGCCCGGCGGCCCGCGCTGCGGCCACCGAACTGGCAACTGCGGACGCCGGTGCCAAGCGCCTTGCACTCGAAAAGGCGGCCGAGGCCGTCTGGGCGGACCGGGACGCGATCATCGCCGCCAACGCCAAGGACATGGAATTCGGCCGCGACAAGGGGCTTTCGCCCGCGATGCTGGACAGGCTGATGCTGGACGAAGACCGTGTGGCCGGCATGCGCGACGGCCTGCTGGCCGTGGCCGGGCAGGACGACCCCATCGGCGCGGTGATCGAGGAATGGGACCAGCCCAGCGGGCTGAACATCCGCCGCGTCCGCACGCCCATCGGTGTGATCGGCGTGATCTACGAAAGCCGCCCCAACGTGACTGCGGATGCAGGCGCGCTTTGCCTGAAGTCCGGCAATGCCGTGATCCTGCGCGGCGGCTCGGAAAGCCTGCACTCCAGCAAGGCGATCCATGCCTGCCTTGAAAAGGGGTTGGAGGCCGCCGGTCTGCCCAAGGGGGCGATTCAGCTGGTGCCGACCCGCGACCGCGCCGCCGTGACCGAGATGCTGCAGGCCACCGATTTCATCGACGTGATCGTCCCGCGCGGCGGCAAGGGGCTGGTGGGCCTTGTGCAGCGTGAAGCCCGCGTGCCGGTCTTTGCCCACCTTGAAGGTATTTGCCACATCTATCTCGATCAGGCGGCGGACGCCGACAAGGCGCCTGCGGTGGTGGTGAACGCCAAGACCCGCCGCACGGGGATCTGCGGCTCGGCGGAATGTCTGCTGATCGACCGCGCCGCATGGGACACGATGGGACGCGCCGTGGTGCAGGACCTGCTGGATGCCGGTGTCGAAGTGCGCGCCGGCGACGGCGCACGGATCGACGGCACCGTTCCTGCCACGGACGAGGATTTCGGCAAGGAGTTCCTCGACATGATCATCGCCGTGAAACTGGTCGACGGCGTCGAAGGCGCGATTTCCCACATCCGCGCTTTCGGCTCGAATCATACCGAAGCGATCCTGACCGAGGACGACGCGACAGCCGAGACGTTCTTTCGCAAGCTCGACAGCGCAATCTTGATGCGCAACGCATCGACGCAGTTCGCCGATGGTGGTGAATTCGGGATGGGGGCAGAGATCGGTATCGCGACCGGCAAGCTGCATGCCCGCGGTCCGGTCGGGGCCACGCAGCTGACCAGCTTCAAGTACCTCGTGACCGGCGACGGGACGATCCGCGGCTAGAAACGGACCCTGACGCGGGTTTCCGAGATGTCGATGTCCAGCCTGCGCCGTGCTTCGGTCAGCACGCTGGGCAGGACCGCGAACTGCACATGCGCAGGCGAGCATCCGTTCACGCCCTTCGGCTCTTTCAACCCGTGCCACAGGTCTTCGTCGATGTGGACGCGGCTGCCCAGGCCGGTCACTTCCCACGTGCCCGCGTCCTGCGTGACCGAGATTTCGCCGCCCGAAGGCAGGGCCGCTTCGAGACATTGCAGCAAGAGAAAGGCGATCCGGACCTCGCGCCGCGACTGGTCGCCTTCGGGATGCCAGAAGTAGGTGAAACGCCCCCCTTGGGCCGAAGCCGACAGGACCGACAGGATTTCCTTGCGGGAAATACGTTGCCCCATCTCGGCGGCGCCGTAGGCGATGCGAAAGAAGCGGATGCGCGCGTTCGCGTTGGCGATGCTTTCATTGATCAGCATCATTTCCGCACTTGTCTCGCCGCTGGTCAGCGACAAAAGTTCGACCCCATTGCCGATCGCGCCCAAGGGGCTGATAAGGTCGTGACAGATGCGGGAGCCGACAAGTGCGGCGATATCTTTACTCATGAACAAACCGATTTTCGATGGGGACGCCGATGCATGAATTGAACGCGATACTTGAACCGGGGATGCTGGTGCGCCATCCCGACCATCCCGAGTGGGGGGTGGGGCAGGTGCAGTCGAACATCGGGGGCAGGATCACGGTCAATTTTCGGGAAACGGGCAAGATGGTGTTGGATAGCGCGCATGTCATGCTGATGATCGTTTCTGATGATGGGGCGTGATGACGCTGGGTTAACTAAACCCAAGGTAGCAAATGTGGGTGACCTGTCAACTTGCGCGAATATAAGTTCTGCTTGCGTTGCCAAGATGCCGCGCGAAGCCTAATAAGCCGTAAATGCGAAGGTGGCAGAACTGATCCATGACGCTTGAGTTGGCCAACAGGTTCTCTGTCAGACTTGCCCGGACAGAGGCGGATGTAACGTCGGCGCAACGTCTGCGCTACGATGTCTTCGTGACTGAAATGGGCGGGTCCGGCGACATGGTGGACCATGCGGCACAGATCGAGGTCGACCGCTTCGACGCCTTTGGCGATCACCTGATGCTGTTCGACCGGTTCTCGGACGACCCCGACGCAGTGGTCGGGGTGTACCGCCTGATGAACACCGACCAGGCCAAGACCGCGGGCCGCTTCTATTCGGCGTCCGAGTTTGATCTGAGCCCGCTGCTGCAAAGCGGGCGGCCGCTTTTGGAACTGGGGCGGTCCTGTCTGCGGCAGTCCTACCGGGGTGGTCCCGCTCTCTTTGCCATGTGGCAGGGGCTGAGCGCCCATATTCGGCAAACAGGAGCCGAGGTGATCTTCGGCGTCGCCTCTTTTCCCGGAACCGACAGCAGCCTTGTCATCGATGCCCTGCGGCTTTTGTCTTCGGACTATCTCGCCCCGTCGCAGTTGCGCCCCAAGGCAATCGGCCCCACGGCCGTGACCGTGGAAGAAAGCGAAGTGGCCATCGACCGCAAGTCCGTCATGCGGAACATGCCGCCGCTGATCAAAAGCTACCTCAGGCTGGGTGGATGCGTGGGCGAGGGGGCCTTTGTCGATCACGCGTTCAACACCACCGACGTCTGCATGGTGCTCGATGTCACGCGGATTCCCGACAGGCAACGCGCCATCTACGGGGCAAAGCCATGACCGCCACGTGGCAGTCGGACGAGCCGCAGATCGCGCATGCGCCGCCCGGCGTCGCCGGCTGGCTGCGGGTGATCGCGCGGGGCGTGCCGCTTGCGATCCTTGTGTTCGGCGGCTTGATCGTCCTGTTGCTGGTCAGGATGGTCGAGCGTCCGGTCTGCGGCTTGGGGCGTCCCGTGACGCCGGGCATCACACAGTTCGTCTGCCGCAATGCCCTGCGGCTGATGGGGATCGGCTACCGCATCCAGGGCGATCCGATGGATGGTCCCGGTGCGGTTGTCGCCAATCACTCGTCATGGCTTGATATCTTCGCGCTGAACGCGGCCCGCCGGGTCTATTTCGTGTCCAAGGACGAAGTCGCGGGCTGGCCTGTCATCGGCTGGCTGGCGCGCGCCACGGGCACCGTCTTCATCAAGCGCGAGCGGCGCGAGGCGAGGTCACAGGTCGCGATCTTTCAAGAGCGTCTGGCGGCGGGGCACAAGCTGCTGTTCTTCCCCGAAGGCACCTCGACCGACGGCCTGCGCGTGCTGCCCTTCAAACCCACGCTTTTCGCGGCCTTTTGCGCGCCGGGGTTCGAAACACTGTCGCTGCAGGCGGTGACACTGGTCTATCAGGCACCACCCGACGAGGATGCGCGCTTTTATGGCTGGTGGGGCACCATGGAAAGGCGCGTCAGGGCCAGCGCGGGGTCGTCCTCGCGCCAGATTTCGTCACCGATGCCGAAAAAGTCCGTGTGCGGGGCCAGCGTTTCGATCAAGGGCAGTGTCAGCCCGCCTTCGGCCACGACCGGCACTTCGATCATCTGCGACCACCATGCGAAAAGATCCAGTTCCGCCTTCGCGGGACCGCCCAGCGCCGTGTCGCCGCAAGGCCCGAAGGCCACGTAGTCCGCCCCCAGTTCGCCCGCCGTCATGCCGTCGTGCTGGGATGCGGCACAGAAGGCGCCGACGATGGCATCCTCGCCCAGCGCCTTGCGCGCCTGTTTCACACTGCGGGCCGCGTCGGTCAGGTGGACGCCATCGAGGCCAAGACGTGTGACCAGCCCCGTGTGCGTTTCGATCACCAGCGCCACATCCCGCGACGCCGTTACATCCCGCAGCGCATCGACCGACCGGATCAGCCGGTCTTCGTCGCGGGTGCCAAGCGCAAGCCGCACGCAGGCCACGTTCTGCGCGTCGAGGCAGGCGGCCAGCTGGTCGGGATAGACGGACAGATCGAATTCGGACGGGCTGATCAGGTAAAGCTGCGGGTGGTCGGGGGTGTCGTCGGACATGGTGTGCCTCAAGCTACTTCGCGTCAGTCTCTAGCGGTCTTTGCAGGCTTTGGCTACGCCTTGAACCTGTCCCTGCCCACCAGTAAGAAGCCGTGATTTCAAAGGACTTTCCATGCGCCCGCAACCTGCCTTCGTGCTGATCCGGCCCCAGATGGGCGAAAACATCGGGGCTGCCGCCCGCGCCATGGCCAACTTCGGGCTGGAGCGGATGCGCCTTGTCGCCCCGCGCGACGGCTGGCCCAACCCGGCAGCGGTCGCCATGGCCTCGGGCGCGGGGCGGCTGCTGGACGCGGCACAGGTCTTTGACGACACCGCCGGGTCCATCGCCGATTGCGAATATGTCTACGCCACCACCGCCCGCCCGCGCGAACTGACGAAACCCGTCCTGTCGCCGCAGGCCGCCATGCAGGACGCCGCCCGCAGGATCGCACAGGGCCAGCGCGTGGCGGTGCTGTTCGGCCCCGAACGCGCAGGCATGGAGAACGACGACATCAGCCGTGCCAATGCGATCATCACGGTGCCGGTGAACCCGGACTTTCCGTCACTGAACCTTGCGCAATGCGTGCTGCTGACGGGCTACGAATGGCGGCTGGCGACGGAAGAGGTCATCCCCGAACGCACCCAGATGCAGGGCGACTGGGCCAACCAGTCCGAGATCGAGGCGCTGTCGCAGCACTACGAGGACCGGATGGAGGACGCGGGCTTTTTCTTTCCCGACCACAAGGCCGCGTCGATGAAGCTGAACCTGCGCAACCTGTGGAGCCGGATGCCGCTGACGCGCGCCGATGTTCAGATGCTGCACGGGATCATGCGTCAGATGGTCCGCTGGAAGGACCGCCCGTGAACCTTGCCCCCGCCGCGGCGCGGACATAGGTTCCGCGCAAACATCAAAAGGACTGCAGATGGCTGGCAAGCGCAGCATTTTCGAAGAGGTCGACACGACACAAAAGGCCACCGCCCAACCGGGCGCCATCGACCGCGCGGCGGCCACGGGCGCGCGTGGCGCGATCCGGCTGTGGCTGATGCTGCTTTTCGCATTGGTGGCCGTGATGATCGCCGTGGGCGGCCTGACGCGGCTGACGGACTCGGGTCTGTCGATTACCGAATGGGCACCCGTGACCGGTGCGCTGCCCCCGATGAGCGACACCGACTGGCAAAGCGAATTCGACAAGTACCGCCAGATACCCCAGTACCAGCTGCAGAACAGGGGCATGAGCCTTGACGAGTTCAAGGTCATCTACTGGTGGGAATGGGGGCACCGTCAGTTGGGCCGCGTGATCGGTCTGGTCTGGGCCCTTGGCTTCGTCGGTTTCCTCGTCACCCGCAATATCCCCAAGGGCTGGACCGGGCGGCTGCTGCTGCTGGGGGCGCTCGGCGGCACGCAGGGCGCGATCGGCTGGTGGATGGTGGCCTCGGGGCTGGAAGAGGGGATGCTGAGCGTCGCCTCCTACCGGCTGGCCACGCATCTGGGTCTGGCCTTCGTCATCTTCGGCTTTCTGGCGTGGTATATCTTCCGCCTTGGCCGGCGCGAGGCGGACCTGCTGCAGGCCCGGCGGTCGGGCAATGCGAGCCTTGCGCAATGGGGCGGCATCCTTGTCGCCGCAGCCTTTGTGCAGATCCTGCTGGGTGCTTTGGTGGCTGGGATCGACGCGGGCCGCGCCTTTCCGGACTGGCCCTTGATGGCGGGCGGCTTCCTTCCGCCCGATCCCTTCCAGATCGAACCTCTGTGGCGCAACTTCTTCGAGGATGCGGGGCTGGTGCAGTTCATGCACCGGATGATGGGTTACGTGCTGATGGTGCTGGCCGTCTTCGTCTGGTGGCGCAGTCGCCGCAGCGCCAATGCAAGCATCCGGCAGAACTGGCATCTGGTGCTGGGCATGATGCTGGTCCAGATGGTGCTGGGCATCGTGACCGTCATCTACAGCGCGCCCTGGGAAATCGCGATCGTCCACCAGTTCGGCGCCGTGGTCCTTTGGGTGCTCTTGCTGCGGGCGCGTTTCGTGTCGCGCTATCCGGTGGCGCAATCCGTCAGGGGAAAAGCCGCATGAGCGACTACAATGCGCTGATGGCCTTCGTCAGGGAAACCGAGGCCCTGTCACAGGTCGCGGGTCGTCTTGGCTGGGATCAGGAAACCATGATGCCCGACGGGGCGACACCCCAGCGCGCCGAGGAACACGCGGCCATGGCCAGCGTCCTGCACGCCCGCCACACGGATCCGCGGATCGGGGACTGGCTGGCCCGCATCACACCCGAGACAGATGTGGAACGGGCCAACCTGCGCCACCTGCGCCGCAGCTATGCGCGCACGGTCAAGGTGCCCGCGCGGCTGGCGACCGAGCTTGCGCGCACCACCTCGCTTGCCCACCGCGTCTGGGCCAAGGCGCGGGCCGAGGAAGACGTGCAAAGCTTCCTGCCGCTGCTGGAACAGGTCGTGGCCCTGCGCCGCGAGGAAGCCGCCGCCGTCGCGGGCGATACGGACCCTTACTCCGCGCTGCTGGACGACTATGAACCCGAGGCGACGGGCGATGGTATCGCGACCCTTTTCGACACGATGCGCCCGCGCCTTGTGGCCTTGCGGGCGGCGATCCTCGACCGTCCCGCGCCCCCGGCGCTGGATGGCAACTTCGATCACGCGGGACAGCTGGATCTGGCCCGGACGCTCGCGCTGACCTTCGGTTATGATCTGGGCCACGGGCGGATCGACACCGCCGTGCATCCGTTCTCCTCTGGGTCTGGCCTCGATGTGCGGATCACGACCCGTGCAGAGGCCACCGACCCCTTCAACTGCATCTATTCGACCATCCACGAGGTCGGCCATGCGGCCTATGAGCAGAACATCGACCGCGCCTACCTGCTGACACCGCTGGGTGCGGGCGTGTCGATGGGGGTTCACGAGAGCCAAAGCCGCATCTACGAGAACCAGCTGGGCCGGTCACGGGCCTTCTGCGGCTGGCTTTACGGCCAGATGCGCGACCGGTTCGGGGATTTCGGCGTCGGAGAAGAGGGCTTCTGGGCGCTGGTCAACCGCGTGTCCGATGGATTCATCCGCACCGAGGCCGACGAGGTGCAGTACAACCTGCACGTCATGCTGCGCTTTGATCTCGAACGCGCGCTGATCGCGGGCGATCTGGCGGTCGGTGATCTGGAAGCCGCGTGGAACGACCGCTTTGCCGCCGACTTCGGTTTCGCCGTGGACAAGCCGTCGAACGGGGTCCTGCAGGACGTGCACTGGTCCGAAGGGCTGTTCGGCTATTTCCCGACCTACAGCCTGGGCAATGTCTATGCGGGCTGCCTGCATCAAGCGCTGCGGCGCGATGTGCCGCAGCTCGATGCGGCGCTGGCGCAGGGCAGGACCGCGCCCGCGACCGACTGGCTGCGCGAGAATGTCCAGCGGCACGGGGGGCTTTATCGCCCCGCCGAGGTCATCACGCAGGCGGCAGGCATGGCGCCCACGGCAGAGCCGCTGCTGGACTATCTCGAGGCGAAGTTCGGCGCGATCTACGGGCTTTGATATCGTGGAGGGTGCGGTAGGGGGGCGCTGCCCCCGTCCTGCGGACTCCCCCGGAGTTTTCGGGCCGAGATGAAGACGAGCCGGGTGTGACGAAGGGGATGCAGGTATGGACTGGAAGATGGACAGGGCGGCGTTGAATGCCTTTCTGCGCGAGGCCTTCCCACAGGTGGCCGATGACTTCCACGTGGATGCAGCGGGTGAGACACTGGCGTTGCGGCTTGCGGTGTCGGACCGGCATCTGCGTCCGGGCGGCACCGTCTCGGGGCCCACGATGTTCGCGCTGGCGGATGTGGCGCTTTATCTTGCGATCCTGCAGCGACTGGGGCCGGTCGCGCTGGCGGTCACCACCAATTGTTCCATCGATTTCATGCGAAGGCCTGCTGCGGGGGCGGATCTGATCGGGACCGCGCATATTCTCAAGCTGGGGCGCGTTCTGGCGGTGGGCGATGTGTTGATCCACTCCGAAGGGCAGGAAGGTCCGGTTGCGCGCGCCTCGCTGACCTATTCGATCCCTCCGACACCCTGACAGGGCAGGAATTATTTGGGGTATAATGATACCCAAATCACAAGATGCTGATATTGCGTTGTTTTTCATTGTAGGTGGCGCTTGACCGGGGGTGTGCAACCTTTATAAGCCGCCTATCCGAATACACCGGCGCGGGGACCCGCGCCCGAGAATGGGAACCGATATGAAAACCTTTACCGCGACACCGGCGGATATCGACAAGAAATGGTTCGTGATCGACGCCGAAGGCGTCGTTCTGGGCCGTCTTGCCTCGATCGTCGCCATGCGCTTGCGCGGCAAGCACAAGCCGTCCTTCACACCGCACATGGACATGGGTGACAACATCATCGTCATCAATGCCGAGAAGATCCAGATGACCGGCAAGAAGCGCGAAGAGCGTTACTACTGGCACACCGGTCACCCCGGCGGCATCAAGTCCCGCACCAAGGGCGAGATCCTCGAAGGCGCGCACCCCGAGCGCGTCGTCACCAAGGCCATTCAGCGCATGCTGCCCGGCGGCAAGCTGAGCCGTCAGCAGATGACAAACCTGCGCGTCTTCGCAGGTGCCGAACACGGCATGGAGGCCCAGAAGCCCGAAGTCATCGACGTCAAGGCGATGAACAAGAAGAACACGAGGACCGCATAATGGCCGATCAAGTGAATTCGCTCGAAGATCTGTCCTCGGTTGTGACCGATGACATCGGTGCCGTTCAGGGCACCACCCCCACCGAAGAGACGCAGATCAAGCGCGAACCCGTCCGCGACGCGTTCGGTCGTGCCTATGCGACCGGCAAGCGCAAGGATGCGGTTGCCCGCGTCTGGATCAAGCCCGGTTCCGGCAAGGTGACCGTGAACGGCAAGGAGATGAAGGTCTACTTCGCCCGTCCCGTTCTGTCCGGTCAGGCCGGTGCGGTCAAGCACGGCGTGTCCAAGGCGCTGCAGCTTTACGACCCGTCCTTGCGTGCCGCACTGAAAGCCGCAGGCTTCCTGACCCGCGACAGCCGTGTGGTCGAGCGCAAGAAGTACGGTAAGGCCAAGGCCCGCAAGAGCTTCCAGTTCTCCAAGCGTTAAGCTTCGGGGCAATACATCGGAAGGGCGGTCCAGTCGGGCCGCCCTTTTCATTTCCGTTGCCGGGTATATACCAACTACATCTGGTGGGTGACGAGGAATGGAAATGTGTCCAGCTTGAAAAGACTGAAAAACTGGATACAGCGGCCTTGGCCAGAGGTCGATGGCAACACCTTCATTCTCTGGGAACCCTGTAGCAAAAGCCACGGCGAGGTCGTCCCCGGTTACGTTCGTTATTTACAGGACCTCGGCTATGAAGTTTTGGTATTGATGACGCCGGCAAGACTAAAAGAGGGCCTATTTTCCCGCTTTGATGAGGATGGAGTACGTCACGGCGGGTTGTCTCAGCGCCAGATCCGTCGTTTCGTCAAAACGCCTGCCATGCAAAAGGCGGTCGGACTTTTGGTGACGACGGTGGGTAAGCTTCCTGAAACGACTGCTGGCGCGGTCGATCTGGAGACTGTTTTTGGCAAGCAAGGACCGAAGCAGATGTTTTTCGTCGACCATGATGTTCGCAAGAGCGTGGATCGGGGGATATGGGACAAAAGGTTCATCACCCTTCGCAAGCTCGATTACAAGAATGCTGAATCCACCGTTGTCAATCCTCATTTTTTCGGAACGGTGGACGTGACGCCGAAATCATCGGGGAAGACTGTTTTACTTGCCGTAGGGGCGGCACGTTCGAAACGTGGCAATTTACCGTTGGTTTTTCAATCTGCGATGGACGCCGTCCGTCAAGGGCATAGCGATTTTGAAATCAGATTGATTGGCAAGCCGGGAACGGACCCGGTGCCGGAGCCGATCCGTCCAAATGTAAGCATATTGGGGCAGGTCCCGTTTGATCGTCTTTATCGTGAAATTGAGAATGCGGATTTTCTGCTGACATCCTTCCAAGAAGACAATGAGGATCATGAGTTTTACAAGACAGGTGGGACCAGCGGAGCGTTCCAGCTTTCTTATGGCTTCAGTACGCCCATGATCGTTCAGGAAACATTTGGTCAGTTGAACGATCTGAATGACAGAAACGCGATTATGTATCGCGGCGACAAGGAAATGACAGATGCCATTCTTCGCGCCATCAATCTCGATAAGCAGTCCTATGCGGTGATGCAGAAAGAGTTACAGGCAACAGCTGGAAGGCTCTACGAAATGTCCCTGAAAAATCTTAGAGTGATCATCAAGAATTGATGATCTCTTTTTTTCTACCCTTCGTTTATCGGGTTGTACCGAAGCCACCCGGCATGCTTGAATCGTCGAGCTATCGCAGGCAAACAATCGTCGATGTCCTTTCAAGTTGATCCAGTGCCCGAACGTGACCCCGATCTCTACGCCGACCTGACCCCCGATGAAATGCGCATCGGGCTGAAGGTGGCTGGCGTGGGGGTGGGGCGTGTCGACTATCTGACCGACACCATCAGTCTCGATGCGCTGGCGGGGCAGATTTTCGCGATGCCGGCGCACCAATCCATTCCGCGCGCCGATTTCCACAGCCGCATCCACCGGGAAGACTGGCCTGCTGTCGAGAAGGAGGTGGAGCTTCTGCTGGCGCCCAAAGCCCCCGACGTGATCGATGTGACGCATCGCATTCTGCTGCCTGACGGCGAAGTGCACTGGGTCCGGGCGCGCAAGCAGGTCTGGTTCGACAACACCGGGCCCGTGCGCAGACCGGTGCGCGGTGTTTTTGCCGTGACCGATATCACCAAGCAGCACCGGGCCGAGCTTCAGTCGGAGTATCTGATCGGCGAATTGCACCACCGGACCAAGAACCTGATGGCCGTGGTGTCGTCGCTCGTCCGGCAGATGTCGCGTCACTCGCGACCCGAGGATATCGCCAGCAAGCTGATCGACCGGCTGGGGGCGCTTGCACGCAATCAGGATGCGATGGTCAAAGGGGACGGGCGCAGGATCGGGATCCACGCCGTTCTCGAACCGCAGGTCTCGGCGCTGTCCCATGTGCCGTCAGGTCGCATGACCTTGACCGGTCCCGATATCCTGCTGAGCGACTCGGCTTCGCAGGTGATCGCGATGGTGACGCACGAGCTGCTGACGAACGCCACGAAATACGGTGCGCTGTCCGGTGAAGCGGGGCAGGTCGATATTGTCTGGACCGCAGAGGACGGGCAGTTCACCTTCAACTGGAGCGAGACCGGTGGCCCGCCCGTCACACCACCGGACCGGACCGGCTTTGGCAGCCGTATCCTGACCTCATATCTGCGCGCGGCGTTGGAAGCGGAAGGAAAGCTGGACTACCGGCCCGAAGGGGTCCGGTTCAGCTTTGCTGCGCCCCTGTCGTCGCTGACCCGATAGACCTGTCCGACAACTTGGCGAAATCGGCCATTGACCATTGCCGCGCTCCGATGAAACATCCCGAAATGGCAAGAGGCGCACTCGACGCAGATCAGAAACGCAGCATGGCGCTTGTCGCGCCGCCGTTTCTCTATGCCATCGCGCTTCTGGCCGTTCCCGTCGGGGCCATCCTGCTGTTCAGCTTCTGGACGCAGAACTTCATGGACGTGGACACGACGTTTACCCTGAACAACTACCGGGAAATCGTCGAACAGCCGATCTATGGGGCGCTGCTTGGCCGGTCGCTTTGGGTGGCGCTCTGTGTGACCGCGGTCACGGTCATCACGGCCTTTCCCGTGGCCTATTTCATCAGCTTTCACGTCCGGCCCGAGCGAAAGTCGCTCTGGCTGTTCCTGATCACGATTCCCTTCTGGACCAGCTATCTGATCCGCGTTTTCCTGTGGAAGGTGATCCTGGGTTACAACGGCGTCATCAATTCTTCGCTGTTGCAGATCGGGCTGATCGACGAGCCGCTGACCTTCATCCTTTACAACGTGAACGCCGTCGTCATCACGCTGTCCCATGCCTTCGCACCCTTTGCGATCCTGCCCATTTACGTGGCGCTGGAAAAGATCGACCGCTCGCTGCTGGAAGCGGCCCGCGATCTGGGCGAGGGTGTCATCCGCACCTTCACCCGTGTCACGCTGCCGCTGGCCATGCCCGGCGTCGTGGCGGCGGTGCTGATCGTCTTCATCCCGGTGATCGGCGACTACGTGACGCCGGAACTGATGGGCGGGGCAGGCGGCAAGCTGATCGCCAACATGATCCAGACGCAGTTTCTGGCGCTCAACAACGCGCCGCTTGGGGCGGCACTGGCTATCGTGGCCATGGCGATGGTGACCGCCGTGGCGCTGCTTTTCGTGTTTCTCAACCGCCGCTGGCTCAGGGGGCGTGAATGAGCCTGCGTATCTATGCCTTCGCCTACCTTATCTTCCTCTATGCACCGATCCTGCTGTTGCCGCTTTTCGCGTTCAACGACGCGACCGTCATCGCCTTTCCGCTGAGCGGGTTCACCACCGACTGGTTTGGACGGCTGGCCGAAACGCGGGCGCTGCACGAGGCTGTGCAGAATTCGCTTTTCATCGCGGTGATGACCGCGCTGTTCTCGACCATCCTCGGGGTCTGTGCTGCGCGCGCGGGCGCGATGAGCCATTTTCCGGGAAAACGCGGCATCATGGGGCTGATCATGATCCCGCTGGTGCTGCCCGAAATCATCGTGGCCGTGGCCCTGCTGGTGGTCATGGTGCAGGTGCTGGGCCTCGGCCTGTCGAACTGGACGATCATTTTCGCCCATACGCTGATCTGCACGCCCTTTTCCGTGGCGATCCTGAACGGTGCCTTCCAGAACCTCGACCCCGCGATGGAGGAAGCCGCGCTCGATCTAGGCGAGACGCGGTGGTCGGCCTTCCGGCTTGTCATCCTGCCGCTGGTGACGCCGGGGATCGTGTCGTCGCTGCTGATCTCCTTCACCATCAGCCTCGATGAATTCATCATCGCCTTCTTCCTGACCGGCGCCAACCCGACCATGCCCGTCTATATCTGGTCGCTGCTGCGGTTCCCCGCATCGGTCCCCGTCGTCATGGCGCTGGGGACGATCCTTGTCGCCCTCTCGGTTCTGCTTTTGACCATCGCCGAGATTTTCCGCCGCCGGGGGCTCGCCCGCGCCGGTGTCAAAGATACC
>JAIVHI010000047.1 GCA_020201155.1 Loktanella sp. | reverse complement strand
TCGAAGCCCATGGAGCGGTTGTCGATATTGCTCGACCCGATCTTGAGAAGCCGGTCGTCGATGATGAATACCTTGGCATGAACGTAGATCGGATCGCCTTCGGCATTGACCGGATGGAGGATGAAAAAGCGACCGCCGACGCCCCTTGCATCTTGGCGGTGCCGCCAACGCTCCCCATATTCCACGTGTCACAAGTGATTTTCCGGAGATGACGATGAGCTACGTGAAGACAGCGATGCTGATGGCGGCGATGACCGCGCTTTTCATGGGTCTGGGCTACCTGTTGGGCGGCGCGGGCGGTGCAATGATCGCGCTGGTGATCGCGGCGGCCATGAACGTCTACACGTGGTGGAATTCCGACCGCATGATCCTGCGGATGCACAACGCGCAGCCGTTGGAGCCGGGGGATCGCATGGGTATCTACGCCCTGACCGCAGACCTTGCCAGAAACGCAGGGCTGCCCGAGCCCAAGGTCTACCTGATCGACACGCCCCAACCCAATGCCTTTGCAACGGGACGAAACCCGGACAATGCCGCCGTCGCGGTGACGACAGGTCTGATGCGCAGCCTGAACCGAGAGGAACTGGCAGGCGTCATCGCGCACGAACTCGCCCATATCCGCAACCGCGATACGGCGATCATGACGGTCACCGCCACCTTCGCCGGGGCCATCTCGATGCTGGCCAACTTCGCGCTGTTCTTCGGCGGCTCGCGAGAAAGGCTGGGACTGGTCGGCACGCTTTTGATGATGATCCTCGCCCCGCTTGCCGCTGCACTGGTGCAGATGGCGATCAGCAGGACACGTGAATACGCCGCAGACAAGGCCGGGGCCGAGATTTGCGGCCACCCCATGTGGCTGGCCTCGGCGCTTGAAAAGATTGCATCGGGCGCGGCCCGAATCGACAATCACGCAGCCGAGCGCAATCCGGCGACAGCGCATATGTTCATCATCAATCCGCTGCACGCTCACAAGCACGACAGCCTTTTCGCGACCCACCCCGCGACCGAAAACCGGATCGCGGCCCTGCGCAGCATGGACGCCCCTTCCCGACCGGCCCGGCCCGTGCAGGAAAAACCCCTTTCGCAAAGCCGTATCCCCAGAACAGGGAAAAGCAGCCGCCGGGGGCCCTGGACCTGACCGGCAGGCGACATGGGGCGGCGCATCCAAGGTCAGCGTCGGTCCGCTAAAAGACCCATCTGACCGATTTACGGGAACATCGCCACCCGCTCGTGCATTTCCTTGGGACCGCTGCTGGAAAGACGAAAACATGGCGAAACCGACAATCTGCGTCGTCTTCAATCCGGCATCCGGAAAGAAGGAAGGGCATCCCGAAACGGAAACTCTGCTTGAGCGCATCCGCAACAATCCAAGGATGGAACTGCGCGCATCCAAATCGCCGGACGACCTGCCCAAAGTGGTGTCCGAGGCCCTGACCGAAGGGTTCGACACGATCGTCGCGGCGGGGGGTGACGGCACGATCGGGGCGGTGACAGCCCAACTGGTGGGCCAAGACGCCACTCTTGGCATCCTACCCATGGGCACGTTCAATTTCATGGCCCGAAGCCTTGGAATTCCCGAAGACCTCGATGCGGCGTTGGAGGTCGTGCTCGACGGGCGGGACGCCCCTCTCGACATCGGCGACGTCAACGGCAAGGTCTTTCTCAACAACGCCAGTATGACGATCTACCGCCCCCTGCGCATGACGGTCACGATGGACGGCAAGACATGGCAGACCCGGTCTCCGATGGCCTTTGTGGCCAGCAGTGCCTACCAGCTGGACCACTACGACTTCGAAGGTGCCGACGCGGTGCGCGATGGGCGGGTGGCCCTGATCCTCGCGCCTGACAGCAACCGTCTGCAGCTGCTCTGGCGGTCACTCAAGATCCTGCTTGGCGGCGTCCAACGGAACGAGGACTATTTTTTGCACGTCGGTCAGGAGATGCTCATCGAAACACAGCGCAGCAACCGACTTGTCGCCCGTGATGGCGAGAAAGGGACCATGAAAGGCCCCTACCGCTTCAGCCTGCACCGCAACGCCGTCCGCGTCCGCGTGCCTGCAACAGAGACGAACCAAGGAGGGCCGTAATGCGCCTTGTCCTTTTGACCGACCTGCACTTTGGCCGCGCAAGCCCCGATCTGGTCCAGCCGCTTCTGGACAGCGTCGCCGCGGCCTCGCCCGATCTGGTGTTGATTTCGGGCGATTTCGTCCAGCGTGCGCGGGCCAGCCAGTTCCGCATGGCACGAGAGTTCCTTGATCGCCTTCGGCACGACTGGATCGCGGTGCCGGGCAATCACGACATCCCGCTTTTCAATGTCTTTGCCCGCGCCCTGATGCCCCGCGCCGCTTTTCAGCATTGGGTCACAAGCCAGACCGAGCCATTCGTCGAAACCGACGACGCATTCATCTTGGGGGTCGACACGACCCACAGGTGGAGCCACCAACGCGGCCTGATCCGTCCGGCCCAGATCGCACGGATAGCCGAGATCATTCGCGCGGCGGGAACGAGTTTGCGGTTCTCGATATCGACGGGGACCGGTTCAGCGCCTGCCGCATGGTCGCCGACCCCGAGCGCATGCAATATGTCGCGTCGGGCGAAAGCCGCTTTCGCCGTACGCATGACGGCTGGGAACGTGCGGACACAGCGAAGTAACAGCGCCTTCGTTATATTCGCGAATGAAGGGCGGATCATTCGGGACGTCCAGCCGATATCGCGCGCCCCCGCACGCGGGGCCTTCCAACCGGCGCTCGAATTTGCGACACTTGGGACTTGAATTGAAGGTGACCCAATGCTGACCAGACGACATTTCATCGCAACGACCGCCGCCTTGTTTTCAGCTCCTGTCGCTGGTCCCGCGCTTGCCAACACATGGGCCACGAATGCGGAAAAGGCGTCTTGGGATGCGCAGGTCACGCCAGCGGGATACGATCCCGCCACGACGAACCCCTGGGGCATCCACCCGCGCCTGCTGCCGCAGCGCGTCGAAGCCCGCGCGGGCCTGACCCCGGGCGATATCCATGTCGATGCCGTCGCGCGGTACCTCTACCACATCGAAGACGGCGGTACGGCGATGCGCTACGGCGTCGCAATCGGCCGTGATGGCCTCTATGAGCCCGGCACCTTTACGATCCGGCGCAAGGCCAAGTGGCCACGTTGGACACCGACGCCCGCGATGATTGAGCGTGACCCAGACACCTACGCCCAGTACGAGGACGGCATGGACCCGGGACCGGCCAACGCGCTCGGCTCGCGGGCGCTTTACCTCTACGTAGGCAATCGTGACACCTATTTGCGGATCCACGGCACACCGCAGCCGTGGTCGATCGGCTCGCGGGCAAGCTCTGGCTGCGTGCGCATGATCATGCCGCACATCAACGATCTCTACGACACCGTTCAGACCGGAGTGACCGCCTACCTCTACCCGGCAGAGGGCAATGGCCCGACGGCGGATAACCTCGGCTGACCCTTCCGCAGGTCGGTGGAAGCCGCATCACGGCAAGGGTGCGGCCACCGCCGGATTGACGCGCCGCTATTCGTCGGTGGCTGGATCGTCGGCGCGCTCCACACAAATCGGGCGGCCTTCCTGCGTCCGCAACGGCAGAAGCGTCGTTTCCACCGGCCCCTGATGCCGATACCAGTAGCACCCGTCATCCGGCAACAATCGCACCGCCTCCAGGCTCTGGTATGGTGCAGCCAAGGCAACAAGCGCCTCCGGAACCTCTTCGAGGAAGACCGAGTCGCCTTCCGGCTCCTCGTTCGATGGCATCACGCAAGCCGCCATCGCAGCCAAGGCAGCGACAAGAACGACCGGGCGCATTGAGCCTGAAACGACAAGCCTTTTTTGACCATTGAGCAACCCTAAGCCATTGATTTTTAGACACCCAAAACCCGTAAAATCCACTGGTTTGTCCATTTGACCATGCATTCGTGTCCATTCAAATCGTCCGCCCCGTGTTCGATCCAAGCCGACGTTTTCAACCTCTTCACGAGACATAGTGCATGTGTACGAAACTGCCAAAGAAAAAGGCCGCCAAATTGGCGGCCTTTTTAAAATCTGTTGTCCGGTGCGCGATCCGTTTTCCAGGATCCCAAGTAGACTATGCTGGTTCAAGTCCCGAAATGTCGGCCGTGCAGTAGAAGTTCATACCAACCTCACGGTAATCGAGGGTCGGTCGGACACCTGCTTTCTTCAGCAACCCGATCGCTACCTGCTTCTGAACATCAAATTTGCTGGCTATGCGCGGCGCTGTCGTAAACTCGGACTTGAACGCGGCAACAGTCTCCTCCTCAAAACGGTATATCCGATGCTGGCTGGTCCGGGCTTCAATGAGCAAGGAATCGAGCTTCGGACCGTGCGGTCGTTCCACCAAAGCCCACCCGGTGGCTTTCGGTATTTGAAGACACCCAAAGGCAGCGGAAGCCGACATCCCAACCAATACGGCACGGGATACGATCCGGACCTCCTCTGGATCAACCAATATCGCCGAATAGCCCATGACATCGCGCAGTCGCACGACATTCTTGAGAAAGCCACCGAGGATCAGGTGCACGATCTCGACACTGAGCAGCTTGGCCTTCTCGGCAGCTTTGGCGATGGGTACCATCCCCGTCGGCACAATATCGACAGGACGCGCGTCGGCGTGAAGAGAACCCAGAAAACGCTCGATCTCACGAATGTCCACGCCCTTCCATGTCCGACCTACAGCGGAGCGTGCCCCATCCGAAATCGGAAGCAGAAGGCGTTCATCGAGAAGCTGGGCCGCCAGCGGGCGCGTGCAGCCCAACGGCTTGTCGAGCGTGCTAACGTGGACCAGACGAAGAACCGAGGCGGCAACCTCAAGACCGAGGCTTGCATCGAATACGTGGTGGCCACTGATTTTTTCCTCAACCGGAATGAGACCACGAGCCGCGAGCACGTTCCGAAGGGTGCGCGGGTCGAGCCCGATCTCGCTCGCAAGTGATTGCACACTGTGCAGGCGCCGCTCCCCCAATACGGCTCCAAGAACGGGCTGGTTTGCAGCAAAATCCATCGTATCGATTATGTGCTCACGCACGATCCGCGTGATGTCCCCCGCATCTTTCCGATTTTTAGTTGAAGATAGCCACTCCCAAAATGCCCCAAAGATCTTGCGACAGCCCGGCTTCCCGTCATTCCCCCGAAACTCCGCCTGCATCTGATGCAGCGCGTCACGGATCGCAGCCTCGCCCATCGACGTGACCTCGAAGCCGGCGCGGCCAGCCGTGTCCCAATCGTCAGGTGTCATTTCCGAAGGTTTCTTCAAAGCGCCAAACTGGACGCGCATGCCGAGCATTTCAGTAATACGCACGGCTTGCTCGAGCGATTGTCCGTCAAGCCACCCTGACTTGGACTCGCCCTCAAGACGGCCGACCACATAATCCTGCAACGACGAGGTCGACCGTTGCTTGGCTTCGTCAACCAGTCGGTCCATCTGGGGTCCCCGTTCGGGCACGATACAAGCCAGCTCCCGGAATTGATCATCCCACCGCCGCTTCGCGCGGCGTACAAGGGCGATGCCATGACGCGGGCATGTGTGGACAGGCCGCAAAGACCACTCCAGGAGCCCCCGTCGGGCGGTCACGACACTGGAAGTAGACGCATCATCGGCCCGCAGGCATGCAGGGCAAAAGACTGTATCAGGGCTGGCGAAGAACTCGGATGTCAACTCATGCCCACGCAAATCAAACCGGCGCTTATTGGTCCGATGCGCCGAGTTTCGGTGAAGCGCAGCACTGTCTACCCCTGCGATCTTCGCGAGTTGCTCGACGGCATTGGATTCGCACCAGGCAAGCGAGTCCGGGCGAATTCCGATGTCGTGAAGGAACGGAACAAGCCGTGCGCCGACGTGAAAACCGGCAAGGCGCGTGGCGAATGACATGGGCGTCTCGCATGGATCATACGGCATAAAGGGAATAAGAACCGACATCATCGGACTCCTTTCTCAGGTCAGGGTGGAAGGCTCAGGCGGCGCGGCTGTGCAGGTTGATCGACGACCAGCGCGGCACCAAGAAGACGTTCTCGCTGATCGCACAGCATTCCTGCGCAAAGAACGCATCTGCGAAATGCTGGATGTCGAGCTGGGCATCACCGCGCATCAAGGCAATCTCGATCGCGTCAATCATCTGCTCGACGCAGCGACCGAAGCGGTGACGGCCAGCATGTACGAGCCGTTCGATCAGGTCGCCGCGGGGCGGAAGTTCAAGAGAGGCCCGATCACAGTAGCCCCCAAGAATAGCCCACAAGCGTTTGCAGTCAGCGGCCCCGGAGACCTGCGGAAGTGCAAACGGAAAATACCGCCTGCTCACCTGATCATCGAAGCATACGTTTTGCCACAGACGGTCGACGCCGGACAGGACCACGATAACGGCACTATCACCCTGCATGAGGGTTTTCAGTGTCTTCAAGATTGCGGGTGCTTCAGATTTCGACCTCTGAGGAAAAACGTCATGCGCTTCGTCAATCCAGAGGACGACCGTGCCAAGCAACTTGAAGCGAAAAGCGACGTCATCCCAGATGTCTTGGGCAGTGCGGTTGACGGACTTTACCGGCAGGGTGGTTGCTTTCAATATTTCCCGGCCGACACTCTTTGCGGTAGCAGGGCTCGGGACCGTAATGCTCACGCACGGCATGGCCGCAATATCCGAAGGTTGAAGCGCCGGGTGCTTGTTGAGGGCATGACGCACCAGCGACGTCTTGCCTCCGCCAGCGCCGTCGGTCACCACGATGCCACGTGTTTCCCCAGTCGCTGTCCATGCGACGGGTTGGGCGATCAGATTTCCGTCCTCGTCGCACTCAAGAAGCCGATCGAACGTCGAAAGGAACGCTCGGTCCCGTTCCATCTTGATGTATTTCGCGCGCAATTCCTTGATAATCGCGCGAACTTCCTTACGGGGTAGCTGCATTGTGGTTGTCATGACTTTTCCTCGAATTCAAAATCTGCGTCGTCCTCGTCGTCATCCCGGTCAGGATCACCCTCGGCACAGTCATAAAATTCGTTCGGTGCTTCATTTTCGGAAGCGGATAAATTTTTGTCCGAAATATTTTCGAACAGATGTTCATGATCACACGACGTTGCCGTCTGAAGATCCTCACCGAAGTTCGAACTGGCCCTCGTTTCGGACACGGAGTCGTTGTTCGGCTCGATGCGGAAGCCGATGAAAAGGTTATCCTCCTCACGCAGCAACCGTTCCTCACTGAAATGGTCCACAAGAAGGCCAACGCGGCGCATGGCGTTGCCATTGATAGCCTCGATATCAGTGATCGTTTGGAAAACCACGCTTTCCTGGAATACAGCCTCATGCTTGAAACGGGCTTGAAGAGCGCGGCGCGCGGCGATGTATGTTTGTGCGCGGACCTGGTCAAAACGTCGCAAAACGGAAGGTACTTCGATCCACTCGCCATTCACCTCGACAGCGATGGCGCCGAGGTCTTCGCTATACCACCGAAGATGAACCTCGTGATTTCTGCGACGAAGCATCATTCGTGCAAGCGCCTCTGAATGGTACCGGACACCAAGAAGCGTTATACCGTCCTCGCCGACGGTGCGGGTCATCCTGGTGCCGAAAGCCAAACGCCGGCGACGGAGATCTGCCGCTGGAGCGACACCGTACTTTGCTTCCAGTCTATCCCAGCAATTCGCCGGGGTTTCGCCGTCGAGTCCTTGGTGAGGCATACGGTGATAAAAATCGACGACCCACCGAACAAGAACGGCGCAGAGATCGTCGATAGTCAGCGCGGCCCGCGCTTTCGAGTCGTAGTCGCCGCGTTCGACAATATTGCTGAAGGTACGACCGGTGAGGCGTTCCATCAGTTGACATGACATCGTCTTGAAAACCCGCTCAACACGACCCCGCATCTCGGGAAGCCCGCCGGGCGCATGCTCTAAGCTGATACCAAGGTCCTCTGCCGCAACCCTCACATCGTAGGAGATATATTCTGAACCGCAATCGGTGTAGACCCATGGGGTGTGTCCGCGCATGTGCCAAGACGTGAGCGAACCAACGGCGTCGGACCAGACGCCCTTGTCCTGCATCATCATATCAAGCGTTTGTATTGTCGCCTGCCCGGATGGTGCGCGCGAGAGGCGCATCGCAAGAATACAGCGCGTGGTTGCACACATTGCGACGGTCAACCACCAACGCTTCTTTCCACCGGTTAACCCCAGGTGCTCCTTGTCCTCTTCACTCAGGAAATGAAGCAACCCTGAGTCCGTCATCAGAGTGATCAGGTCGACATTCCAAGTGTCCAATTCCACGCGTTGCAGCGGCCGAGTCAGATTCAACCCGATACCGATGGGGGCATGTTTGCGCCGGGCATAATCGCGGCCCTCACGGGCGACGTCGCATTCATATGGATCAAGCGCCAAGATCGCCTGGCGCACCGTTTCCTTCGAGGGTCGCACAAGGTCCGGGGAACCCAGCGCCCGCCGTTCAGTATTCTCTGCCTCGAAAGCAATCTTGACGTCAAAAAAGATCGCAGCTTGGGATTTTTTCTCCCGCGTCAGGTAGCCTCGGACACATTGCGCCAGAAGCATTTGGGTCCGAGGACACAACAACCGATTGCGATTGCCTTGCCGGCTCGTGTTATCGAACAGGCCAGAAATCCCGCGCCGTTCGTATGCAGTTACCCAGCGGCGTAAGCTGCGTGCACTGAACTCCGGCACGGTGAGAATGCGCATTTGCCTGTCGCTCTCATCGTAGTGGCTTTCTCCCTTCAAAAGTTTTGCCGCTCGACCGGTGATTGTATCGATGACGGCATTGATTGCCGTGTCCGTGCGATTGACACATCCTTCCTTTTCCAGCTGGAAAAACGCCAATACGACACCTTCCCTGCCTCTTGCGCGGCGATGCTGTGCAGCCGGCAACATAGAGAGGAGTTCGCTGGGTGCCTCAAGGCGCGCTCTGGCGTTTTCGGGAAGTAACGCATCTCGTTCGTGCACGACCTGACCGAGATCCACCAACCGGGACATTTGAGCACGGGTAAAGCTCTGAGCGGTGCCCAGACCATCGAGGCGCACGAACACATAGCCTGCCTCTGTCACATCGGACGGACGATACGCGATACCGCCGAACGTGACCTTGTCATGTTTTTCGAAGGCGAAGCGCGGCGTCTGCGGGCTGGGTGCAAAGTCCAGCATCAGACAAGACTCCGGCGAACAAATACCTCGGGCTCGATGCGTTCGTGCAAAACGAGTGCGAGTTCATGTTTCCGGATCATGCGGACGACAGCCAAGAAGCCGCGACCTGAGCAGCCGGCAGCCGACACGATGTCCGCGATCTTTACCGCACCGACCGTCCCAGCGACCACCCGACGAACCGCAGCGTCCGTCTCCGGATCAGCCTGGCGTACGCTGTGGATCAGTTCCGCGTTATGCACCTCAATGGGATCGAGATGCCTCTCCGTGACAAGCGACACGCGATCGGCGACATCCGGGGTAACCTGGCGCGCGATGAACCGCGTCTCAGCGAGGAAGTCGGCTTCTGCGGCCTTCCTGCTGTTTTTCACAACCAGTGCAATCCGCGTGCCGTCCCGATACGAGACCCTGAAATCAAACGAATACGACCTCAGCTCGCCCATCCAATCAGTCCAGACGAAGGGGATCTGGTTCTCCAAGTCCATCACGTCCCGGCGCGCCAGCATCACCAAAGCCGTCTGCTTTTCCGTGTGGCTTTCGAATTGCATGACGCGACCTTCGTCATCCCCAAAAACGATGCTCCCCGTGAAATGCTTTTGAACACCCATCTTGATCCTGCGCCCCGCGATCGGCGGGAGTGGAAGACGGAAAGTGTCATTCGGTGTCATGTGCATGGTGATTTTTCCTGTTCGAACTTGATTGTTGTTCCAGCCGGGAAATTTGTTCGTTTGTCAGATCCGGTAACGATTTTTTCGGAGCAGGCCCTATGTAGCTGTTTCTAATTGTTTCTTTTTTTCTTTGGTGGGCGCGACATCGCCTGCGGC
>JAIVHI010000230.1 GCA_020201155.1 Loktanella sp. | reverse complement strand
ACCGCCGTCCGTCCCGTCGCTTTCGGATGAAAACCCACCCAGTGCCGCGGTGATCTGCGGCAGGGTCGGCGTCTGGCCCTTGGCCCGCGTCTCCAGCGCCTCGCGCATCGCGACCAGATGTTCCGGTGTCGTGCCGCAGCAGCCGCCGATGATCTTGGCACCGCAGTCGCGGGCAAGGGCTGCATAATCGGCCATCAGGGCAGGGGTGCCGTCGTAGTGGATATGCCCGTCGTGATACTTGGGGATGCCCGCGTTGCCCTTGGCGATCAGCGGGCGCGCGGCACCCTCGAAGCCCAGAATCGTGCGCAGCAGGTCCGACGCGCCGGTGCCGCAGTTCGCACCGAAGGCCAGCGGCGGATGGTCCAGCTTTTCGACCTTGCGCGCCATATCCTTTGAGGTGACGCCCATCATCGTGCGACCGGCAGTGTCGAAACTCATCGTGCCGCACCACGGCATGTCTGCAAGGGCAAAGGCTTCGGACGCGGCCTTGAACTCTTCCCAGGCGCTGATGGTCTCGACCCAGATTACGTCGACGCCGCCTTCTTTCAGCCCTTCGGCCTGCTCGTGGAACATCTCGACCGCAGAGGCGTGGGTCAGCGACCCCATCGGCTCCATGATGTCGCCCGTCGGCCCGACCGAGCCGGCTACATAGACCGGTCGGCCAGCCTTGTCGGCGACCTCGCGGCCCACTTCGGCACCGGCGCGGTTCAATTCGCGGACGCGGGACTGCCCATCGTGCAATTTCAGGCGCGATGCGTTGCCGCCGAAGGTATTGGTCAGGAAGATATCCGATCCCGCACCGACCGCCCCCTGATAGAGTGCCGCGATCCGGTCGGGGTGGTTCACGTTCCAGAACTCGGGCGCGTCACCGGATTCGAGCCCCATGTTGAACAGGTTCGTGCCCGTGGCCCCATCGGCCAGCAGCCAGTCGCGGGTTTTGAGTGCGTCTTGAAATGTCATGCCATCCTCGTGCCCCGGCGGGGCGTTGCCTGCAACACCGAAATCGGCATGAAGATCATGCGGTCGACGTGCAGGCGGCCTGCCGCAAGATCTGGGCGAAAGCGGGCGTCAGTCTTCTTGTTCGTCCAGAACCTGCGCCTTGGCCACGATCATCAGTTCTTCCATCTTGGCGCGGACGGTCGCCTCATCGGCCTTGTCGCCCAGATCGCCGCTGACCTTGCGGAACACGTCCTCGTCGCCCGCTTCCTCGAAGTCGGACTTGATGACCTCGCGGGCGTATTCGGTGGCCGCATCGCCTTCTTTGCCCAGCAGATCGGCGGCCCAGAGACCCAGCAGCTTGTTGCGGCGCGCCCCGGCCTTGAACTGCATTTCCGCGTCATGGGCGTACTTGTTTTCGAATGCGTTTTCGCGGTCCTTCATGCTGGCCATGATCGGGCCTCCCGGTTCGTGATTGCGTTGCATATGATATGACGCCCCCGCACCTTGCCCGCAAGGGGCGGACGTTCTATGAGGCGCAGGTAACAGCGACGGGGGCGATCATGGCGCGGCGCAAGCTCATTTATGAAGGCAAGGCGAAGATTCTTTACGAAGGACCCGAGCCGGGCACCTTCGTGCAGTACTTCAAGGATGACGCCACCGCCGGCAACGGTGAGAAGAAAGACGTGATCGAAGGCAAGGGCGTGCTGAACAACCGCCTGAGCGAGTTCTTCATGACGGGCCTGCAGCGCATTGGCATCCCCACGCATTTCATCAAACGTCTCAACATGCGCGAGCAGTTGATCCGGCAGGTGGAGATCATCCCGCTGGAAATCATCGTGCGCAACTTCGCGGCAGGCTCGATGGCCAAGCGGCTTGGTCTGGAGGAAGGCCTGCAACTGCCGCGCCCCATCGTCGAGTTTTCCTACAAGGACGACAAGCTGGGCGATCCGATGGTGCCCGAAGAATACATCATGGCCTTCGGCTGGGCCACACAGCAGGATCTGGACGATATCGTCACCATGGCACTGCGGGTCAACGACTACATGTCGGGTGTCATGGCCGGTGTCGGCATCAAGTTGGTCGATTTCAAGATCGAGGTCGGACGCGTCTGGGAAAACGACTATCCCCGCCTGATTATCGCGGACGAGATCAGCCCCGACAGCTGCCGGCTGTGGGATATCGAAACAGGTCAGAAGCTGGACAAGGACGTGTTCCGCCAGGATCTGGGGTCGCTGTCCGACGCCTATACCGAGGTGGCGCGCCGTCTGGGCGTGCTGCCCAGCAATGTCACCCATCATACCAAGCCCACGCTGATCAACTGAAAGGCCGTCCCATGAAAGCCACCGTCACCGTGATGCTGAAGCAAGGCGTGCTCGACCCGCAGGGCGAGGCGATCCGCCATGCCTTGGGGGCCCTGGGCTTTGAAGGCGTCGAAGGCGTCCGCCAAGGCAAGGTCATCGAGCTTGATCTGGCCCCGATCTGTCGGGCGGTGGCGGACCATGCCGTGCGAGGCGGCTTCGTGCTTGGGGTCTGCAACGGTTTTCAGGTCCTGACCGAGACGCATCTGCTGCCCGGTGCGCTGATGCGCAATGCGGGATTGAAGTTCATCTGCAAGACCGCGACCCTGCGTGTGACCAGTGTCGATAGCCCCTTCACCGCGGGCTACGATCAAGACCAGCTGATCCAGGTTCCCATCGCGCACCACGACGGCAACTATGCGGCCGACGATGAGACCCTCGCGAAACTGCGCGACAACGACCAGATCGTGTTCACCTACGACGGCAACCCGAACGGCTCTGTCGAGGACATCGCCGGTGTCATCAGTGAAAACCGCCGCGTTCTGGGCATGATGCCACACCCCGAACGGGCCGTGGACGACATTCATGGCAGCACCGACGGGCGGGCACTGTTCCGCAGCCTTGTCGGGCAACTGGCCGACGCCTGAGTGGGCGATCCTTGCCGATGCCGCTCGCACGCGCTTGTGAGGGGCAGGGTGGCGATCTAGATTGCCACCCATGTCTGCCATGTCATCAGAACGTCTTACGGCACGCCGCAACAGTTGGCGGTTGCGGCTTGCCGTGCTGGTGGTCTGCATCATCGCCATTGCGACGATCTACATCACCAACACCCTGCTGACCGAAAGGTTCACCGAAAGCACACGCAACCGTGCCGAGGTGCGGCTCACACTTTATACCGCCAACCTGACCAGCGAATTGCAGCGCAATTCGATCGTCCCGCAGCTTTTGTCCCGCGACCCGGAACTGATCCGTGCGCTCGATCTGCGAGACTATTCTCTTTCGACCGCACGGTTGCTGTCCTTCGTCGATGAAATCGGGGCGGCGTCACTGTCGCTTCTGGACCGGAACGGGCGCATCGTCGCGGCAAGCGAACGCGAACGCAAAAGCTGGTGCGGGGATGGAGCCGCGTGGCCGACGCCGTCCTTGTTGCAGACAGCACGGGCAAGATCATCCTGTCGACCGAGCCCGCGTGGCGCGGCCTGACCGAAGACGAGGCGCTTGCCGTCCGGTCCGCCCCGAACGCCATCGAACGTGCCTTTCGGATGACGCAGGACTGGGCCGATCTGCCGATCGACGGTTACTTGAGGGGCGAGGCAGTGATGCGCCGAGAGGTGCGCGTGCCGTTCCAGGGCTGGCGTCTGGTCAGCTACACCACCTACGCCTCTGTGCGCGAGCGGGTGAACGGTGTTCTTGCGTTGGAAGTTATGGGCTTTGCCATTGTCCTGGCCCTGTTGTTCTGGGCGTCGTCGCGCAAGTCCGCGCTGCGCATGCTGACCTTCCAGCGCGAATCCGCAGAATTGCGCGCCCTGAACCTGCGGCTGCAACGCGAAGTGGCCGAACGCGAGCGGGCCGAGAAAAACCTTGTGGTGGCTGAACAGACGGTCGAGCAAACGTCGAAGCTGGCGGCCTTGGGGGAAATGTCGGCGGCCGTCAGTCACGAGTTGAACCAGCCGCTTGCGGCGATGAAGACCTATCTTGCGGGTGCGCGGCTGTTGCTGCAGCGCCGGCGCCCGGATGAGGCCCTGTCGTCCTTCCAGCGGATCGACGACCTGATCGAGAGGATGGGGGCGATTACCCGCCAGCTGAAGTCCTATGCCCGCAAGGGCGGAGATGCCTTCGAGGCTGTGGACGTGCGCAATGCGGTGTCGTCCGCGCTCGCGATGATGGAGCCGCAGCTGAAATCGCGCAAGGTGGACATCACGCGCACGATGCCGGATGTCCCTGCGATGATCTTCGGCGACCGGCTGCGGCTGGAACAGGTCATCATCAACCTTCTGCGCAATGCGCTGGATGCGACCCGTTCGGCGCAGGATCCGCGTGTGGACGTGCTGCTGTCGATCGGTGACACCGTGACCCTGACGGTGCGCGACAACGGCGACGGGATCGAAGATCTCGATTCTCTTTTCGAACCATTTTACACGACCAAGGAACCCGGAGACGGTGTGGGGCTTGGTCTTGCAATATCCTCGGGGATCGTGTCCGACCTTGGCGGACGACTGACGGCCCGCAACGGCGTCGGTGGCGGCGCGGTCTTCGAGGTGCAACTGCCAGTCTACCAAATTGACGCCGAAGCGGCTGAATAAGGATGAACCGATGAGCAAAATAATGAAAATCGCCATCGTCGACGATGAACGGGACATGCGGCAGTCGATCAGCCAATGGCTGGCACTGTCCGGTTTCGACACCGAAACTTTTGCCAGTGCCGAGGATGCGCTGCGCGGGCTGGACAGCGATTACCCGGGGATCGTCGTCAGCGACATCAAGATGCCGGGCATGGACGGGATGCAATTTCTCAAAAAGCTCAAGGGGGTCGACTCAGCGCTCCCGGTCATCATGATCACCGGTCACGGCGACGTGCCGATGGCGGTCGAAGCGATGCGCATCGGGGCCTTCGACTTTCTGGAAAAGCCGTTCAACCCCGACCGGATGACCGAACTGGCGAAACGCGCGACCAATGCGCGCCGCATGACGCTCGACAATCGCGCCCTGCGCAAGGAGCTGTCGGACGGTTCTGCCCTGATCAAGAAACTGATCGGCCAGTCCGCCGCGATGGAGCGTCTGAAAGAGGACATTCTCGATCTGGGGCAGGCGGACGGGCACGTCCTGATCGAAGGCGAAACAGGCACCGGCAAGACCCTGACGGCCCATGCCCTGCACGCGGTCGGCGCACGGGCGAACAAGAAATTCACGCTTGTTTCCTGTTCCGCCTATGATGAAGACACGCTGACCCGGCGCCTGTTCGGCCCCGCGAACGAAGGCGAGCCGATCCCGGCCATCGAAGAGGCGCGCGGTGGCACGCTGGTGCTCGAGGATATAGAAGCGCTGTCCGACAAGCTGCAGGCGCTTCTTCTGACAGCGATCAACGAGCAGGGCACGCCTGCCGAAACCCGGATCGTGGCGATCTGCAATCTGCAGGACGAAGGCAAGACCTGTGAAAGCGTGCTGCGACCCGACCTTTACTACCGCATCTCCGCCCTGCGGATCGTGGTGCCGCCCCTCCGCCAGCGCGGCGAGGATATCCTGACGCTTTTCACCCGTCTGTCCGAGCAGTTCTCCGACGAATACGGCTGCGACGCGCCCGAGGTGTCCGCGCAGGAAGCCGCGCAATTGCTGCAGGCCCCCTGGCCGGGCAATGTGCGGCAGCTGATCAACGTGGCCGAACGCGCCGTTTTGCAGAATCGCCGCGGGTCCGGGTCCATCGCGAGCCTTCTCATGGCGGACGAGGGGGAAGAAATGCGGCCCGCGATGACGACCGAAGGCAAGCCGCTCAAGGAGTTCGTGGAAGCCTTCGAGCGTATGTTGATCGACAACACGATGCGCCGCCACAAGGGCAGCATCGTGAACGTCATGGAGGAACTGCAACTGCCGCGCCGGACCCTCAACGAGAAGATGGCGAAATATAATCTCAGCCGGTCCGACTACCTTTAGGCGTCGAAACCAAGCGAATGCAGCCATTCAAAGGGACGATCCGTCCCGTTTCGGTCCGGACTCGATGGTCCGGACCCCATTCGACCCTTGTCATAAGACATGATCCTCCCGTATGTAGGTGGGACGGATGTCCGCACAAAGGTGTACGGTGTCATCCGGGAGTTTCTCTGCGGACCGATCCCCGCGCTAAAGGCGCCAGATCCATCCCAGCTGATATGACCCGCAAGCCGGGTCAGAAGAACGCCCATGATGCAGGATACGATCGCATCGGGCTCATAAACCGGTCGGCGTGCTTGACGCGCGGGCCAAGGAAGAACCGCGATGCAAAGCGCGCAACAGACAGGCAAAAGAAGCGCCCCCAGGGGGGCTGCACACGTGCCTGCGACGCTCAGCATCGCCATCATCAGACAGAACACGCGCAGTCTGGCCCCACCGGGGTCAACTTCGGCCTGTGCTGCAATTGGAAAATATGCCCAAGAAAATGCTCATCGATGCCACGCACGCGGAAGAAACCCGCGTTGTCGTGGTGGACGGAAACAAAGTCGAGGAATTTGATTTCGAAAGCCAGTTCAAGCGTCAGCTTGCTGGGAACATCTATCTGGCGAAAGTGACACGGGTCGAACCGTCGCTGCAGGCGGCGTTCGTGGACTATGGCGGCAATCGCCATGGTTTTCTGGCGTTCTCCGAGATCCACCCTGACTACTATCAGATTCCCATCGCCGATCGCGAAGCGCTGATCGCCGAGGAAAAAGCCTATGCCGACAGCCTGAAAGCCGAGGAAGAGGACGAGGAAGCGCCCAAGCGCCGCCGCCGGCCAAGCCGGTCCAAGGCTGCCAATGCCGATAATGGCGATGCCGTCGCGACCGAAGAAACCGGCGCCGAGGACAGCGACGACGCGCCGCGTGAAAAGGAAGTCTCCGGCATGGAGACGATCGACCTCGACGAGGACGACAGCGAAAGCCCGGCGATCGGGGATGACAACGATGCCGCGTCCAAGGACGATCGTATCGAAAAGGTCACCGACGACGATCTTGCCGACGACGTGCGCCCCGTCCGCAAGCCGCGCCCCAAGCGCTACAAGATCCAGGAAGTCATCAAGGTCCGCCAGATCCTGCTGGTGCAGGTCGTAAAAGAAGAACGCGGCAACAAGGGCGCGGCCCTGACAACCTACCTTTCGCTGGCGGGTCGCTACTGCGTCCTGATGCCGAACACGGCCCGTGGCGGTGGCATCAGCCGCAAGATCACCAATGCCGCCGACCGCAAGAAGCTCAAGGAAATCGCGGGTACGATGTCCGTGCCTGAAGGGGCGGGCCTTATCATCCGCACCGCGGGCAGCCAGCGCACCAAGACAGAGATCAAGCGCGACTACGAATACCTGCAGCGCATGTGGGAGCAGATCCGCGAACTGACGCTGAAATCGACGGCACCCGCCAAGATCTATGAAGAAGGCGACCTGATCAAACGGTCGATCCGCGATCTCTACAACCGTGAGATCGACGAGGTGATCGTGGCTGGCGACGATGGCTACAAGACCGCCAAGGCTTTCATGAAGATGATCATGCCGAGCCACGCCAAGAACGTGAAGCACTACAACGAACAGCTTCCGCTTTACGCGCGCTACCAGGTCGAAGGCTATCTGGCGGGCATGTTCAACCCTTCCGTCCAGCTGCCATCGGGCGGTTATATCGTCATCGGTGTCACCGAGGCGCTTGTTGCCATCGACGTGAACTCGGGCCGCGCGACCAAGGAAGGCTCGATCGAACAGACCGCGCTCAAGACCAACCTCGAAGCCGCGGATGAAGTGGCGCGTCAGCTGCGCCTGCGCGATCTGGCGGGTCTGATCGTGATCGACTTCATCGACATGGACGAGCGCAAGAACAACGCTGCCGTTGAAAAGCGGTTCAAGGAGAGTCTGAACCGCGACCGTGCGCGCATTCAGGTCGGACGCATCTCGGGCTTTGGCCTGATGGAGATGTCCCGCCAGCGTCTGCGCCCCGGCATGCTGGAAGCGACGACGCAGATGTGCAGCCATTGCCACGGCACAGGCCTGCTGCGGTCTGACGACAACGTCGCCCTCGCCATTCTGCGCGCGCTGGAGGAAGAGGGCGTACGCGGTCGCAGCAAGGAAGTGCTGGTGAAGGCCCCGATCAGCATCGCCAACTTCCTGATGAACGGCAAGCGCGAGCACATTGCCGATGTGGAGGCCCGCTACGGCATGTCCGTCCGGATCGAATGCGATCCGACACTGGTCTCGCCCGATTACGCGCTGGAAAAGTTCAAGACCGCCACACGCTCGGTGCCTGAAGCGGCCCCCTTCGTTGTCGGCTCTGTCGAGATGATGGATGAGATCAGCGAAGACGACGACATCCTGCTTGAAACCGCGGACGAGGATGAAGCCGAGGAACAGGTACAGCAGCAACCCCGCCCCGAACAGGGCGAGGATGACGGTGACAAGCCCAAGCGCAAGCGGCGTCGGCGCAGGCGCCGCCGGAAAACCAACGGTGACGATCAATCCGAAGGTCAGAACGGTGATGCCTCTGACGACGAGTCGGACGACGACGAGACGCCCGCAAAGGCCGAACCGGCCGGTGACGTCTCCGAGCCGGATGCAGCCGCCGCCGAAACCGAAGCGAAGCCCAAGCGGCGCACCCGCAGCCGGCGCAAGGCACCTGCCAAGACCGATGATGCTGTCGAAGCCGATACATCGGAAAGCGACGCAAAGCCGGAGGATGCCGTGGCAGCCACGGCAGAGACCGCCCCGGTCGAGGCTGATGCCCAGCCCGAGGAAAAGCCCAAGCGCCGCACACGGACCCGCAAGAAAAAGGCCGACGACGCACCTGCGCCTGTCGAGCCCGTTTCGCAGGTCGAGGCGACGCCTGATGCAGAGGTGAAAGGCGAGGTCGAGGCCGGAGCGTCGGAAGTCGAAGCGCAGCCCCAAGCCGAAGCTCAACCCGCTTCAGAGCCAGAGCCGCAAGCGGAACCCGCCGAGGCAGCCAAGCCCGCCCCAAGGCCGCGCACCCGTCGCAAAGCGTCAGAAGTGATTTCCGACGTTGTGGCTGCGGTCGCCGAACCGGTGGCAGAGGTCGCCGAGAAGGTCGAAGAAGCGGTCACGCCTGAAAAGGATGCCGAAGACGACAAGCCCAAGAAACGTGGCTGGTGGCGTCGATAAGCAAGTAAAAACGCCGTCCTTCGGGACGGCGTTTTCATGTCAGCCCTTGCGGATGTCGAAGGTCAGCGTCAGCCCCGCGCGCCGGTGATCCAGCAAGGTATGACCGGCTTCGGTGCAGAAATGCGGGACGTCCACGATCGCTGCCGGGTCGTCCGCTACCATTCGTAGCACCTGTCCGGATGCCAGTGCGCGCAACTTTTTGCGCGCCTTCAGAACGGGCAGGGGACACAGCAGGCCAAGCGCATCGAGTGTTTCGTCCGGTTCATCCATCTCGCCGGAATAGCTGCGATATTTCAGCCTGTAAACGCGGAGTTGAGCCTCCGGGGCGTGACGCCCCCGGCAAAGGCGGATAAGCCGTAACCATGTTGGATTCGGCTCTCATTTTCGACGCGTCCCTGATCCCCGCGCTGGCCGTGGCGATGCTGGCCGGACTGTTGTCCTTTCTCAGCCCCTGCGTCCTGCCGGTCGTGCCGCCCTATCTTGCCTACATGGGCGGCGTGTCGGTCAGCGAGATGGAGGAAACCCGCACCGCACGCCGCCGTGTGCTGCTTGCGGCCGCGTTTTTCGTGTTGGGACTGTCCACGGTCTTTCTGATGCTGGGCTTTGCCGCCTCGGCGCTGGGGCGGGCGTTTTTACAGTTTCAGGACTGGTTCGTCATTATCGCGGGTGTCGTGGTGATGATTTTCGGGGCGCATTTCATTGGCGTTTTCCGTATCGGCTTCATGGACCGCGAAGCGCGAATGGATGCAGGCGACCGGGGCGGTTCGGCCTTTGGCGCCTATGTTCTGGGTCTGGCCTTCGCGTTCGGATGGACGCCCTGCCTTGGCCCGATTCTGGGTGCGATCCTTGGGCTTGCTGCATCCGAGGCGGACATGGCGCGGGGCACGATCCTGCTGGCGTTTTACGCGATGGGTCTGGGTATCCCCTTTCTTCTGGTCGCGGCCTTCTTTCCGCGCCTGACGGGGGTCATGCGCTGGATGAAGCGCCACCTTGACCGGATCGAACGGATTTCCGGCTTGCTGCTTTGGACGGTCGGCCTGATGATGGTCACAGGCCAGTTCACCGCCTTCAGCTACTGGCTTCTGGAAAGTTTCCCCGGTCTCGCGGCATTGGGATAGTCCTTAATTCGGTCCCATTTTCGCAGTAGGGTGCCGTGAAGCAGTGAACAGGCGACACCATGCAGGACGCGCCCACCTCCAGACCCGTGCGCCGCCGGAAAGTGTTTTACATCCCCGGCTATGATCCGATTCATCCGCGCCGCTACCGCGAACTCTACCGATCCGAGGGCGCGGATCAGGCTGCGATTTCGGGTTATGAGATCGGAATATCGCCAAAACCGAAGGGCCAGACCTACGGCTGGAACGTTCACGCCCGGATCGACGGTCAGCCCGTCAGTGCCGAGGTCGATGTGCTTGTCTGGTCCGACATCGTGCGCGGAAGCATGTCGTCCACGATTGCCGCGACCTATCTGCAACTTGTCCGCACCACATGGACCTACATCACGACCGGAACGCTGCGGCGGCTGATGTGGATGCGCAAGGGACCGGTGATCGCGGCGCTTTTCGCTGGGCGATCATCGTCACCGTCGCTGTCGTCGTCCTGCGTTGGTTCAAGAAGAAAGACGGCAAGTTCTTCGCCTATTACCTGATGCACGACTACGCCTATTCCGCCCGCTGGAACGGGGCCAACCCGCCCGCGCTGGAAGAGCGTATGGCGGTCTTCGGTGACATCATCGCCACCGCCTTGACCGATGACGTGGACGAGGTGCTGGTCGTGGGCCATTCGTCCGGTGCGCATCTGGGGGTGTCGATTCTGGCCGACCTGATCCGCGCGGGGCGGGTGCCTGCAGGCGGTCCGGCGCTTGGTTTTCTGTCGCTGGGGCAGGTCGTCCCGATGGTGTCCTTCCTGCCCGATGCCCACCGTTTACGGGCGGACCTGCACTTTCTTTCCACGCAGGAAAGCCTCGCATGGGTCGATGTGACGGCCCCCGGCGACGGTTGCGCCTTTGCGCTTTGCGATCCCGTTGCGGTCAGCGGTGTGGCGCCCGACAACAAGCGCTGGCCGCTTGTGATCTCGGCAGCTTTCACGCAGTCGCTGTCGCCCGAACGCTGGCAAGAATTGCGCTGGCGGTTTTTCCGGCTTCATTTCCAGTATCTCTGCGCCTTCGACCGGCCCAAGGACTATGATTATTTCCAGATCACGGCGGGTCCGCGCACTTTGGGCGACCGTTTTGCGGGCCGTCCGCCGTCGAAATCGCGCATTGACGTGACTGCGTCCAAGTACACACATATGGCGGCATGATCCGACCGCCCAAGCCAGCCTCTCGCCCCGAAAAGGTCTCGCTCTGGCGGTATATGAAGCTTTTTCGGGCAGACATCCTGTCGGCTCAGCCGGCGAAGCTTTACCGCGCATGGATGGCCGAGTTCAAAACGCCATTCTTTCGGTCCTACCTTGTCAATGATCCCGACCTTCTCAGGACGGTGCTGAACGACCGTCCCGACGACTTTCCCAAGTCGGACCGGATCGGCGCAGGGCTGCGCCCCTTGCTTGGAAACTCTGTCTTTCTGACCAATGGTGCGGTCTGGAAACGCCAGCGGCGGATCATCGACCCGGCCTTCGAGGGCGGCAAGCTGCGCGATGCCTTTCCGGCGATACTGGCTGCCGGTCAGGATGCGGTGACACGGTGGCGCGCGCAGGCCACGGATGATCCGGTGGATGTCGAGCCAGCAACGAGCCATGTCGCGGCGGACGTCATCTTTCGCACGCTGTTTTCCGTGCCGATCACTGACCGCGATGCACTGGCGGTCTTCACCGAGTTCCAGTCCTACCAGCGCAGTCAGCCGATCCTGAACCTTGCCGCTTTCGTCAAAGCTCCCGCATGGATGCCGCGATTCTTTCGCAAGGACACCCGGGCAAGTGCGGAGCGGATCCGCAAGCTGATCACGCGCATGACCGAGGCGCGGCAGGCCCGGATCGGGCAGGGCGATGCGCCCGACGATCTATCGACCAAGATCATGACGATGCGTGACCCCGACACCGGTGAGCGGTTCGAGACCTCCGAGATGGTCGATCAGGTGGCGATCTTCTTTCTTGCCGGACACGAGACCAGCGCTTCCGCGCTGTCCTGGGCCCTTTACCTTCTGGCCACGCATCCGGAGTGGCAGGACCGTGTGGCGGCAGAGGCGGCAGAGCTGAAGGATTTCGCCAGCCTGTCGAAGCTCAAGGTCACCCGCGATGTCTTCCGCGAGGCGCTGCGCCTCTATCCCCCCGTCCCGATGATGGTGCGCGAAACGGTGCAGCCCGAGACTTTTCGCAAGCGCAGTGTGGGGATCGGTGCGCAGATCGTGCTGTCGCCTTGGCATCTGCATCGTCACGAACGGCTGTGGGACAACCCCGACGGCTTCGATCCCGCCCGCTGGGAGACCGAGAATGGCAAGGCTTGCGCCCGCACGGCCTATAAGCCGTTTTCGTCCGGCCCAAGGGTCTGCCGCAACACGAACACCCGTATCGCAGAGGCCAGACCGACATCGCCACGGGATTCATCGATCTGGACCGCCAGACCGTTGATCGTCCGACCGTCACGTTCGGCAATCGCGCGAAAGGCCGCCCAGAACGGTGCTTCCAGCGACACCGAAGTCCGGTGACCGCGCAGGGTCAAAGAGTGTTTGACAGGGCGGGCGTCACTCATCCTCGAACTTCAGTTGCGACAGGCGGTCGCTGGCCTGCTTGGCCTGCGCCGCTTCAAGCACGCGCTGTGCCTTCGTGCGCCCGTGCTTGACTGCGTTGGTGTCGGCCTGCGTCTTGGCCTCCGAGCGAAGGGTGGCTTTTCTGGCCTGTCTGAGATTGACGACTTTTGCCATGCTTGGATCCTTGATGCCGAGGTGCGTAAGTTTTGTTCGCAGGTAGGCAGGGATGGCGACGCATCGCGATCCCTGCGCTTTTGTCACTTCGGCCCGATCATGTCCTCGGGCCGCACGACGCGGTCGAAGGTTTCGGCGTCCACGAAGCCCAGATTGATCGCTTCTTCCTTGAGCGTGGTGCCGTTCTTGTGCGCCGTCTTGGCGACCGTCGTGGCATTGTCATAGCCGATCTCGGGGGCCAGAGCGGTGACCAGCATCAGCGACTCGCGCATCAGCTTGTCGATGCGGGCTTCGTCCGCACGGATGCCGCTGACGCAATTGTCGGTAAAGGCGCTGGAGGCGTCACCGATCAACTGCATGGATTGCAACACGTTATAGGCCATCATCGGTTTCATGACGTTCAGCTCGAAATGTCCCTGTGATCCGGCAAAACCGACCGCTGCGTCATTGCCCATGACATGGGCGCAGACCTGCGTGATCGCTTCGACCTGCGTCGGGTTCACCTTGCCGGGCATGATCGACGAGCCGGGCTCGTTCTCGGGCAGCATCAGCTCGCCCAGACCGCAGCGGGGGCCGGACCCGAGGAACCGGATGTCACAGGCGATCTTGTAGAGGCTCGCGGCGACGGTCTTGAGAGCCCCCGACATTTCGACCAGCGCGTCATGCGCGGCGAGTGCTTCGAACTTGTTGGGTGCGGTGACGAAGGGCAGGCCGGTGATCTCGGCCATGTTCGCGGCGACGGTTTCGCCCCAGCCTTTCGGCGTGTTGAGACCGGTGCCCACGGCCGTTCCGCCCTGCGCAAGCTCGTAAATACCGGGCAAGGCGCGTTTGATCCGCGCAATCCCCATGGCGACCTGATGCACGTAGCCGGAAAACTCCTGCCCCAGTGTCAGCGGGGTCGCATCCATGGTGTGGGTCCGGCCGATCTTGATGATGTCCTTGAAGTCGTCCTGCTTGACCTTCAGCGCGGCATGCAGCTTTTCCAGTCCCGGAATCAGCACGTCATGCGCGGTGGTGGCCACCGCGATGTGCATCGCCGTCGGGAAGGTGTCGTTGGACGACTGGCCCATGTTGCAGTGATCGTTGGGGTGGACGGGATCCTTGGACCCGATCTGCCCGCCCAGCATTTCGATCGCGCGGTTCGCGATCACCTCGTTTGCATTCATGTTGGACTGTGTGCCGGACCCGGTCTGCCAGACCACCAGCGGAAAGTTGTCGTCAAGCTTGCCGGCGACGACTTCGCCCGCCGCCTCGATGATCGCATCGGCAAGCCTGGCATCCAGCTTGCCACGCTCCTTGTTGGCCTGGGCGCAGGCCTTCTTGACGACGCCAAGCGCACGGACGATGGCGATGGGCTGCTTTTCCCAGCCGATGGGAAAGTTCAGCAGGCTGCGTTGGGTCTGGGCGCCCCAGTACTTGTCTGCAGGAACCTCGAGCGGGCCAAAGCTGTCGGTTTCGGTGCGTGTGTCGGCCATGTCGGTCCCCTCAATTGTGCTGTGCCAGACTTAGCCAGCACCGCGGGGCGACGCAACTTACTTGCGGAACTTGTCGAGACTGACGACCTCGGCCTGTTTGGGCTGTTTGTCGTCGTTCTCATCCTCGGCCATGACGTCCATCGGCGCTTCGTCGTCCTCGGCTTCAGCTTCCTCGGGTGCTTCGAACCGCAGGCCGAATTCAACGGAAGGATCGACGAAGGTCTTGATGCTGTCGTAGGGGATATAAAGCGGTTCGGGGCTGTCGCCGAAATTGAGGGTGATCGAAAACCCTTCGTCAGTGACTTCGAGATTGCTGAACCAATGCTGGATGACGACTGTCATCTCGCCGGGATAGCGGTCCGACAGCCAGTCGGCGATTTCGACGTCGGGGTGCATCGTATCGAAGGTGATGAAGAAATGATGCTCGCCCGGCAGTCCGTCCTTCGCGATCCGCTCCAATACGGATCGGATCAGGCTGCGCATCGCCTGATGCATCAGATTTCCGTAATCGATCGTATCAGACATCGCCTGTGCCCCTTCGTCGGTCCCGTTGTCGTCACCATAGGTGGCTTCGCAGGCGGATAAAAGGGGCCTCAGACCAAGCCGAGCGGTCCGGCGAGACCGGCCAGTGCAGCCATCAGCCCCAGCACGCTCAGCAAGCCCCAACCGCGCCACAGCAGCAAAAGCGCTGCCAGACCCGCAAGGATCAGGGCCGGTGCGTTCAGCGTACCAAGACGCGGCAGGATCATGTCGAAGATCCCGTCGTTGACCGTCACCACCTCGCCAAAGAAGACATGCGCGGCGAACCACAGCGACAGATTTGCAATGACGCCGACGACTGCGGCGGTGATGCCCGACAGCGCGCCTTGCAGCCGCGGCTGGCCATCCAGCCAGTCGATCAGCGGCGCGCCCGCGAAGATCCAGATGAAACAGGGCACGAAGGTCACCCAAAGCGTGACCGCACCTGCGATCAGTGCCAGACCGATGCCGCCCTCCAGAAGACCGGCCAGCATGCCCACGAACTGGGTGACAAGGATCAGCGGGCCGGGCGTCGTTTCCGCAAGCCCCAGTGCGTCCATCATCTGAGCGGTGCTGATCCAGCCGAAATCCTGCACGACGGTCTGGGTCATGTAGGCCAGCACGGCGTAGGCCCCGCCGAAGGTCACGACGGCCAGCGTCGAGAAGAACACCGCCAGATCGGTCAGAAAGCTGGCGTCCAGCCCGATCAGCACCAGCACGGGCGCGGCCCAAAGGACCCCGCCGATACCGATGGCCCGCAAGGAAGGCCCCCAGCGCAGCCGGGTCGTCGTCCGCACGGATTCGCCTTTGGGGCGCAACCAGACCGCCCCCAGCCCCGCCGAAAGCAGGATCAGCAGCGGGAAAGGCAGGCCAAAGACGAACAGGGCAACGAAGACAGCCACCGCGATGATCCATCCCGGGGGTCCTGTCAGCGCCTTGCCCGCCACCTTGCGCAGCGCCCCGATGACGATGACGACAACCGTCGCCTGAACGCCAAGGAACATCGCCTGCACCAGCGGTAAGGTCCCGAAGCGCCCGTAGGCCAGCACCAGTGCTGCCATCACGATGGCGCCCGGAAGGACAAACAGCCCGCCACCGATCAGCCCGCCGACCACGCCGCGTTGCTTCCAGCCCGCAAAGGTCGCGAGTTGCATCGCCTCGGGGCCGGGCAGGAGCATGCAGAACGACAGGGCACGCAGGAAATCGCTTTCGCTCAACCAGTCGCGGTCCTCGACCAGTTCCTTGTGCATCAGTGCGATCTGCGCTGCAGGGCCGCCGAACGACAAAAGCCCGATCCGGCCAAAGACCGCCGTCAGGTGTTTCAGGGAAGGTGTCACGATCATGTCAGCCAAGCACTTGGCTCAACTCGCGGATCAGCTTGGTGCGGATCGCGCGGGGATAGTCGCGGTGGGTGCGGGCTGTCACGACGAAACCGTTCCGCGTGATGACCGCGCCCCGGTAGAAGTTGGTGATGGCCAGCCCCATGCTTTCGATGGCGATCGCGTTGATCGTGACCCCGGCACGCTCTGCCAGATTTCTGGCCGTCCGCGTTTCGCCGCCGCTGTTGGGCGTGCCGTCGCCCGAAACGTCGATGACCCGCCGTTCGCAGGCAGGTGCCGTGCGAAAGTGGTCCAGCGAAAACAGGATGGCTTCGGCAGGGGCGGTATCCGACAACACAAAGGCGCGGGGCATCATACGAACCTCAGTGGCAAAGGCCTCCACGTCGAGAGATGTCCGCATCTGGCGCCAGTCCAGCGAAACCTCCTGCTTGTCGGTCCCGGACCACTGCACCACCGTAAGCGCGCTTTCACCCTGCACCAGTGTTTCGATGACGTCGGGATCGGCCAGCGCATCGGCCAATCCGTCGGTCTGGATACGGTATTCCGCCACGTCGATTGAATTCGACACGTCGATGGTCAGGATCAACGCGGTCTCGCAGGCCAGCGCGGGTAGGGGGAACAGACAGAAAAGAAAAGCGCGCCACATGGGACGACTGTGCGGCAACCGACTTCCGAGTAAAAGTAAAAGCTTTGCAAACAGATCGGTCTGAGTGTCACAGCCCTGTCCGAAACCCGCAGGTCTGTCCCATCGCCGCGCGCTGACTGTCTAGATCGTCGCAGGTCCTGCCTGACCCATCGGACCCCGTCGCAGATGGTCGTGGATGAAGGCCAGCTTTTTCCGCACTCCCGAACCCAAAACAAAGGGATAAAGATCAGGCAGTTCCAAGGCTCTGTTCACGTGATTGATCGCGATGGCCATGTCCACGGCATGTCCGATCAGCCGGTTCGTGTCGGCTTCGGCATAGGCGTTGTATCCGGC
>JAIVHI010000339.1 GCA_020201155.1 Loktanella sp. | reverse complement strand
GCGCTGTCGGGCAGATGGCCGGTCATGTTCATCGCGCGGGCGAAAAAGCGGGAATAGAGCAGGTGAAGGATCGCATGCTCGATGCCGCCGATATACTGGTCCACGTTCATCCAGTAGGCCGCATCTTCGGCCACTGTCGGCGTTTCGGCTTGGGGCGAGGTGAAGCGGGCGAAATACCACGACGAATCGACGAAAGTGTCCATCGTGTCCGTTTCGCGCCGGGCTGGCTTGCCGCAGGCGGGGCAGGCGCAGTCGCGCCATGTCGGGTGGCGGTCGAGCGGGTTGCCGGGCGTGTCGAAGCTGACGTCGTAAGGCAGCTCGATCGGCAGGTTTTCCTTTTTTTCGGGTACGACACCGCAGTCGTCGCAGTGCACGACTGGGATCGGACAGCCCCAATAGCGCTGGCGTGACAGGCCCCAGTCGCGCAGGCGGAACTTGGTGACGCCGTCGCCGATGCCCTTTTGCTCGCAGAAGGCGATGGCGGCATCCACGGCGGCTTCACCGGTCATCCGGTCGTCGCCTGCCAGCTTTTTTACGTAGCGGACCGTCTCGGTCTTGGCAGGGACATAGGCGCCGCCACCATCCTCGGGCAGGGTGATCTCTCCGTCTACGGGCACGAAGGTCGAGGTGACGGGCAGGTCGAACTTGCGTGCGAAATCAAGGTCGCGCTGGTCGTGGGCGGGGCAGCCGTAGATCGCACCCGTACCGTAGTCCATCAGGATGAAATTGGCGATCCAGACCGGAAGCTCCCGTTCGGGGTCAAGCGGGTGACGCACGCGGATGCCGGTATCCAGCCCCAGCTTTTCCGCCTTTTCCAGCGCCTCTGCCGTGGTGCCACCCTTGCGGCATTCGGCACAGAAGGCCTGGACTGCAGGATTGACCTGCTCCAGCGACTTGGCGATGGGGTGGTCGGGCGAGATACCGATAAAGGATGCGCCCAACATTGTATCCGGGCGGGTGGTATAGACGTCGATACTGTCGAAATCGTCGTGGTCGATCACGTCGAATGCCATCTGCAAGCCGCGTGACTTGCCGATCCAGTTCGACTGCATCAGCTTGACCTTGGCGGGCCAGTGATCGAGCCCGTCGATGGCATCCAACAGGTCTTCCGAATAGTCGCTGATCTTGAAGAACCACTGCGTCAGCTCGCGGCGTTCGACCTCGGCCCCCGATCGCCAGCCCTTGCCGTCGATCACCTGTTCATTCGCCAGCACGGTCATGTCGACGGGGTCCCAGTTCACCACGGCGTTCTTGCGGTAAACCAGATCCTTGGCCAGAAAGTCGAGGAACAGCGCCTGCTGCTGGCCGTAGTATTCGGGATCGCAGGTCGCCAGTTCGCGCGACCAGTCGAGTGACCAGCCCAGCGGCTTCATCTGGCTCTTCATCGTTTCGATGTTGCCGTAGGTCCAGTCCTTGGGGTGACCGTTCGACGCCATTGCGGCGTTCTCGGCGGGCATGCCAAAGGCGTCCCAGCCCATCGGGTGCAGCACGTTGTGCCCCGTTGCCAGCTTGTAGCGGGCGATCACGTCACCCATCGTGTAGTTCCGCACGTGGCCCATGTGGATGCGCGCGTCAGGATCGCGTCTTCGATGGCGCGCTGCGTCTCGAGCGTGACCGGACCGCTTTGCGTCTGCAACGCGACGTTCAGGGACCGTGCATCAAGCGCGGGGTCCGATACGTAGACCGTCGCGCGATAGGGGCGGCTGCCGCCGGGCGGCGTGCCGTAGCCCATGACGATCACGCCGGTGAAGGGATCGACGGACTGAACGGGCAGAAAGCTCAGCACATCCAGCGATGCCGCCCAGATGTAGCGATTGACCGCCACGCTTTCCGCGCCGCTGACGCGCTGCGACTGACGGACGGCACCGTCCTGCGACGAGGCCCCGCCGAACAACCCGCAGCCGGACAGGGCAACGACAAGGGCAGAGGTTCCGATAGCTTTTACGAATAGGCTCAAAGGGATGCCCCTTCCTGTTTGGACTTGGCAAATACCTAAAGAACACGGCCCGTCAGGACAATGAAAAAGGGCGGCCCCGAAGGACCGCCCTTTCTATCAGGTTCTTCTGCTTCGATTAGAAGGAGAAGGAAACCTCGACAGTGGTGCCTTCCATGTACTCAGGCCCACCGAACTCGTCGTCGTAGTTGGTGTCGTCGCCGTCGTCAGCGTAGGAGAACAGGAGCTCTGCGCCGCCACCGAGGTCGTAGGTCGCTGCTGCATAGTAACCCAAGTCGTCACCGTCGACGTCGTTACCGACCAGACCACCAAACAACATGAGGCCGTTGCCGACGTCATAGGATGCATCGATCTCGTAGGTGCCAACATCGTCTGCACCGGCTTCGCCAGCATCGACGTCATAGGCAGCAGCAACTGCGAACGCGCCGCTGGCGTAGTCAGCCGACACACCGTAGTTGTTTTCTGCCACATCGTTGATGCTGTAGTAGCCACCAACAACGACGGGACCAACAGGATAGGATGCGCCGAGACCAAGCGAGTTTTCGCTTCCATCGTCGATGAACGAGACTTGAACGTCAGCACCAGCGAAAGCTGTCGAACCGCTCACACCGAAGATGGCATCGGCACCAGCGAACTCTTCTTGGTATGCAACCTGCATACCAAAGTTGCCAAATGCACCCGCAACGTGAAGCTGCATGGCGTCAAGCGGATCTTCGATGGTATCGCCATCTCCGTCAACGCCGTAA
>JAIVHI010000046.1 GCA_020201155.1 Loktanella sp. | reverse complement strand
GAAACCGCCAGACGCTTCGTTGCGGCGGGATTGCCCCCGCCCTTCGATCACTCGGCCCAGCTGACGCCGGTCAGGTCCACAGCCGCGGTCGGCTGATCCACCCACAAGCCCTGGAGACCCGCCTTGGCGACCGTCGCGATGGCAAGTTCGAAAAGGTAAGCGTTCACATAGTCCTCGGCGATGATCGTCTGCGCTTCCTTAAGGATCTCTGAACGCTCCGCCGGATCGGTGGTGCCGCGCAGTTCGCCCATCAGGTTCACCATCTCTTCGGTGCCGTATTGAAAGTAGTAGTCCGGGTCCGCGTAGATGCCGATATCCATCGGTTCCGTATGGGACACGATGGTCAGGCCAAAGTCCTTTTGCCCGAACACTTCGTCCAGCCACTGCGCCCATTCGACGTTGGTGATCTCGGTCTCGATCCCGACCGCGCGCAGCTGGCTGGCGATGATCTCGCCCCCGCGCCGCGCGTAGGACGGCGGTGGGAGCTTCAGCGTGGTGGTGAAGCCGTCCGCATAGCCCGCCTCGGCCAGCAGGTCCCGGGCCTTTTCGGGGTCATGGGGCGACAGGTCCAGCAGATCGACGTAGTCGGGGTTATGCGGCGCGAAATGCGTGCCGATGGGCGTGCCGATGCCGAACATCGCACCGTCGATGATCGCCTGTCGGTCGATGGCGTGGGCGACGGCCTGTCGCACGACGACATTGTCGAAAGGCTCCTGACCGTTGTTCATGGCAAGGATCGTCTCGCCCTCGGTGCTGCCTTCCAGCACCTGAAAGCGCGGATCGGCTGCAAACTGCGGCAGGTTTTCGGGGGCCGGAAAGCCTACGAAGGCGTCCACGTCCTCGGCCATGACAGAGGCGAAGGCGGCGGTGGGGTCGCTGATGAAGCGGAAGGTGGCCTGCGTCAGAGCGGGCGCCTCGCCCCAGTAATCCTCGTATCGCGACATCTCGATGCGGTCGCCCTGCACCCAGTTGTCGAACTTGAACGGGCCGGTGCCGACGGGATTGGACGCGATGTCCTCGATGCTTTCGGGCGCGACCATCACGGCATCGCCCCAGGCCAGATTGAACAGGAAACTGCCGTTCGGCCCGTCCAGCGTCACCTTGACGGTCAGCGGATCGATGACCTCGACTTGCGTGATCCCGTCGAACAGGACCTTCTGCGCGTTCGTGCTGTCATCGGCGCGGGCGCGGTCGAGGGTGAATTTCACGTCCTCGGCGTCGAACACGGTGCCGTCATGGAACGTCGCACCCTCGCGCAGAGTAAATGTATATTCACGCCCGTCGTCCGAAATCTCCCAGCTTTCGGCCAGACCGGGCACGACCGATCCGTCCGCCATGAAGCGTGTCAGCCCCTCGAAAACGTTGGAATACAGGACCGAGTCGATCGCCTGCGCCGCACCGCCCGTCGGGTCAAGGTTCGGCGGCTCCAGCTGGATCGCAACGGTGATGCTGTCCTGCGCGGCCAGTGCACTGGCGGAAAGCGCCATGACGCCTGCCATGATCGTGGTCTTCATGTTCATGTCCGAACCCCCTGTTGATTGGCTCTACTTTGCGCTTGGCAGCAACAACTTGGCAAGACTGCGCCCCATGACCCTGGCGGAATCGATCATGTCGTCGACGCCGATCCATTCGTCGGGCTTGTGCGCCAGTTCCAGCACGCCGGGTCCGTAGGCGATGCAGTTCTTCAGCTTGCCAATGCGGTCGATATGCTTCTGGTCGTAGGTGCCCGGGCTGGCGACATGCTGCGCGTCACGGCCCAGAACATCGCGGATCGCCGCGCTGACGGTTTCGACGACCGGTGCATGGGCGTCGGTCATCGAAGGCAGAACGCTGTTCAGCTCGCGCAGGGCATAGGTAAAGGTCGGGCGGTCCGACTTGACGCCATCCAGAAGCGCCGTGACCTCGCCGCGCACCTGTTCCAGCGTTTCCTCGACCAGAAACCGCCGGTCGATCACGATGCGGCAGGAATCCGGCACGCAATGGGCGGGCAGACCCGTAAAGTCGTCGTCCTGCTCTTTCTGGCCGCCGTGGATCGAATTGATGTTCATCGTGGACGACCGCGCGCCCGCGGGCACCACCGGCATTTCGGTGTGCCGCTTGGCCATGGCGGGAAACAGATCGCTTTCGAACCGGTCCAGCACCGCGCCCATGTGGCGGACGGCACAATCGCCCAGAAACGGCATGGACCCGTGTGCGATTTCGCCAAACGTCTCGATTTCGGCCCACCATCCGCCACGGTGGCCAAGGCAGACGCGGTCCTTGTTCAGCGGCTCTGGGATGATGACGTGCTGCACGCGGGCGGGGTCGAAATAGCCCTGTTCGGCCAGATATGCGACGCCACCGTAGCCGCCCGATTCCTCGTCCGCCGTGCCACTGATCTCGATGGCGCCTGCGAACCCGGGGCAAGTCTCGAGAAACGCTTCGACCGCGATGATCGACGCGGCCAGTCCGCCCTTCATGTCGCAGGCGCCGCGTCCGTAGATCTTGCCGTCGATCAATTCGCCGCCGAAGGGGTCGCGGGTCCAGCCCGAGCCCACCTCGACCACGTCCGTGTGACTGTTGAAATGCACGCAATCGCCCGCAACAGAGCCTTCGCGGCGGGCAACGATGTTCCAGCGCGGATACTTTTCGCTGTCGCCCGGCGTGCCATGGGCACGGATCAGCTCGGTCTGGAACCCGTGGCCCTTCAGCCGCCTGTCCAGATATTCGCAGATCAACCGGTAGTCCTGCCCCGGCGGATTGAGCGTCGGCATCCGGATAAGATCCTGGGTCAGCGCGATCAGATCGTCGCGCTTGGCCGCGATGGCGGTGTCGAGTGCAGATAGGTCCATGCCCCGACTAAACGCCAGCGCCCCCATCAGCGCAAGGGCCGGTTCAGGACAGTGCGTGTTCCACCGGGTCCAGACCGTCGATGGTGCCGACCAATCGGTCCCCCGCCACGACCGGACCGACGCCTGCAGGCGTGCCGGTCATGATCAGATCACCCGGATTAAGGTGATAGTAGCGTGACAGATGTGCGATGACCTCGGCCACCGACCAGACCATATCGGACAGGGGGGCGTCCTGCCGCGTGTCACCGTTCACTGTCAGCGCGATGCGGGCATCTGCGTCCAGCGGGCCGGGCCGGATCGTGCCGACGACAGCCGCGTTCTCTACATCCTTGCCCAGCGACCAAGGGCGGCGGTTATGGTAATCCTGCGTACCCGGTGGATAGGGCACCACCTGCCCACTTTGGCACAGGTGCTCACCGGACTTGGTGAAATACCACGGCGCCTCGCGGTCCACCTCGTTTCCCATTTCGGCGGCGTGCGCGGCATAGTTGCGGCCCACGCAGAAAATGCGACGCACGCCAAAGCGCGTGCTGGTTTCCGCGACAGGCAGGCTGGGCCGCTCGGGCATGTCGAACAAGAGGTCGGTCATAATGGGCTCCTTTTCGCGGTCACTCTGGCGCAGGTGAGACGGAGCGTCCAGATTGCCCCGCGCGCCGGACCACATCGGCCACCTCGGTCAGTTGCCGGGCCAGTGGATTTGACCGCCGCCAGACCATCGCAAGGCTGCGGCCCGGCTGTGGCGATGGAAAGGCGTCGATGGCGACGGCGGCGGCCCCCGCCTCGACGCGGACAGCCATCTGCGGGATCAGGGTCACACCTATGCCCGCCGCGACCATCTGGACCAGTGTCGAAAGCGAGCTTCCTTCCAGCCGTTCGCGCCTGCCTTGCGGCGAGATATCGCAAAAGTTCAGCGCCTGATCGCGGAAGCAGTGACCTATAGCTGCGCCGCAACGCACCGAAGACGGCTGGCAAAAGGTAAGGGGCGACAGTGGGAATCACACCGATCCGCAACCGGCCGACAAAGGCATCCTGCGCCGACCGCGCGAGGTTCGTCAGGTCAGCGACCGCGCTCAGGATATCGCGCGCGCGTTCTCCGAACTGTTCGCCGAAAGGCGTCAGGCGCACCTGTCCGGGTGACCGTTCGAAAAGCGGAACGCCAAGCGTCGTCTCCAACTCCTTGATCTGCACGGATAAAGCGGGTTGCGAGATACCGGCCACATCTGCGGCCCGTCCGAAATGCCCGTGCTGCGCCAGCGCTTCGAAGTAACGCAGCTGCTTCAATGTCATCTTTTCCATAACGACAGATTATCGCAACGATAGGAAAATGCAAATTCAACTAATCGCACCGACGTGTTAGAACTATTCCAAATCATCACCATATAGGTGCTGTGAATCACCAACCTGAGGAGACCTGCGATGGATGGCTCGAACGAAACCCCGACAGGCGGCTGCCCCGTCTTTCACGGCAGCACGCATACCAACAAGATGCGGTCCAACCGCGACTGGTGGCCGGAACAGCTGAACCTGTCGATCCTGCACCAGCACGGTCCCGCCGGGAACCCGATGGACCCGGAATTCGACTACGCCGAAGCCTTCAAGGGCCTCGACTACGACGCGCTCAAGGCCGACCTCGAAGCGCTGATGACCGACAGTCAGGACTACTGGCCCGCCGACTACGGCCATTATGGTCCGTTCTTCATCCGCATGGCGTGGCACTCGGCCGGCACCTACCGCACCGGCGACGGGCGCGGCGGTTCGACCTCTGGTTCCCAGCGCTTTGCGCCGCTGAATTCGTGGCCCGACAACGTGAACCTCGACAAGGCGCGTCGCCTGTTGTGGCCGATCAAGCAAAAGTACGGCAACGCCATTTCATGGGCCGACCTGATGATCCTGACCGGCAACGTCGCGCTGGAATCGATGGGCTTCAAGACCTTCGGCTTCGGCGGCGGTCGCGAAGACATCTGGGCACCGGAAGAGGACATCTACTGGGGCACCGAGGAAGAGTGGCTGGCCCCGTCGGACAACCCCAACAGCCGTTATTCCGGCGACCGCCAGATGGAAAACCCGCTGGCTGCCGTGCAGATGGGACTGATCTACGTCAACCCCGAAGGCCCGGACGGCAACCCCGACCCCAAGGCCAGCGCCTATGACATCCGCGACACCTTTGGCCGCATGGCCATGAACGACGAGGAAACCGTCGCTCTTGTCGCCGGTGGTCACACCTTCGGCAAATGCCACGGTGCGGGCGATGCCGGTCTGGTCTCGCACGAGCCCGAGGGCGCCGACATCGTCGAGCAGGGGCTTGGCTGGCGGTCAGGTCATGGGATCGGCAACGGCGACGACACGATCTCGTCCGGTCTCGAAGGCGCATGGACACCGACGCCGACCAAATGGGACGGCACCTATTGGCACATGCTGCTGGACTACGAATACCAGCTGACCAAGTCGCCCGCAGGCGCCCAGCAGTGGGAGCCGGTCAATGTCGCGGACGAAGACCTTGCACCCGCCGCCCATTCGGACCGCAAGGTGAAAACCATGATGTCCACCGCCGACCTCGCCCTGCGCGAAGACCCGGAGTATCGCAAGATTTCCGAGCGTTTCCGCGAGAATCCGGCCGAGTTCGAGGATGCCTTTGCCCGCGCATGGTTCAAGCTGTGCCACCGCGACATGGGCCCCAAGGTCCGTTACCTCGGGAAAGAGGTTCCGACCGAAGACCTGATCTGGCAGGATCCGGTGCCCAAGGGCCCCAGCCTGTCGGATGCGGATGTGGCGAAGCTCAAGGAGATGATCGCGGCGACGGACCTGACCGTGGCCGAGATGGTCTCGACCGCATGGGCCAGCGCCTCGACCTTCCGCAACTCGGACAAGCGTGGCGGTGCAAACGGTGCGCGTGTGCGTCTGGCGCCGCAGAAGGACTGGGAAGTCAACGAACCCGAGAAACTGCAAAAGGTGCTGAGCGTGCTGGAAGGCGTGCAAAGCGACTTCGGCAACGTGTCGCTGGCCGACGTGATCGTGCTGGCCGGGAACCTGGGCGTCGAGACGGCTGCGAAAGCCGCCGGTTTCGACATCGACGTGCCCTTCGTGCCGGGACGTGGCGATGCCACCGACGAGATGACGGATGCCGAAAGCTTCGAACCTCTCGAGCCGAAGGCAGACGGCTTCCGCAACTACCTGTCGGCTGACTTTACCGTGCCGTCGGAAAAGCTGTTGGTGGACCGTGCACAACTGCTGGCGCTGACCGCCCCGCAGATGAGCGTTCTGGTCGCAGGGCTGCGCGTTCTGGGTGCCAACTACAACGGCGACGAGGCCGGTGTCTTCACCGACCGCAAGGGTGCGCTGACCAACGATTTCTTCCGCAACCTTCTGCGGATGGACATCGAATGGAAGGCCGTCGAGGACGCCGTGAACCTGTTCGAAGGCCGGCACAAGAAAACCGGCGACCGCGTCTACACCGCGTCCCGCTGCGATCTGGTCTTCGGCTCGAACTCCGAGCTGCGTGCGCTGGCCGAGGTCTATGCACAGGACGACAACGCCGGAAAGTTCGTGCGCGACTTCGTGGCCGCATGGACCAAGGTCATGAACGCGGACCGCTACGACGCCTGATCTTCGCAAGTGACAGAATGAAAGGGCGCGGCTTCGGTCGCGCCCTTTTTCGTGCGTTCGGTCCCTTACGGTGTTCCAGGCGGATATCAGCGTGGCGCTTTCAGACCTGTGATTCGCTGTGTCCGATCTCTCTCCGTTCGGCCTTCGCCAACCGCCCATAAAACAGGCAAGCCGCCAGGACTTGAACCGTCCGCCGCAGCATATCTGGCCTCTGTGCGGCCAGACAGTGGCCAATCGGTCCGGCCCTGCCCAAGATGCGGGCATACCGAGAGGACAGCCCGCCCCATGACACTGCACGCCATCTGTGACCGGACGGACAGCCCGCCCCGCTCTGACGGGCGCGGGGTTCTGGCCGTAAAGCGGCGCGATGCGGTGACGGTACTGGACCGCGTGCGCACGTCCGGTGCGCTGAAGCTGCTGTTTCCGGGCGGGCGCGATCCGTTCGAAGCGGTTATGATCAACACCAGCGGCGGCCTGACAGGCGGCGACAGGCAGGACCTGAAGGTCAGTGTCGGGGCGAATGCGCGGATGAGTCTGACCACGCAGGCGGCAGAACGCGTCTACCGCGCAGAGGTGGGCCACGCGCGGGTCACATCGCGCCTGACCGTCGGTGAAGGCGCGCGGCTGGATTGGCTGCCCCAGGAACTGATCCTGTTCGACGGCAGCGCCCTTGATCGGCATCTGACCTGCGATCTGGCGAAGGGTGCATCGCTTCTTTTCGTCGAACCGCTGGTCTTCGGACGCCGCCTGATGGGCGAGACGCTGCGCCGTGTCGCCCTGTCCGACCGTGTCGAGATACGCCGCGCCGGACGTCCGCTTTACCGTGACACGATCCGGTTTCAGGGCGATTTCCAGACACACATCGCCCGCACCGCCATCGGCCAAGGTGCCGGTGCAATGGCCAGCGTCGTCTATGCCGCCCCCGATGCGGCCGCGCAGGTGGATCACATCCAGCGCGGTTTGCCGGCCCATGCTGGCGTGTCCCTGCTGGGCGACGACTGCCTTGTGGCTAGAATACTGGCCGAGGACAGCTATCTGTTGCGCCGCACCCTGATCCCCGTGCTGGAGCGTCTGGGCGGCGCTTCGCTGCCAAAGTCATGGAGCCTTTGAATGAACCTGAGTCCCCGAGAGAAAGACAAGCTGCTGGTCGCCATGGCCGCCGAGGTCGCCCGCAAGCGGTTGGCCCGCGGCGTGCTGCTGAACCATCCCGAGGCGATTGCTCTGATTACCGACACGGTGGTCGAGGGCGCGCGCGACGGTCGCTCGGTCGCAGACATGATGCAGGCGGGGGCCGAAGTCGTGACCCGCGATCAATGCATGGAAGGCGTGGCCGAGATGATCCACGACGTGCAGGTCGAAGCCACCTTCCCCGACGGCACCAAACTGGTGACCGTCCACAACCCCATCCGATGAGTTGGTCCGTCAGCGCAAGACAGGAGTGTCGCAATGATCCCCGGTGAAGTGATGACAGCGAAGGGCGATATCACCCTCAACGAAGGCCGCGAGGCGGTAAAGCTGATGGTGGCGAATACCGGCGACAGACCGGTGCAGGTGGGCAGCCACTACCACTTCGCCGAGACGAACCCGGCGCTCGATTTCGACCGTGACGCGGCGCGGGGCCACAGGCTCGATATCGCCGCAGGCACCGCCGTCCGGTTCGAGCCGGGGCAGCGGCGCGAGGTCCAGTTGATCCCGGTGTCGGGCGGGCGTCGCATCTTTGGCTTCAACCAAGCCGTGATGGGTGATCTGTGATGCCCCGCAAACCCGCGTTTCCATCGCCGATGGCCTATTGGGCCAACGCCTACCAGATCGGTCTGGTCATGGCCGAAGCGCAGGCCGTCATCACCATGCGACTGATGGGGATGGCGGGCCATTGGTCGGTTACGCCGGCAGAGGACGCCCGCATGGTGTCCGAAAAGGTTCACGCCATGACCAAGGCCGCGACGGATTCCGCCCTTGTCGCCATGCGTGGCGGATCGCCCGAGACGATCGCGGCAGCTGCCATCAAACCTATCCGCCAGAAAACACGCGCCAATGCCCGCCGTCTGGGCAAGCGCGGCCCCAAGAAAGGCTGATCATATGCCAACCACAATTTCCCGCGCCGATTATGCCTCCATGTATGGCCCCACAACGGGTGACCGGGTGCGGCTGGCCGACACCGACCTGATCATCGAGGTCGAGCGCGATCTGACCGCATCCGGCCCGGCCGGCAGCGCGCCGCGCTACGGCGAAGAGGTCAAGTTCGGCGGCGGCAAGGTCATCCGCGACGGGATGGGGCAAAGCCAGGTCACGCGGGCCCAAGGCGCGGTCGATACCGTCATCACCAATGCGCTGATCGTGGACTGGACAGGCATCTACAAGGCGGATGTGGGCCTGAAGGACGGGCGCATTCACAAGATCGGCAAGGCGGGCAACCCCGATACGCAACCCGGCGTCGATATCATCATCGGACCGGGAACCGAGGCGATCGCGGGTGAAGGCCGCATCCTGACGGCGGGCGGATTCGACAGCCACATCCACTTCATCTGCCCGCAACAGATCGAAGATGCACTGCATTCCGGCCTGACCACCATGCTGGGCGGCGGCACCGGACCCGCGCACGGCACACTGGCCACGACCTGCACCCCTGGACCGTGGCACATCGGTCGGATGCTGCAATCGGCCGACGCCTTTCCGATGAACCTCGCCTTTGCGGGCAAGGGCAATGCGTCGCTGCCCGCGGCACTGGAAGAGCAGGTCAAGGCCGGGGCCTGCGCGCTGAAGCTGCACGAAGACTGGGGCACGACACCTGCCGCCATCGACTGCTGCCTGTCGGTGGCCGATGCGATGGATGTGCAGGTGATGATCCACACCGATACGCTCAACGAATCCGGCTTTGTCGAACATACCGTCAACGCCATGAAGGGCCGCACGATCCACGCCTTCCACACCGAAGGCGCGGGCGGCGGACACGCGCCCGACATCATCAAGATCTGCGGCGAAGAACACGTGCTGCCGTCATCGACCAACCCCACACGCCCCTTCACGGTCAACACGATCGAAGAACATCTCGACATGCTGATGGTGTGTCACCACCTCGACAAGCGGGTGCCGGAAGACATCGCCTTTGCCGAAAGCCGCATCCGGCGCGAGACGATCGCGGCCGAGGATATCCTGCACGACATGGGTGCGTTCTCGATCATCGCCTCTGACAGTCAGGCGATGGGCCGCGTGGGCGAGGTGCTGATCCGCACATGGCAGACCGCCGACAAGATGAAGAAACAGCGCGGCCCCCTGCCCGAGGAAACCGGCGACAACGACAACATGCGCGTGCGCCGCTACATCGCGAAATACACGATCAATCCGGCCATCGCCCATGGCATCAGCAGCCATATCGGCAGCATCGAGGAAGGCAAGCGCGCCGATCTTGTCTTGTGGAACCCCGCGTTCTTTGGCGTGAAGCCTGAAATGGTCCTTTTGGGCGGCAGCATCGTCATGGCGCAGATGGGTGATCCCAATGCCTCGATCCCGACGCCGCAGCCGGTCTATTCGCGGCCCATGTTCGGTGCCTACGGGCGCAGTGTCGAACAGTCCGCGGTCGTCTTCGTGTCCGAGGCCGCGCAGGCCGACGGGATCCGCGAAACCCTTGGCCTTGCCAAACAGACCATTCCGGTCGCGAACACCCGCACCATCGGCAAGCGTGATCTGAAACTGAACGACGCCTTGCCCAAGGTCGAAGTCGACCCCGAAACCTACGAGGTCCGCGCGGACGGAGAGCTGTTGACCTGTCAGCCCGCCGACGTGCTACCCATGGCACAGCGCTATTTCCTGTTCTGAGGTTTCCCGATGAAAAGCCTGTTGGTCCTGCTTTTGCTGGCCGCATCCCCCGGTCTTGCCTGCCCGACATCTGCCGATCTGAAAACCGGCATCGTGGTAGAGGATGATGAGGAGTTCAAAGCGCTCTACCAGATCAGGGACGGACAGATTCAACGCACCGATTTCTTCGATACCGAGGAAAGCTGGCGGTCCACTTTGGCGTTCGGCACTTTCTGGACGAAAGAAGAGATGCTGCGCGGGGGCATCCACCAGTCGGACGACGACATGACCGTCACGCTTGTAGACAAGTCCGCCGCGTTCTCGCGGCCCTCCGCGCACCTGACCCAGACCGTCGAAACGCAACTGTCCTTTGCAGCCGAAAGCCCGATCACCGAAACGGTCACGCATTCATGGGCAGGGGTCGGCAGCCTGTCGATCGGTGATTGCACCTTCAAATCCATCTCCGGGCGTATCGCCTACCAATCGAAGGGGGACACCTACCTCGAGATTGTCGAGTTCCTGCCTGCCCTCGGTATCACACTGATCGTCGGCGACTCGATTTCCGGAGAAAAGCCGATCCTCTACCCTGCCCGGAAAATCTATGTCTTGGGGGACGAATGACCGATCTGCCCGTCGCGCAATGCGTTGAAGTCTTTGGCGGCAGCGCCGTCGACAGCGTAACGCTTGATTACGCCGGCCGCTTTCTGCGCCGCAAGGTTCTGACGACCGACGCGGGTCATCGCATTTCCGGTGATCCGCCACATGCTGGAGCATCTGGGCGCGACCATCACCGAAGACCACGCGCCCTTCACGCCAGAAGGCGGCGCCTATGGCCACGGTCGCACGCATTCCCATGAACATGGGGCGACGGCGCATGACCACTGAGTTTCTGACCCTCGCGCAGTGGCTTTCGCCTGCCTATCCGCTGGGCAGCTTTGCCTATTCGCACGGGTTAGAGACTGCCGTGGCCGAACGCTGGGTCACCGATGCCGACAGCCTGAGGGACTGGCTGTCAGAGGTGTTGGACCACGGCAGCGGGCGCAGCGATGCCATATGGCTGCGGCTGGGCCACGCGGCCCCGGACGCTGCAGGGCTTGTGGCACTGGATGCCGAAGCGCGGGCCTTCGCGGCATCGTCCGAGCGGATCACGGAATCCGCGCGACAGGGCGCCGCCTTTGCGCAGGTCACCGGTGCCGTCTCGGGGCAGGACATGCCGGCGGTGCAGTTTCCCCTGATCGTCGGTTTTGCAGCGGCCCGGCAAGGGATCACGCCCACGCCTGCTGCGGCGCTTTACCTGCAATCGCTTGTCACCAACCTGACCAGTGCGGCGCAGCGCCTGATGCCTTTGGGACAGACAGCGGCCCAGACCATCGTCGCGGACCTTCATCCCCTTTGCCTGCGCATCGCAGATGAGACCGCGGGCAACACCATCGACGACATAGGCTCGACCGCCTTTCTGTCCGACATCGCATCGCTGCGCCACGCAACCCTAGAACCCCGGATATTCCAGACATGACCCGATTGAACGGCCCCCTGCGCATCGGCATCGGCGGACCCGTCGGCTCTGGCAAGACCACGCTGACCGCGCGGCTGGCCGAGCGGTTGAAGGACGAGCATTCGCTCGCCGTGATCACCAACGACATCTACACGCAGGAAGACGCGGAAGCCCTGATGCGGATGCAGATCCTGCCTGCGGACCGGGTGATGGGGGTGGAAACCGGGGGCTGCCCGCATACGGCGATCCGCGAGGATGCGTCGATCAACCTTGCCGCCATCGCGCAGATGCGCGACCGCCATCCGGACCTTGAGCTGATCCTGATCGAAAGCGGCGGCGACAACCTGTCGGCCACCTTCAGCCCCGAACTGGCGGATATGACGATCTATGTCATCGACGTGGCCGCTGGCGAAGAAATCCCCCGCAAGGGGGGCCCGGCGCTGACACGGTCTGACCTTTTGGTCATCAACAAGACCGATCTGGCCCCCCATGTGGGTGCATCGCTCGAGGTGATGGAACGGGACGCCACCGCCAACCGCGGTGGGCGTCCCTTTGTCTTTACGGCCCTGCGCCACAACGAAGGCGTCGATAAAGTGATCGACGTCATCCGCGAGGTCGCAGGTCTGTAGCGGCCTCAGAACTTGTTCATCGGCACCTTGAGGTAGCTGTACCCGTCGCTTTCCGCTTCCGGCAGCTTGCCACCGCGCAGGTTGATCTGCAGCGCGGCAAGCATACGGTCAGGCAGGTTCAGCGTCGCATCGCGCTCATCGCGCACCTTGACGTATTCGCCCTGAGGCACGCCGCCGCCGATGTGCTTGTTAGACGCCCGCTGTTCGGCCACGGTGCTTTCCCATGCCGGTTCATCACGATCCGACGTGCCATAGTCGTGGCCCACAAAGATGCGGGTGTCGTCCGACAAGGACAGGATCGCCATCAGCGACCCGTAAAGTTCGGCCGCGGAACCGCCGGGGAAATCCGCGCGTGCCGTGCCTGCGTCGGGCTGCATGAAGGTGTCATGCGCAAAGACGGCATCGCCGATCACATAGCTGATCGACCCCAGCGTGTGGCCCGGCGACAGCATCACCTTCACGTCCAGATCACCCAGCTTGAAGGTATCGCCATCCGCGAACAGCCGGTCGAAATGCGGCACCGGATCAAGCGTGGAGGTGTGGTAGAGATCGCGCCAGAGCGATGCGATCTCCTTGACCTTTTCGCCGATTCCGTTCGGGGCGCCCGTCTGCTCTTTCAGCCAGGCCGAGGCCATCAGGTGGTCGGCGTGCGGATGGGTGTCCAGCACCCATTCGACCTCAAGCCCTTCTGCCTTGACCCAATCCAGCACCTCTTGTGCCGGCGCCATGTCGGTCGCGGCGCTTGCGGGGTGAAAGCCCTGCACCACATCGATCAGGGCGGCCTTTTTCGTCGCCTCGCAGACGGCGACATACTGGATCGACCCGCTGTCGGGTTCATAGAATCCTGCAACGCGCGGGCTGTTCGGGCCTGTGCTTTCGCTGATCTTCATCATGTTATTCTCCTATTGTGCAGCTTCGGGAAGAGGGCGGGCCAAGCTGGCCCACGCATCGTGTTGGGACAGAAAGACCTGTCCGTTCATCTGGTGGATGAAATGGGATTTCAATAAACGGTCCATGACCGGGCCCTTGACCTCTGACAGGTGAAGACCGACGCCCATGTCCGTCAGGCGTGCGTTGATCGCTTCGAGACTTTCAAGGGCCGAGTAATCCACGGCGTTCACCGCAGAGAACATCAGAACCACGTGGTCGATCTCGCAGCCGTCGGTCACGCGGGCCTGAATCAGGTCTTCGAGGAACCGGGCATTGGCGAAGTAAAGGCTCTCGTCCACGCGCAGGGACAGGACGGTTGGGTCCGTCTCGACCTCGTGGCGGTTGATATTGCGAAAGTGCTCGGATCCCGGCACGCGACCGACCTCGGCCACGTGGGGCCGCGAGGTCTTGTAAAGGTGCAGCAGGATCGACAGGCCGACGCCGGTCGCGACACCCGCTTCGACACCCAGTCCCAGCGTCAGAAGGATCGTCACGAAGACAGCCGCAAAATCGGACTTGGAGTAGTTCCAGGTCTTTTTGAGGATCGAAAAGTCCACAAGGCTCAGCACGGCCAAGCGTCGTGACGGCAACGGCCGCTACGGGACCGGCCTTGGCGATGATATCGACAGCCAGCGGCGGCAATCCGATCTTCGTCAAAAGCGGCTTCAACCCCTTGCGCACCCAGAACAGGAACCCCGTCGCAGCCACACCGATGACGACGGTGCTGAAATTGATCTGACCCAGATTGGCAAACAGCGACTGCACCATCTCGATCAGATTGTGGCCACCGCCAGAAATGCCCAGGATATGGCGCAGCTGGCTCATGGCGATCAGGATGCCGGATGCGGTGATGAAACCCGAAATCACCGGATGGGACAGGAAATTGGCAAGGAAACCAAGGCGGAACACGCCAAGCAGGACCAGAAAAGCCCCCGACATCCCGGCCAGCGTCAAGGCCGCGACCGCGTAGCCCGCAGTGCCCTGATCGGCCACCTGCCCCACGGCGGACGCCGTCAGCAGGGACACGACGGCCACCGGCCCGACGGCCAGCGCGCGGCTGGTGCCGAAGACCGCGTAAAGCATGATCGGAACGATCGAGGCATAGATCCCGGCTTCGGGCGGAAGCCCGGCCAGCATCGCATAGGCCAGCGATTGCGGGATCAGCATGATCGTCACGATCACGGCGGCGATGGCATCATTGCCGAGAGCGGTCCTGTTGTAGGTCCGTCCCCACCCGAGAATGGGGAAATAACGGGCAAGCCCTTGCATAGTCTCAGTCCTTGATGGGGCGGGCGTCGCCCTTACGGTTGGTGTATTGGTATCTCAGTCGCGCGCGGGTCGCGGACCGGATGGGTTCGGGTCCGCTTGGCCAACGCGGACCTAGGCGCGAAGTTGCTGTCCGATGCGCGGTGCCAGCCCGGAAATATCATAACCGGCGTCCCGCGCCGTTGCGATGACCGCATCGGCAGACTGGCGTTCGTCCTGTGCAAGCGCCCACATCATCGTGGAGCGCGCACCACTGCGGCAGTGGGCAAAGACAGGCTTGGGCATCTCTTGCATGGCGGCCTTGAACGCGGCGATATCCGCGTCTGTGATATTGCCGGAGTTGATCGGGATATAACGGATCTCCAGACCCTGTGCCTTGGCTGCAGCCTCGGTTTCCACGAAAGAAGGCTGGTCATGACTTTCGCCATCGGGCCGGTTGACGATGATCGACCTGAACCCTTGCGCGGCAAGACCGGACAGGTTGGCAAGCGTGATCTGGGGGCCGACAAAAAGATCGTCAGTCAATTTGGTGGGTGTCATTGCGGGTCACCTTAAGGGCTGTATTGATTGGACCGGTCGGCTTCGGCCATGCCGCCGCCAGAGGGCCGGACGGGCCGTGGTTGCCGCACAAGAGGCGACAACCACGACCGAACAGAAAACTCGTTAACAAGCGGCTTACAGGACGTTGACAGGGACTTTCAGCGTGGGCTTGCCATCGTGGTCCTTGGGCATATCGCCTGCACGCATGTTCACCTGCAGCGACGGGATGATGAGTTTCGGCATGGCCAGACCGGCATCGCGCTCGGTGCGGAACTTGACGAACTCTTCCTTGGTCTTGCCCTGACCGACGTGGATGTTGTGCTCTTTCTCTTCGCCCACCGTGGTCTCCCACTGGATGTCGCGACCGTTCGGGCCGTAGTCGTGGCACATGAACAGACGGGTTTCATCGGGCAGCGCCAGAACACGCTGGATGCTGTCGTAGAGTTGTCCGGCATCGCCACCGGGGAAATCGGCGCGGGCGGACCCCCCATCGGGCATGAACAGCGTATCACCGACGAAGGCAGCGTCGCCGATCACGTGAACCATACAGGCCGGTGTGTGGCCGGGCGTATAAAGCGCAACCGCGGTCATCCCGCCGATCTGGTAGGTATCGCCATCCTCGAACAGGGCGTCGAACTGGCTGCCGTCGCGCTGGAACTCGGTGCCTTCGTTGAACACCTTGCCAAAGGTATCCTGAACGACCGTGATCTTGGACCCGATGCCGATCTTGCCGCCCAGCTTTTGCTGGATATAGGGCGCGGCGCTCAGGTGGTCGGCATGGACGTGGGTCTCGATGATCCACTCCAGCGTGAGTCCGCGTTCCTGAACACGGGCGATCATGGCGTCGGCGTGATCGTAGGTGATCCGGCCAGCGGCATAGTCGATGTCCATGACGCTATCGACGATGGCACAGGCGTCGGATGCGGGGTCCTTGACGATGTAGCTGATCGTGTTGGTGGCCTCGTCGAAGAAGGCTTCGACTTCGGGTTTGACGGTTGAGTCTACGGTAAAGTCTTTCATCTTGCTTTCCTCTTCAGGATGTCTGCGTGCGGGACAGCCCGACACGGTTCAAAAGTTGCGGACCAAGCCGTGCGATCAGGACGCCGACGGCAGAGGCGATCACGAACAGGAACACTTCGCTGCGGCCCGTGCCCAGCGCCGGCAGCGCACCACCGGGGCAGAAACCAGCGATACCCCAGCCAATGCCGAACACCGCCGAACCGGCAAGCAGCCGTCCGTCGATCTTGGTGTTGGTCGGAACCTGGTAGCCGGCTTCAAAGGTCGGCTTGGGCCGACGGAACACCAGCATGTAGCCCGGAAAGGCCACCAGCAGCGCGCCGCCCATGACGAAGGCAAGGCTGGGATCCCATGTGCCCGCGACATCGAAAAAGTTGATGACCTTGGCCGGATTGGCCATGCCGGAAATCGAGATTCCGATGCCGAAGATCAGGCCGATGACGTAAGTAACGATAAGACGCATTTTCAGGCTCCCAGCACGTGGCGGACGATAAAGACGGTCACGGCGGTGGCGACCATGAAGGTGGCGGTGGCGACGATCGACCGCTTCGACAAACGGGCCATGCCGCAGACACCGTGACCGGACGTGCAGCCCGAACCCAGTGCGGCACCGAAGCCCACAAGAAGACCGCCACCGACAAGCATCCCGGTGCTGACCGGCACGTCGATGTCCACGGGGGACCCTGTAGACAGGAAGACCAGCGTGGGTGCGGTAACCATGCCGGCCAGCAGCACGAGGCGCCAGGTAAAGCCGTCGCGCGATTCGGGCAGCATGAGCCCGGCCAGAACGCCGGTGGCACCAAAGATGCGGCCCAGCCCAGCCATCAGCAGAACGGCGGACAGGCCGATCAACAGCCCGCCACCAAGTGACACGAAAGGTGTGAATTCAGTCGCAGTATTCATCGCTTGCAGGTCCGGATTCCAAAGAGGGTATAAAGGGCGCAAAAGCCCGTGACGGCGGTGAACAGCAGAACTGCACCGATGATCAGCGAGCCCCAGTAGAAAACGGGGTTCGCAAAGAGCGCTGCACTGCCAAGCAATGGCAACAGCACGAGGATCAGGCCGAGGACGCCGCGAATCGCGCGGTCCATTGTGCCTTCATTCTTGGTCATGTCAGTCTCCATGAGAGTTGAGTTGAGCGCCTTCTTAGCCCCCTCTCACTCTGCATTCAGTGACCTTGTCACCGAGCGTCGCTCAGACTGGATTTGTTTTCGCGAAGGCGGCCAAAGCAGGCCGGTCGAGCAAGGCCACGGCACCGCGTTTCTGCTCGACCCAGCCCCGCCGCTGAAATTCGGACATCTGGCGCGAGATCACTTCGCGCGCCGTGCCCAGCTCAGTCGCCAGCGTGCCATGCGTGGCCGTGACAAGGTCGCTGCCGCCGCTCAGTTCCAGAAGCTTGTGGGCCAGCCGCGCGTCCATCTTGCCAAAGGCGATCTCCTCGACCGTCAGGAACAGGTCGGTGATCCGCTTGGAATAGGCCGTAAAGACGAACTGCCGGAACTTGGGTGACTGCGACATGGCCTGATCGAAGGCACTGCGCGGGATGGCCACGGCGGCAAGGTCGGTTTCGGCCACACCTTCGGCTGTATAATCCTCGTAGGCCAGCAGGCAGGCGGTCGTCATGACGCAGCTTTCGCCGGCATGGACGCGGTAAAGAACGATGTCCCGGCCCTGTTCGCTGGTCTGCTGAACGCGAACGCGTCCTTCCAGCAACAGAAGCAGATTCTGCGGCGGGTGACCGGGACCGAAGATCACGGTTTCGGCAGGCACATTTATGACCTTGGCCGTCGCCAGAAGACCCTCCCGCACGTCGGACTCGAGCTCCATCAGGTTGGGGAAACGGTCGATCCAGCTCATTTGGTACATCTTCCCTTGATCTTGGCAGAGGCCGTAAGAACGGCGTCAGGGGCCGTTTAATGGGTTTGTCGGTCGTTTGCGAGAGTGTGGTCGTGCGACAGGCTGCGTCACTTTACCAAATTGCGCTTGCCATCTGGCGCATCAAAAGGACCGCTCCATGCTTGGATCCTTCGACCCCATCCTTCTGGCCCGCATTCAATTCGCATTTACCGTCAGCTTCCACTTCCTGTTTCCGGCCTTCACCATCGGTCTGGCAAGCTATCTGGCGGTTTTGAACGGACTCTGGCTTTACACCAAAGAGCACAAATATCTGGAGTTATTCCGATATTGGGTCAAGATCTTTGCTCTCGCCTTCGCCATGGGCGTCGTGTCTGGCATCGTGATGTCCTACCAGTTCGGCACCAACTGGTCCGTCTTTTCCGACAAGGCCGGGCCGGTGATCGGCGCGCCCATGGCCTACGAGGTGCTGAGCGCCTTTTTCCTTGAAGCAGGCTTCCTTGGCATCATGCTCTTCGGACGCGAGAGGGTCGGGCCGACATTGCACATGATCGCCTGCGGTGCAGTCGCCGCCGGCACGTTCTTTTCCGCCTTCTGGATCCTCAGCGTGAACAGCTGGATGCACACACCGGCGGGTTTCGAGATCGACGCTGTGACGGGTCAGTTCCTGCCGACCGACTTCTGGGAGGTCATCTTCAACCCGTCCTTCCCCTACCGCCTGTTCCACACCGTGACCGCAGCCTACCTGACCACCGCGTTTATCGTGGGCGGCGTCGGCGCCTATCACCTGCTGCGCAACCGGCGGTCAGGTCAGCTCAGCACGGGCGCCACGCGCACCATGTTCTCCATGGCGATGTGGATGGCAGCGATCGTCGCACCGGTTCAGATCTACCTTGGCGACCTGCATGGCATCAACACGCTGGAGCATCAGCCTGCCAAGGTCATGGCGATGGAAGGTCACTACCAAAGTTACCCCGATGGCGCGCCGCTGTATCTTTTCGGCATCCCCAACGAGGAGACCCAGACTCTCGACTACGCCGTGGGCATCCCAAAGCTCAGCTCGCTGATCCTCAAGCATGATCTGAACGCGCCGCTGGACGGCCTCGACACCATTCCGGACGAGGATCAGCCGCCTGTCGGTATCGTATTCTGGTCGTTCCGCATCATGGTCGCGATCGGTTTCGCAATGCTGGGCATCGGGGTCTGGTCGCTTTGGGCCCGGTTCCGCGGGCGGTTGTTCGACAGCCCCTGGCTGCATCGCGCCGCGGTGACGATGGCGCCTTCCGGCCTGATCGCCGTGCTTGCAGGCTGGGTCACGACCGAAGTCGGCAGACAACCTTTCACCGTCTACGGGCTACTGCGAACGGCGGACAGTGCCGCACCACTGGAGGCAGCGGCCGTCGGGGCCTCTTTGATCGCCTTTATCGTCGTCTATTTCGCCGTCTTCGGGGCCGGAACCTACTATATCATCCGGCTTATGGGACATTCGCCATCACCTGACGAACCGCGCCTGAAGGACGATATCGACGGACCGATCCGCACCGCAGGCATCACCCCCGCCCCCGGCGAGGCCGAACGCCAGTCCACATCCAAACCGCAGGAGGTCTGATCCATGCCTATCACCGACGGAGTATCGCTTGATCTGACCGTAATCTGGGCGTTTCTGATCGCCTTTGCCGTGCTGGTCTATGTCGTCCTTGACGGGTTCGATCTGGGGCTTGGCATCCTTTTCGGGGCCGAGCGCCGCAAGGAGGACCGCGACGTGATGATGAACACGGTCGCGCCGGTCTGGGACGGCAATGAAACATGGCTCGTCCTGGGCGGCGGCGGTTTGTTCGCGGCCTTTCCTTTGGCCTATGCGCTGATCCTGCCCGCGCTCTATGCGCCCCTGATCGCGATGTTGCTGGCGCTCATCTTCCGCGGCGTCGCCTTCGAGTTCCGCTGGAGAACGACACGCTGGCGGGGCGTCTGGGACATCGCCTTCATCGGTGGCTCGACCGTTGCCGCGATGTCGCAGGGCATCGCATTGGGGGCCCTGTTGCAGGGCATCGATATCGACAAGGCCAACCGGTCCTACTCCGGCGGGTGGTGGGATTGGCTGACACCCTTCTCGGTGACCGTCGGGGTCGCCGTGGTCGTCGGCTACATGCTGCTTGGCGCGACCTGGCTGGTCATGAAGACCTCGGGCCCCCTGCAGGAAAGAATGCGGCATCGTGCGTGGATCTACGGCGTGCTGACCGTGATCTTCATCGGCGTCGTCAGCCTGTGGACGCCGTTTCTGCAGGAAGGATATTACAGCCGCTGGTTCACCGGATGGCAGGTCATTCTGGCTGGTGTGGTCGGGGTCAGCGTTCTGGCTCTTGCGGCGGGCATGTTCCTGTCCTTGCGGGTTCACGCGCATGAATACTGGCCGTTCCTGCTGGCCTTGGGGATGTTCATTCTCAGCTTCGTGGGACTGGGTGTGTCGATGTTCCCCTATATCGTGCCCACGTCCGTCACGATCTACGAGGCAGCGGCCCCCCGCAACGCGCAGATCTTCATGCTGGTGGGCGCATCGGTGCTGATCCCGATCATCCTGTCTTACACCGCCTACGCCTACTGGGTGTTCCGCGGGAAGGTCGACGTCGATTCGGGCTATCACTGATGGCCCGATCCGACCGTCCTGTATGGAAGAAACTGGCGTGGTTCATCGCGATCTGGTGCGCCAGCCTTCTGGCCATCGGCATCGTCGCCTACATCCTGAGGCTGTGGATCGCATAGTACCAACCCGGCCTTTCGACCGGTTAACCCCGGTCGAACAGAGCTGTTGGGAAAAGTGGTGCCGCTGAAGGGACTCGAACCCCCGACCCCATCATTACGAATGACGTGCTCTACCAGCTGAGCTACAGCGGCGTACCGGGGGTGGGATTAACACCGCCCGGCGCGCCCGAAAAGAGCTATTTTTCGTCGGTCGTCTCGGGCGGGATCACTTCTGCATCCGCCACGGTCAGGGCGTTGGCCGGATCGGCGGCGGCGACCTCGGGTGCAGCGGTCTGGCCCACGATCAAGGGCAGCATTTCAGTACCCATCGGCATCGCAACTTCGCCTTCGGGCGGGCGTTTCCACGCCAAAGTGTCGACGCTTGCGCAATTCGTGCAAACCGGAGTCCATTGACCATGGACGTGGTTGCAGTTCTCGCAGACCCACTGCGGTCCGCGCGGCGCGCCCAGTGCCTTGGTCAGCCAGCCGCGCACGACGGCATCGTCTGCCCCTTCGCCCCGCTCGATCGCGGCCATCAGCGTCAGGCTGCGCGCTGTCGGATCGTCGACCACCAGATGGCCCAGCGCCTTGCGGGCCGCCGGAAAATCCTCGGCGGCGATGTTCAGTTCGCACAGGAGCATCTGGGTTTCCGGGTGATCCGGGCTCTGCTTGGTCAGTGTCTTGAAGCGCTTTAGCCGCGCCTCTGGATTTTCTTCGGGTTCGATCCGCGCGAAGGCTGCGGCAAGATCGGGATGCGGATGCACGTTCCAGGCTTTTGTCAGCACACGGGCGGCGTATTTCGGCTTGCCCTCCTGGATGTGGGCATCGGCGGCCATGACGGCGGCCGGGATCAGATCGGGTGACAGGCGGTTGGCTTCGATCGCCGCCTCGCGCGCCTCGATTGTCTTGCCGGACGCCATGACATCCTTGGCTTCGGACAGCGCCAGCACAGCATCGCGGCGCTTGTGAACGTCGCGCGGCAGGTTCCCAGCCTTGAGCTTTGCGCCCAGCGTGCGGCGTGCACCCGCCCAGTCCTCTTTCTCGGCCTGAAGGCGCAGCAGGACATCCTGCGTTTCCTCGTGCTTCGGCTTGAGTGCAAAGGCCTTTTCGGCCAGCGCCAGCGCCTTGTCCGTGTCGCCTTCGGCCAGGCGCTGCTTCATCAAACCGCGGACGCCGACAAACCGGGTCTGTTCGCGGGTCAGCAGTTTTTTGTAGCTGTCTTCGGCCGTGCGACGGTCGCCGCTCATCTCGGCTGCCTGTGCGGTCAAAAGCGTCGTCAGCTCGGGCTTGCGGAGGTATTTGTCAGCCCGCCGCGCCTTGGCCATCGCCAGATGACCTTCGCCGGCAGCCAAGGCGACCATGCCTTCCGACAGGGCTTCGAAGCCCTTTTTCTCGCGGTTGCGGTCGAAGTAACGGGAAATCGCGGTTTCATCCCCGTTGAGAAACCTCAGGGCGGCCCAGAGAAAGGCCAGCAGCTTGAGCATCAGCCAAACGGCGATAACCAGTGCGACGAAGGCAAAGACCAGTTGCAGGGGTGTCAGCGTCAACTCGATACCCGCCACCTGAACAACGGCACCACCGTCGACCGAAGTCAGCATCAGCGCCCCATAGGTCAGCCCGGTGACGATAATGACGAAGGCCAGAATTTTGATCAGCGAAAGAAGCATAAAGTCAGCCTTCAGATTGCATCGAGAGGGTTGTCGCCGCATCCACGGCAGAGACACGCGCTTCGGCGCGGGCGGTCCAGTCGGTCAGCGGGGCCCGCGCCGGCTCGGGCAGGCTGGCAAGCTCTGCCAGCGTATCGTTCAGCCGTCCATCCCGGAGTGCGGCTTCGGCGCGTGACAAAATGGCATCGACGTTCTCACCCTCTTGCGGCGCGACGGACCGGACATCGAACTGGGTGCGCAGGAAAGACCCGAAGCCGCCGGTTTCCTCGCCCGAAACGCCTTCGGAGCGGGCGGTGGCCAAAGCCTCTCGTGCCAAGGGCGGATAATCAGCCTGCAACGCGGCCAGCGTCGGCACGCCTTCGTCGGCAACCGCGGTCAGCGCATCCGGCACACCGTCGTCCAGCGACGTTTCCAGCTCTGACAGCGCCGGCGCAAAGGGCGCACCGGTCTCAAGCGCGGCCTGGATACGTGACAGCGCCGCCCTGCGCGTCGCCGCCTGCGCCGCCGCGACGGCATTGTCTTCGATAGACTGCGCTTCCTCGCGCGTGCTGGAAAGCTGCGCCATCGCTTCGTCCGTCATCCCTTGCAGGTCGGATTGAAGCGTCGCGATCTGATCGCGCAGGGTCTGCATTTCTTCCTCGAAGCCCGCAACGGCCGCTTCGGCGAGAGTTCCGTCTTCACCGGGCTGACGCTCGACCTGATCGACCCTCTCGGACAGGGCGGCAAGCTGGTCGGTGATCCGGCCTTGTGCGTCTTCCAGCCCGTTGACCGCCTCGGCCAATGGGGCGGCGTTGAACTCGTCGGGTATTTCGGTGACGCGCTCTTCCAAGGCCAGCAGTGAATCGTTGAAGTCGTTCAGGCGCTGAGCGATTTCGGGATCGTCTGCGGGGGACCTGTCGTTTTGAAAATAGGCGACCGCATAGCCGATGGCACCTGCCGCGACGCCCCCAAGCAAAAGGGCCAGAAAACCCGTTCCGCCCGACCGCTTGTCGTCCGCGACCGGTTCCTGTGTGTGCTGAGGCTCTGGTTCGGACGGCGCCTGTTGCAAAGGCGGGGGGGACTCTTCGGTTGAGGAAGAGGCTGTCTTTGGCGTGTCATCCGCGGTGGGGCTGGCATCGGTTGTATCTTCCGCGCCTGCATCTTCTTCTGAACCGGTGCTGTCGACATCGTCGGGGGTGGGGTCGCCCGTCTCGGGGTCGGTCTCCGTGTCATTTGTATCAGACGTATCCGGGAGGTCGTTTCCCGCAGTTTCATCCGGCACCACGACAGCGTCTTCAACCTTGGGCGCATCTTCGACCTTGGGTTCGTCGCTTTCGCCAGACGCTTCGGACGTCGTCGCGACAGCCGCTGTCGTCTCGGGTTCAGTCGTCGATGTCTCAGCGGACTTGCCGCGGCCCTTCGCCGGTTTCTTCGCCACGTGTTTCCCCTTCGATCATTCACCGGTAACAGTCCGACTTGCCAAAGCTAGCTTGCGTCAGGCCCAGTCTCAAGGCCCGCCCTACTCAAGTTAACGCTCTCAGACGCGCCAAGGTCGCAAAAAGCATCGATTCCTCGGTCGGTGCCTCTGCGACATCCACCGTTTCCACGTCGAAATCGATGGCCGCGTCAGCGACCCGCTGGCTCATGGCGACCACGTGGCGGGACGCGGGACCGTCCAGACCGGCAAGGATCAGCGCCGCTCGCGGCGAAAACAGGGGAAAGACCAAGGGCGAGGTACCATGCAGGGCGTCGATCAACGCGGGATCGGGCGGATTGATTTGCTGATCGTAGCACGCCAACCCCTGTGCCGTCAGTCCGGCGCGGCTTAGCGCAGCGACCAGATCACCGGCCACATGTCTGCCGTGCAGGTGCAGAATCGCCCCCGACGGCCGCGCCTCTTGCAATGTCCAGATCAGACGCGCGACGTCTCCGCCACCGTCCGTCGCATCGAAACCGGCTTTGCGGGCGGCATCGGTCGTCGCAGGGCCGACGCACCATGCCTTGGCCGAGGACAGGTCGAACCGCTTTGCCTGCGAGACGCCCTGCGCGGGTCAGAACGAGCGTCGGTGTCACGGGACGCCCTCCGGCATTGTTTGCACCCGCGCGCAGTGTTACCTGCAAGCGGATCAGTCGCAACCGGAAGCCTTACGCGCGTGCTTACCATTCTCGGCATCGAAAGCAGTTGTGACGACACCGCCGCAGCCGTCGTGCAGGGCACGCCCGGTCAGGCGCGGGTGCTGTCATCCGAAGTTTTCACCCAAACCGCTATCCACGCGGATTTCGGCGGCGTCGTCCCCGAGATCGCGGCGCGGGCGCATGTGGAAAAGCTTGACGTGGTGATCGCACAGGCCCTCTCGCGGGCCGGAGTGGCGCTCGCGGAATTGGACGGGATCGCGGTGACCGCAGGTCCCGGCCTGATCGGCGGGGTGCTGTCCGGCGTGATGTGCGCCAAGGGCCTGTCGGCGGCGACCGGTTTGCCACTGGTCGGCGTCAACCATCTGGCCGGTCATGCCCTGACCCCGCGACTGACGGACGGCATCGGCTTTCCTTATCTGATGCTTCTGGTTTCGGGCGGGCACTGCCAATTTCTGCTGGTGCGAGGCCATGCTGATTACACCCGGGTCGGCGGTACCATCGACGACGCCCCCGGCGAAGCCTTCGACAAGATCGCCCGCCTTCTGGGCCTGCCCCAACCGGGCGGCCCCGCGATCGAGCTTTGCGCAGCGCAAGGCGATGCCAGCGCAGTGCCACTGCCCCGCCCGCTGTTGGACCGCGCGGGTTGCGACATGTCATTTTCCGGTCTGAAAACCGCGGTGTTGCGGGCGCGAAACGCTGCCGTGGCCGCCCATGGCGGGCTGCGCGCCGTCGATCAGGCCAATCTTGCCACTGCCTTTCAACTGGCGATCAGCGATATACTGGCCGAAAAATCCCGCCGTGCTTTGGCGGCGCATCCGGTCACGGCTTTCGCCGTCGCGGGCGGGGTCGCAGCGAACGGGCAGATCAGGCAGGCGCTTCAGGCGGTTTGCACCACGTTGGACACTGAATTCATGGCCCCACCGCTGGCGCTTTGCACCGACAACGGGGCGATGATTGCCTACGCCGGGCTGGAACGTCTGGCCCATGGCGAATACGACGATCTGACCCTGTCGGCCCGTCCGCGCTGGCCGCTGGACGCCACCAGTCCCGCCATGCTGGGGTCCGGCAAGAAAGGGGCGAAGGCATGATCGGGATCGTCGGTGCAGGGGCTTTCGGCACGGCGCTTGGCGTCACGCTGGCACGCGATGGCAACACCGTCACACTGTGGGACCACAACGTCGAACGGGCGGCGCGCGCGAACGCCGAGCGGACAAGCCATGCCATTGCGGACCTGCGGCTGCCCGACGCCCTGCGCGTGACATCCGACATCGACGATCTGGTCGATGCGGACGTGATTCTGCTTTGCACGCCAGCTCAGACCCTGCGGCAGGTCCTGCAAGACCATGCCGTGCTGCGAATGGCCCGCTACCTCGTTGCCTGTTGCAAGGGCATCGACGCGGAAAGCCTGACCGGTCCTGTCGGCACGATCGCAGGCGCGGCGCCGGACGCGACGCCCGCGATCCTGACGGGACCATCCTTCGCCACCGATATCGCCAAGGGACTGCCGACCGCCCTGACGCTGGCCTGCGCCGATGAAACGGCGGGTGAATACCTGCAACAGAGACTGCATTCCGCCACAGTCCGCCTGTACCGGACCACCGATGTGACGGGCGCCGAACTGGGCGGGGCGCTCAAGAACGTCATCGCCATCGGCGCGGGCGTCTGCATCGGTGCGGGTCTGGGCGACAGTGCGCGCGCGGCCCTGATGACGCGGGGCTTTGCCGAACTCAGCCGCTTTGCGCAGTCCCAAGGGGCCGAGGTCGCCACGCTTTCTGGCCTGTCGGGCTTTGGTGATCTGGTGCTGACCTGCACATCGCCACAATCGCGCAACTACCGCTTCGGCGAAGCCTTGGGGCGTGGCGACACTTTCAACGGCGACACCACGGTCGAAGGCGTCAAGACGGCGCAGGCCATCGCCCGCCTTGCGCAGGACCGGGGCATCGACATGCCCGTCTGCGCGAACATCGCCGCCCTGTGTTCCGGCGATATCGATACCGAAAAAGCGCTGCAGACCTTGCTGGCGCGCCCACTCAAGGAGGAATGACATGTTGATCGCAGTGACCGCGCAGGACAGAAAAGGCGCGCTGGATATCCGGCTGGCCAACCGCGAGTTGCATCTGGCCTATCTCAACGCGTCCGAGGCAGTGGTCCTGGCCGGGCCCTTGATGGATGAAAACGACGACATGATCGGATCGCTGATCGTGCTGGAAGTGGCCGACATGGCCGAGGCCGAGGCATGGGCCGCCGCCGACCCCTATGCCAAGGCGGGCCTGTTCGAGACGGTGAACCTGCACAAGTGGAAAAGGGTGATCGGCTGATGGCGCAGTGGCTTTTCAAATCCGAACCGGATGTTTTCGGCTGGGACGATCTGGTTGCAAAGGGCGACACGGGCGAAGAGTGGGACGGCGTGCGCAACTACCAGGCCCGCAACTTCATGCGCGACATGGCCGTCGGGGATCGCGGCTTTTTCTATCATTCGCGGTCTGGTCTGGAAATTGTCGGCATCGTCGAGGTGACCGCCGAGGCGCACCCCGACAGCACCACCGAGGACGACCGCTGGGAATGTGTGGACGTCAAGGCGATCAAGCCACTGCCGCAGCCGGTGACGCTCGAGACGATCAAGGCGGACGAGGCCCTGTCCGAGATGGCCTTGGTCAGAAGCGCCCGCCTGTCGGTCCAGCCTGTCACGGATGCGGAGTGGGCGCATATCTGCAAGCTTGGCGGCCTGTGACCGACCTGCGCCTGCGATGAAAAAAGGCCCGCGCGGGGCGGGCCTTTTTTGGCGTTAAAGCGTTTCGCGAAAAACCTGACTCACAGATTTTCGCGAAACGCAGTGCTCCGCTCGATCGTTGCACGCGTTCCGCCTTGCGCTGATGCCTCGGGGTAAAGGCGGAACGCTTTAATTATAGACGCTTTCCTTGTTGAAATGCTTCGTCAGCAGGTAATAGACGACGGCCCGATACTTGTTCCGGTTCGACCGCCCGTAGGTTTCGATCACTGACTGGATGCCACCCATCAGGCTTTCACTGTCGGCAAGGCCCAGCTTGCCCATCAGGAAGTTCTTCTTGACGGTTTCGAGTTCGGCAGTGTCGCTGCCTGATACGGTGCTGGCATCGGCGTTGTAGATTGCCGGCCCACATCCGATTGTGACCTTGGTGAGCAGGTCCATGTCCGGCTCTACGCCGCATTTTTCGCGAAGATCGGCGGCGTATTTCTCGATCAGGTCGTCTCTCTTGCCCATGTGGTAAACTCCCATCCTGGCATTTCGTCGTACTGCGCGAACACTTTCTTGCGCTAGCGCAAGGTTAATCGCGGTGAGGCGCAAGCGTAAAGAAAAAAGCGGGTCGGCCTTTCTTGGACGCTCTCGACAAAAAAGGCCCCGCTGAAAGCGGGGCCCCATTTTCGTCCGTGGCGTGGTTTACATTTCGTCGGTCAGGACGAAGTTGCCTTCCAGTTCTTCTGCATCGCCGTCGTTGTAGGCGGGCAGATCGCGGATTTCATCATCCGTCAGGTTCTGCAACATCAGCTGACCGTCGGTCATCGTCAGACGATCCATCGGGATCGCGACACGGTGCTCACCAAGACCGAGGAAACCGCCAACACCCACGACTGCGGCAAGACCATCCGACGCACGCACGACGTTTTCGATTTCGCCGACTTCGTCGCCGTCAGTGCCGTAAACGGTCTGACCTTCGAGGTCCGATGCCGTCATGTCGGCAAACATGATCAAACGTTCCTGCGACTCTGCTTCCATCGCTTCGGTTTCGGCCTCGTCCATCTCTTCGACGTTCACTGCAGCGTCAGGCTGATCGACATCGACTTCTGCGCCTTCTGCCTGCTCGACGTCCACTTCGGCATCTTCCTGCGTCAGATCGACGTCACCTTCTCCACCGCTTTCGATGTTGATGCTGGGATCGGATTCTTCGATCTCCACATCGGCATCTTCGGCGCGGTCGATCTCGACATCTCGACCGTCACCTCAGGGGCCATCTGATCGACCTCAACGTCGGGATCGGGTACGTCGACGTCCACGATCGCATCGTCTTGTTCGACCACGATGTCGCCACCTTCTTCGGTCGGGACGTTGACGGCGTCGTCATCGTCCTGAGCCATGGCACCAGTTGCAACGAGTGCCAGAACGGCAGCCGAGTTCATTAGCGAAAAACGCTTCATTTTCAATCTCCTATACAGGTTCTTGCTTCGTTATCTTCTGGCGATTCAAGCACTGGGGGGGGAGATGGTTCCACTTTCGGCGGATCCTCCGCCGTTTTCTTCACGCACTATAAGTTTTTCGTGAGCTCGCACTGCAAAGACTTAAAACACGACAAGTTTGTGAACGGGGAGTCACCACGGGCAGCCGCTCCCCTCAATAAAAACCCCCTTCGGACAGGCCAAAGGGGGTTTCCGTCGCTCCAGTGCGGTCGGGGCGTCGTTCAGTAGCGGTAGTGTTCCGGCTTGAACGGGCCTTCGACCGTGACGCCGATGTAATCGGCTTGATCTGGCTTCAGTTCGGTCAGCTTCACGCCGATCCGCTCCAGATGCAGGCGCGCGACCTTTTCATCCAGATGCTTGGGCAGGATATAGACGCCGGGCTGGTATTCGTCGCCCTTGGTCCACAGTTCCATTTGTGCCAGCACCTGATTGGTGAAGGACGCGGACATCACAAAGGACGGGTGGCCGGTGGCGTTGCCAAGGTTCAGCAGGCGACCTTCGGACAGCAGGATCAGACGATTGCCGGACGGCATCTCGATCATGTCCACCTGTTCCTTGATCTTCGTCCACTTGTGGTTCTTGAGGTTGGCGACCTGGATTTCGTTGTCGAAGTGGCCGATGTTGCCGACAATGGCCATATCCTTCATCTCGCGCATGTGCTCGATGCGGATCACGTCCTTGTTGCCGGTCGTGGTGATAAAGATGTCGGCGCTGTCCAGTACGTCTTCCAGCAAGACGACCTCGAACCCATCCATCGCGGCCTGCAAGGCGCAGATCGGATCGACCTCGGTCACCTTCACGCGCGCGCCGGCACCGGCCAGCGATGCCGCCGATCCCTTGCCCACGTCGCCGTAACCACAGACCACGGCGACCTTGCCGGCCATCATCGTGTCAGTGGCGCGGCGGATCCCGTCGACCAGCGATTCCTTGCAGCCATACTTGTTGTCGAACTTCGACTTGGTCACTGAGTCGTTCACGTTGATCGCGGGGAAGGGCAGCTGGCCCTTCTTGTGCAGATCATAAAGACGGTGCACGCCGGTGGTGGTCTCTTCGGATACGCCCTTGATCGCGTCGCGGGTCTTGGTGAACCAACCGGGGCTTTCCTTCATCCGCTTTGCGATCTGGGCCTTGATGGCGGCTTCCTCTTCCGACTGCGGCACGGGGATGATGTCCTCGCCTGCTTCGGCGCGTGCGCCCAGCAGGACATAAAGGGTCGCATCGCCTCCGTCGTCGAGGATCATGTTCGGCCCGTCGGCGAACAGGAACGACTTGTCGAGGTAATCCCAATGCTCTTCCAGCGTCTGGCCCTTGACGGCGAAGACGGGAACACCGGCCTTGGCCATCGCGGCGGCGGCATGATCCTGCGTCGAAAAGATGTTGCAGGACGCCCAGCGCACTTCCGCGCCCAGCGCCGTCAGCGTTTCGATCAGAACGGCCGTCTGGATCGTCATATGAAGCGAGCCCACGATACGCGCGCCTTTCAGCGGCTGAGCGTCGCCGTATTCGGCCCGCAGCGCCATGAGACCCGGCATTTCGGTTTCGGCGATATCCAGTTCCAACCGGCCATAATCGGCGAGGCTGATGTCCTTGACTTTGAAGTCGTCGGCCATGTCAGGGCTTCCTTTACAAATCTTGCTTTGGTGGCCCCTTAGCACCGGCACCCCCGCGTCACAATGCGGCACGCTTGACACTGCGCCCGGTTTGGCAAGGTTTGGGCACATGAAGCAACCACGCGCATGGCAAAGAATGTTGTCGGGTCGCAGGCTTGACCTGCTGGACCCGACCCCGATGGACATCGAGGTCGAGGATATCGCCCACGGGCTGGCCTTCGTCGCGCGGTGGAACGGCCAGACCAAGGG
>JAIVHI010000338.1 GCA_020201155.1 Loktanella sp. | reverse complement strand
ATATTGAGCGGACCCGACAAGTGGCTCATCCAGCCGGTTTCGATTGATCCCAGCGCGCGGGCGACCTTGGACCACTGCGCTTCGATCCAGTCGGGGCTTTGCTCGGCCTCTGGCCGAAGCCGCGTTTCGTAGCTCATGGAGACGGCTGCATCCATGATGCCGTCCGCCAGCGCCTCTAGCGTCAAAACCTCCCACAGGCGCGACACAGGATAGAGATTTGCGCCTGCATGATCGTCGAGGAACCGGCAGATCACCCGGCTGTCGATCAATGTCGGTGCGTCGGGCCGGATCAGCGCGGGTATCTTGCCCAAGGGGTTCGCCGCGATGGCCGCAGGATCGGGGGCGAAGGCCGAGGTCGTGACCTGTACCTCCGTGATTGTGTCCAACAGGTCCGCTTCGCGGATCAGAACGCGCACCTTGCGGACGAAGGGTGACGGCGGTGACATGACGAGTTTCATCTGGTGCTCCTGTCTGGTCAGGGGAAGGGGACCCCATCTTCGCCCGGATGCCAAGGGGGCAGTTTCGGCATCACGGCGGCAAAGGCTTCGCTTTGCTCGAAAGATCGGAGCCAGCGGACGAGGGCGGGCCAGCCCTGATCGTCGAACCACCTGCGGTCGGTATTCGCGAATTGCCGGACAAATGGCAAAAGCGCCGCGTCCGCAGTGCCGCCTTGAATGGCCCGTCGCATTGGTCGATCAGCGGTACTGCCGCATCGGTCAGCCAGCCCTTTGGGTCGTTGTGCGACAGTGCCCAGATCATGATATCGCGGCTTTCGTCGATGACCTTCTCTGCCTGCAGGCAGGGGACCGTGCCGCTGGGTGACGCGTCCAGAAAGGCCTCCGGTTTGTCACGCAACACGATCTCGCGCAGGCGGACGGGCACACCGGCACTGCGGATCGCGAGACGTGCGCGAATAGCATAGGGGCAGCGACGGAAGGTCCAGAGGATCGGTGTCTGTGTCATAAAATCGTTGTGCGGACGCAAACGGGGGCCTCCGGCGGGAGTTTATTCAGCAAGATGAAGCAGGGGTGCCACGCAGAACGATGCCGTCGTGGCCCGTGATGCTGGTCTGTATCACGGCGCTTTCGGCCTGATCCCTGTCGAAGTGCACTTCGGCGAACTGGGGCGTGCGGCCCATACGGGGGTTTTCCATCAGGACGGCGTGGCTTTGGCCGAGCTGCGCGGCAAGGTGGCGTTGAACGGCAGCTTCGCCGGCAGCTCGCAAGCGGGCGGCGCGGGACTTGACCGTCTTGCCGTCCACCTGTGGCATCCGCGCGGCAGGCGTGCCGGGGCGGCGGGAATAGGGGAAGACATGCAGCCATGTCAGGTCGCAGTCCGCGACAAGCTTGAGCGAATTTTCGAAGGCCGCGTCGGTCTCGGTCGGAAATCCTGCAATGATGTCGGCGCCGAAGGTCATGTCGGGGCGCAGGCGGCGGGCCTCGGTGACAAAGCGGATCGCGTCGTCGCGCAGATGGCGGCGCTTCATCCGTTTGAGGATCAGGTCGTCGCCATGTTGCAGGGACAGGTGCAGATGCGGCATCAGGCGGGGTTCGTCCGCGATGGCCTGCATCAGCGCGTCGTCCACCTCGATGCTGTCGATCGACGAAATCCGCAGGCGCGGCAGGTCCGGCACCAGTTTCAGGACACGCAGCACCAGATCGCCAAGCCGAGGTTCGCCGGGGAGGTCGGCACCCCAGCTTGTCATGTCGACGCCCGTCAGCACGACCTCTTGGAAACCGCGCTGCACCAGCCGCTTGATCTGGTCGACGACGACGCCGGCGGGCACCGACCGCGAATTGCCACGACCGAAGGGGATGATGCAGAACGTACAGCGATGGTCGCAGCCGTTCTGAACCTGCACATAGGCCCGGCTGCGCGTGCCGAAGCCGTCGATCAGATGGCCCGCCGTTTCCCGAACCGACATGATGTCGTCGACCTGCACGGGCTCTGTCTGCCCGATCAGGTCGGGGGCCAGCGACCGCCATGTCTCGGCCTGCATCTTTTCGGTGTTGCCCAGGACGACGTCGACTTCGTCCATCGCGTGAAAGCTGTCGGGGTCGGTTTGCGCGGCGCATCCGGTGACGATCACCCGCGCGGTCGGGTTCTCGCGCTTGAGCTTGCGGATATCCTGCCGTGCCTTGCGGACGGCCTCGGCTGTGACCGCACAGGTGTTCACCACGACGGCGTTCTCGACCCCCGCAGCTGTGGCCAGTTCCTGCATCGCGTGCTGCTCGTAGGCGTTCAGGCGGCAGCCGTGGTTCGAGAAGACCGGCGCTTTCCTATCCATGCCAGACACCGTCGAAAACATGGGCCGTGGCGCCAGTCATCCAGACGCCGTCGTCGCGCCAGTCGATCTGCAGCGACCCGCCGTCCAGATCGATCTGCACCGACCGCCCCGTCAGACCGCGCCGGGCCGCCGCAACGGCAGTCGCACAGGACGACGATCCGGATGCCAGCGTGACGCCGACGCCGCGTTCCCAGACGCGCATGCGCAGATGATCCGGAGCGACCAGCGATGCGAACTGGACGTTCGTGCGCTGGGGATAGAGAGGATGCGTTTCGGTCGCGGCACCGCGCTTTTCGAGGTCGACCGCTTCG
>JAIVHI010000045.1 GCA_020201155.1 Loktanella sp. | reverse complement strand
CTCGAATGGCAGAAGCTCCGCGAGCGCAACGAGGCGCTGGATTGCCGAGTCTATGCGCGTGCTGCCGCGTGGATCGCGGGTGCAGACCGGTGGTCTGACACGCGGTGGACCGATCTGGAAGACCATCTTGGGGTGGCAAAGACTGACGAGACCGAGGTCGGGCAAGGCGCTTCATTGCGCGCTCAGGGTCGGACGACGCCACGACGGCGAACGATGTGGTCGAGTTACATGGGGTGATCAGGATGCAAGCAGAAGAATGCTCCCGGTCGAGGGCGTCAAAACAGCATCCGATTACAATCCTGCCCTCTGCAGGATCGAAGTCGGACGCCATCGGGCAACGCGTGGTCGATCATTTTCGTTGTAGCCGCAGGTTCGCAGCGACCAGCCTTTTAACGCTTTTACGAGGTCAGGGCATGTCCCTGCAGCTCATTCTGCCGGTTTGTCGATGATACCCGCATAGGCCTGCGGATTTTTCCGGCTACCCCGCACAAGCCGCCCCGCCATGAGGCGGATGATGTAGAAGCCGAACTCCGGATGCTGATTGAAAAGTTTCATGAAAATTGCGTCGTCCATCTCCATGATCTTGCAATCTTCGCGGCAAATGGCCGTTGCGGTTCGCGACTGGTCCTCACTGAAATAGGCCATTTCGCCGAACAGGGTGCCAGCGGGCAGGATCTCGTCGATCTCCGGCAGGTACACGGTGCCGGATTCCAGGAAGAATACCTGACGCGGTGCGTCGCCCTGACGAAAAAGTACCGTGCCCTCGGGCACGTCTCGCGGCTTGAGAAACGGGCGCAATACGTCGAGCGGATTGTCCTGTGCTCCGCCATGCCGCAGGTTTCGCGCAGTGCGCTCGATCTCGATCAGACGGGCGGCGTTGAGCGGCAGCAAAACCCCGTGCAGGACTGCCATCGGCCAGACCCCGGTCAGCAGGCCGTAGCAGAGGAAATTGAGGTTCGCGCAGAGACCCATCATCCGCAGCAGGCGCATATGGCGCATGCTATAGGCGAGAAGCGTGAACAGGGCCCCGAGATACCCGATGACTTCAAGCCAGGCGATCGAGAAAATGAATGACGAAATATCAATTGCGGTCATGGCGGTCCTGCTTTTTCTGCCTTCTGCAGCATCACCTTGGCAGGCGTAGGCAACAACCCCTTTGATCAATGCCTAACTGCGCCAGAATGATGCGAGTGGCATGGCCAGATCCCTGCCACAGCCCTCACCAAGACGGCGGACGATGCAGTCGAGCTACATGGGGAAATCAGTGCGCCTTCTTTTGCGCGCGACTGCGATGTCCGGCGCGCACCCGGTGCCGGAACTCTGCGAGCGTGGCGAGGTCGAACTCGATCTCCCGGAGATCGATGTCCTCGGGGTCGAAAGCTCCACCGGCCCAGTCGAGCAGGAACGCGTGTTCCGAATGGGATGGGTCGGCGATCGCGTCAAGGAATTCCATGAACCCGGGCACCCCGCCCACATCCTCGGGCGGTGCCCGACGTTCGCCCTCGACGAAAACCGGGTAATCGGTGTCGGGATCGCCAACACGGACGCTCTCGACGCGAATGCTGTGTCGCCAGTCATCGCCGAAATCGTAGACATAGGTGAAATGGTCCACCCCGCGATCCATCAAATGGTTCAACCGGATGCCCTTTGCCTTGTAGACCTGTCCCGATGCGCTCTCCAATCCGGGCAACGGATCGCCATAGACCCGGTCGCCCACGCGAAACTCGTAGAGATGCGAATATTCCCACCGCATCACGGCCTGAAGAACATCATGCAGCGTCGAGAGGGTGATCGCAGCCGGGACGTCAACCAGCCGCCAGATGCGCGGGGTGATATTCTCCAGTTCGATCAGCAGACGGGCGACAGGTTCGGACATGGTTCCTCCAGACGATCACGCAGCCCGATCATAGGAGGCAAGCGGCATGGCAACAATTGCTGAGTTGAGGGCCCGCCGCGAAGCCCTTTCTGCACAGCGCTCTTCCGGCGTGGCGCGCGTCAGCTACGACGGCAAGACCGTGGATTATCGCAGCGTTGCCGAGATCGACCGGGCAATCGAGGCGCTGGATCGCGAGATCGCCGCGGTTGAAGGACGGCGGATCGTGCGCCATGTGCGCGTGACGACGACGAAGGGGCTCTGATCCATGGGGCTGTTCGATCGCTTCCGCCGCCAGTCTTCCGGCGGCCCGGCTGGCGTGCGCGCCCGGCTCGAAGGTGCAATGTCCCGGCGCCGGTTGCGCGGCTGCCGCCGGTGATGGCGACCATGGCCTCGACGGTGCTGGCGGCGTGCAGCTGATCCTGTCATCGGGCGCCGGCGCCGGGTCGAGCTTGACCCCCGTGGGTGATCGTCGGCGGGCTGAGGCTGGCGACGCTGATGATGCTGTTCCTGACCCCGGTCGCCTACCTGCTGCTGGCGCGGTTCTCGCCGCCGCGCGCCCGGCAGGAGGCGCGCCTGTGGGCCGAACTCGACGCCGCCGGCTCGGGCTGACGGGCGGCGGGTGGTCACAAAACCTTTATGGCCTCGTCACCCGAATGAATCATTCGACCGTCACATGTCGCTGCGAACACAAGGCGGGGGCGCGAGATGCTAGAGATCGAGAACCTGACCAAATCCTTCGGTGCCAACACGGCGGTCGACAGCGTCAGCCTCAGCGTGGCGCGGCCGACGATGATCGGCATCATCGGCGCCTCGGGGGCGGGCAAGTCGACGCTGCTGCGCATCCTCAACCGGATGACCGACGCCACCGCCGGGCGCGTCACCGTCGAGGGCCGCGAGGTGACCGCGCTCAGGGGCGCCGACAAACGCGCCTGGCAATCCGACTGCGCGATGATCTTCCAGCAGTTCAACCTGGTGCCGCGCATGGACGTGGTCAGCAACGTGCTGCACGGCACGCTCAACGCGCGCGGAACGCTGGCGACGATGTTCAACCTGTTCCCGACTGCTGACATCCACCGCGCCATCGACATCCTCGATCGGCTCGGCATCGCCGACCACGCGCCCAAGCGCGCCGAATCGCTGTCGGGCGGCCAGCAGCAGCGCGTCGCCATCGCCCGCGCGCTGATGCAGGACCCGAAGATGATCCTGGCCGATGAACCCATCGCCAGCCTCGACCCGATGAACGCCCAGATCGTGATGGACGCGCTCAGGCGCATCCACGACGAGGACGGCCGCATGGTCATCGCCAACCTGCACACGCTGGATACCGCGCGGCGCTACTGCGACCGGGTGATCGGCATGCGCATGGGCCGGGTGGTGTTCGACGGCAGCCCGGCGCAACTGACCACCGGCGCGGCGCGCGACATCTACGGCGCCGACTCCAGCTTTTCCGAGGCCGCGACGAGCACCGCGATCGAGGCGCTCGAAACCCCCGGCGACCGTGCCCTGCAAGAGGCCGAGGCCGCCCTCTGACCCCGTTCACCCAAGCCCGCCGACGCATCGCCGGCGGGCGAACCAACCGGAGAGAAACCATGAAAAACCTCATCGCAGCGATCGTGACAACGACCGCCCTCGTCAGCCCGGCGCTGGCACAGGACAGCATCGACGAATTCCGCATCGGCATCACGGGCGGTGAAAACGCGCAGGACCGCCTCGCATCGAACGAATGCTTCCGCGCCAAGACCGAGGAACTGCTCGGCGTGCCGACCAAGCTCTTTACCCCCGCCGATTACGATGGCGTGATCCAGGGCCTGCTGGGCGGCAGCCTCGACATGGCATGGCTTGGTCCGTCAGCCTATGCCAAGGCCTATCTGACCGATCCTGACGCAGTGGAGCCGGTCCTTGTCAGGGTCAACACTGACAAGAGTTACGGCTACTACTCAATCGGTTTCGCCAGCAAGGAAAGCGGCATTGACTCTCTGGACGACATGGAGGGCAAGGTCATGGGTTTCGGCGATCCCAACTCGGCCTCGGGCTACCTGATTCCCAAGGTCGAGATGGAGCAGCAGCTGGATATGCCGCTCGACGAGTATTTCGATGAAGTGAAAATGGCCGGCGGGCATGAGCAAACCATCGTTGCTGTCAAAAATGGCGATGTCGATGCTGGTGTAACTTGGTCCGACGGCATGGGCGCGTTTGAAGATGGTTACAATACCGGCGCGCTGCGCAAGGCGTCGGATGCCGGCATCGTCGACATGAACGAACTGGTCCAGATCTGGCAATCGAATTTGATCCCGCCAAGCCCGATCGTGTTGCGCAAGGCGCTACCCGAACGGGTCAAGATCGAAATGATCGCGATGATGGCATCGCTTCCTTACATGGACCCCGACTGCGCTTACAACTTCTTGGCGGGCGAGTCGCTGGGCGTCCAGCCCATCGACCATGACGCCTATGTCTCGCTCATCGAGGTGCGCAAGTCCATCCAGTGACGAATTGCGCATAACCCTTGCCGGGTCCGCCAACGCGCGGGCCCGGCCTTGCATGACGGGGGCGGACATGATCGACTTGGCTGCGGGGCAGACGGGCAGGCGGCACATCGAGAACGTGCAGGCCGCCTACATGGACATGACCCGGCGCAAGCGGCTTTACGGCGCGGCGATGCTGGCGGTTTTCGTGGCACTGATGGTGTCGGGGTTCCGCATTGCCGACGACCGCAGCGCCGGCAGCTTTGCCGACGGCATCGGCAACATCTTCGACTTCCCCGGAGAGGTGCTGCGCGAGGCGGGCGAAAAGATCACCCTGCTACCGGCACTGATGGTCAAGTTCTTTCCCTCGCTGCTGGAAACGGTGAACATCGCCGCCGCCTCGACCCTCGTGGGCGCGATGGTGGCGATCGTGCTGTCGCTGCTGGCCACCCGCGGGCTGGCGCGTTGGCCGTGGCTGATCCCGGTGGTGCGGCGGTTGATGGACGTGCTGCGCGCGATCCCCGAGATCGTCGTCGCGCTGGTTCTGATCTTTATCCTCGGCGGCGGGCCGGTGCCGGCGATGATCGCCATCGCCCTGCACACCGTGGGCGCGCTGGGCAAGCTGTTCTCAGAGGTCAACGAGAACGCCCCGCTGGGCCCGGTCGAGGGGTTGCACTCGGTCGGCGCGTCGTGGTCGCAACGCATGTGGCTGGGGGTGATCCCGCAGGTGGCGCCGAATTACCTCAGTTATGGCCTGCTGCGCTTCGAGATCAACATCCGCGCCTCGGCGATCCTCGGTTTCGTCGGCTCGGGCGGCATCGGTTACGACCTGAAAAACGCCTTCAGCTGGGGCCAGGGGCGCTATGACGAGGTCGCCGCCATCTTCCTGCTGCTGTTCGGCACCATCGTGTTCTTCGACCAGTTCTCCAGCCACTACCGCAACAAACTGACCGGAAGGGCCTGACCCATGGCGATGTCGCAGACCGACAGCCCCCGCGCCACGCACCACCTCACCGCGACCGCGCTCTTGCGGCGCAAGCGGCTGATCGCCGCCGCGGTCCCGGCGGTGATCGTGGCCTATTTCGCCTACGTCTTCTTCGCCTTCGACATCCTCGGCCTGGCCGAGCGCGCGCGCCTCGACAACGCCCGCGTGCTGGTCGCCGACAGCTATAGCTACAAGACCCATGTCACCCGCGACAACCGCACCGGCGGCATCTCCGTCGCCGTCGAGGGCAGCACCAGGGGCCGCTACCCGCAGGGCATGACCCCCGACTGGGTCGCCATGACCGGCCCGGAAAGCGCCCGCGTCACCCTACCCCGGGGCCACGAGGTGGTGATCGACGGCAAAACGCTGCGCTACGACGTGCCCGGCTACGGCCTTGTAACAGCCACCGCCAACCGCCGCGGCATCGATTTGCAAATGCCCACCGACACGCCGCCCGACTGGATCAGCGCCAGCAACGCGCGGGTCAACATCACCACCGGCGCGGGGCGGGTCTCGGTCACCAAGGCGCGCACCGAGGTGATGCGCTACGCCATCGGGTGGGAGCTGTTCTGGTTCACCCTCGACAGCCCGTTTCACGGCAAGTCCATCCGCGAACTGGCCGCGCTGGCGGTCTCGGGCGACCGCGTCGTGGACGGCAAAAGCAACCTCGCCGCGATGGTGTCGGATGTCTGGAACAACCAGATGTGGCGCCACAAGGACGTGCTCTGGGCGCTATTCGAAACCCTGCTGATGGCGTTTCTCGGCACCATGGGCGCGGCGATGGTGGCGCTGCCCGTGGCCTTCATGGCGGCGCGCAACTTCGCGCAGCTGATGGTCATCCGCCAGGTGTTCCGCCGCCTGTTTGACCTGCTGCGCGGCATCGACGCGCTGATCTGGACGATCGTGCTGTCGCGCGCCTTCGGGCCGGGGCCGCTGACCGGTAGCCTGGCGATCCTGCTGACCGACACCGGCACCTTCGGCAAGATGTTCTCCGAGGCGCTGGAAAACGTCGACCGGCGCGAGATCGAAGGCGTGCAATCCACCGGCGCCAGACCGCTGCAACGCTACCGCTTCGGGGTCATCCCACAGATCACGCCGATCTTGCTCAGCCAAGTACTTTACTACCTCGAATCCAACACCCGCAGCGCCACCGTGATCGGCGCCATCACCGGCGGCGGTATCGGGCTGCTGCTGACGCAGGCCATCATCACCCAGCAGGACTGGGAAAAGGTCAGCTACTACATCGTGCTGATCGTGCTGCTGGTGGTGTTCATGGACTGGGTCTCGGGGGTAATCCGCCGCCGCCTGATCACCGCCGACGACAGCGGCACCTGACCGCCCGGCACTTCATCTTTCCCCAAATACTCCGGGGGAGTCGCGGCTTGCCGCGACGGGGGCAGCGTCCCCACCCCGGCCCGACCATGGAAACCCCAGATGCCACGGCTCCAACCCGACGCCCCCGTCATCCACCCTGACTGCGACATCGCCGAAACCACCTTCGGCCGCTATACCGAGATCGGCCGCGGCAGCCGAATCGTCAACGCCCGGCTCGGCGACTACAGCTACACCGACCGCTACGCCGAGATCGCCAATGCCCGCATCGGCAAGTTCGCCAACATCGCCGCGTTCAGCCGCATCGGCCCCACCGACCACCCGCTGCACACCGCGTCGCTGCACCATTTCCTCTACCGCTCGGACGATTATTTCGACGACGCCGCTCGCGACGACGCCTTCTTCGCGGCCCGCGCCGCGCGGCTGGCCGATATCGGCAATGACACGTGGATCGGCCACGGCGCCGTGGTCATGCCCGGGATCACCGTCCACGACGGCGCCGTGGTTGCCGCCGGCGCGGTGGTCACCCGCGATGTGGCCGCCTACACTATCGTCGCCGGGGTTCCCGCCCGACCGATCAGGGACCGCCAGCCACGCGACATCGCCCGGCGCCTGGTCGCGCTGGCATGGTGGGATTGGCCGCCCGACCGGCTGCGCGCCGCGCTGGCGGATTTCCGCGCCCTGCACGCCGCCGCGTTCCTCGACAAGCATGAAGGCTGAGCGGCCAGCCTATACTGGCGGTCACCCCCCTGACACGATGTGCCTGCGGCCTCAGCCCGCGTCGTCGGGCGCCACCGTCAGGGTGATGCGGTCACCGGCGAACCATGTGTGGCCGAACTCCACCGGCACGCCTTGCGCATCGACGTTCACCGCCACCGTGCGC
>JAIVHI010000229.1 GCA_020201155.1 Loktanella sp. | reverse complement strand
CGGCAGGGTTTACGAGCTTGCCAAATGTTTTCGAGTAGACCTGATCTGGCACCGATGTTTCATAAAACTCCAGATATGCTTTCCATAGCGATCTCCATTCCGCCTCGTCGGCGGAAACCAGGGGACGAACCTTGACTGACATCGGCATTTATCCTTGTGGGAACAGGTCAGTGTCCCAAGCTCGGGACCTATAGCTTAGTGGATTTCTGGTGGGAGCGTAGTCGAGGCACCGGATTACTGCAAAGTGCTCCGAGCCGACCTCGGATGCACCGCAGCATCATGTGATTTGATGCCTTGTCAACGTCGGGTTGTCGATGTGGGAGGGCGTGGTGGATCGGAGGATCCACCATGGAAACACCAGATTTACCCGCCATTCGCGCACTACGTCCAGCCTGGAGCAAAGGCCGGATCGTCGGCCAGGAAAGGCCGCTCAAGCCCGAACACCTCTGGGCGATCAGGGTTCGGCTTGAGCTGGCCGAGAACACCCCACCCAAAGATCAATGCCTCCGGCATATCCGGCGCTGTTCACTGTGACAAAATTGAGCGCACCCGATCCATAAGCCTTGTATAGCTACCTAATCCAGCGCTGAGAGCCTTCGTTTTGCAGATACGAATTGCAACAATCTTATAAAAAGTTGACAGAAATACCCTGCCTCCTACCGTCTCGGTCTAAGTGATTGCTGATTTTTTTTTGCGAAAATGCCAACCATCGCAGTGATGTTACGTCCCATGTCCCGTCGGTATGATCGGATATCAGAGCATCTCGCGGCGGCAACCAGATAGGGGAGAGCCTGCATGGCCGACGTATCATCGATCCAAGGTATTCCTGCGCCGGAAGGAACGGCGGCTATCATCGAAACCGATTACGAGATGGGTCAGGACAACATTCAACGAAAACTGGGCCCCTTCGGCCTCGACTTCCACAATCCAGTTTTTGTGATCTCCGGTCTCTCGGTGGTCGCAGTCGTGCTCTTTGCGATCATTTTGCCGGATCAGGCGGCAAGCTTTTTCGAAGCGGTCAAAACCTTTGTGCTGGAAAAGTTCGACTGGTTCTTTCTAAGTGCAGCCAACGTGTTTGTCGTTTTCTGCCTCGCCCTGATCATCAGCCCATATGGGTCTGTCCGCCTCGGTGGGACGGATGCAACCCCCGATTACGGCTATGTTGGATGGTTCGCGATGTTGTTCGCGGCTGGCATGGGGATCGGACTTCTATTTTTCGGCGTGGCCGAGCCGATGACCCATTTCGACACCGCTCTTGGCGGCACGGTTGCGGGCGAGGGCGGGGCCCGCACTGACTGGGCACCGCTTGGCGCAGCCAGCGGTGACCCGGAAGCGGCACAGAGCCTCGGCATGGCGGCAACAATTTTGCACTGGGGGCTGCACCCATGGGCGCTCTATTCGGTCGTGGCTTTGGCGCTCGCTCTTTTCTCCTACAATAAGGGCCTGCCGCTGACCCTGCGCTCAACATTCTATCCCCTCCTTGGCGATCGCGTGTGGGGCTGGTGGGGCCACATTATCGACACGCTCGCGGTGTTTGCCACACTGTTCGGCTTGGCGACTTCGCTTGGCTTCGGTGCGGAACAGGCAGCAGCCGGTTTGGCGTTCCTCTACGGATCTGGCGACGCAGCCGAGGGCACGCGCAGTTTTCTGGGTATCACCTACGGCAATGATGCGGACAGCGGCGTCGAAAACGATCCCATGCTCCTGATTCTGCTGATCACCGGGATCACGGCGATTGCGCTCATTTCCGTTGTGCGGGGGATTGATGGCGGTGTGAAGCGCTTGTCAGAACTCAATATGGGTCTGGCTGGTATATTGATGCTGTTCGTCATCTTTGTGACCGGGCCAGTCTTTCTCGCCGTGTTCTTCTTCGACAGTCTGTATGCATATGCGGTGAACCTGTTGCCGCTCAGCCAGCCGGTCGCGCGCGACGACGTCAACTACAGCCAAGGCTGGACCGCGTTCTACTGGGCGTGGTGGATTTCCTGGTCGCCTTTCGTCGGCATGTTCATAGCCCGGGTCAGCCGCGGCCGAACGGTACGCGAGTTTCTGATCTGCGTGATGTTGATCCCGACCAGTGTCTGCGTCGTGTGGATGAGTGTCTTTGGCGGTGCTGCGCTCAACCAGTTCGTCGCTGATGGATACGAGGGGGCCAAGAATGCGGCCCTCGAGTTGAAGTTATTCTACATGCTCTCAGAACTGCCGCTGGCGACGATTACCTCGACAGTCGGCATCGTCCTGGTGATCGTATTCTTTGTCACGTCATCGGATTCCGGCAGCCTCGTGATCGACACGATTACTGCGGGTGGCAAGGTTGACGCCCCGGTTAGCCAGCGTGTTTTTTGGTGCATCTTCGAAGGTGCGGTGGCGATTGCACTGCTGATCGGCGGGGGACTTGGCTCGCTTCAGGCAGCCGTCATCTCGACGGGTCTTCCCTTCTCGTTAATGCTGCTGTTCATGTGCTTCGCGATATTGAAGGGTCTGGCGACCGAGGCGCGTTGAGCGGGTCTTGAAAGAATGAAACGACACGAGTGATCTTGAACCCTGTCAAGATTGCGGACGATCAGCGAGCTGACGTCGTGCAGGCTCTTGAACGAAGACGGCAAGCCGGGGTTGCTTCACTGCACCTGGCACACACCCGCGTGAGCTGATTGTCCACGAAGCGGCTGGAACCAGCACGCTGCACACGCAGCATGAAAGGTGGGGTCGTAGGTCTCGCATGGGCTTGGAGTCGGCTTGCGGCAAGACAGAGCAACTTGCAGTTCTGGCGTCGTTTGAATGTCAGCTCCCACCTTCACGCCATGTCTGGCACGCACATGCAGCGAAGGTCGGCAGTCGCCCTCCCTGTCGAGCGACGCGACCGGCCCGAAGCCGACCTCCGCAGTCAGTTACAATGCCGCAACGCAGCTTCACCAGACCGGCCATTCGTGCATGTTGCAGCATTTTCACAGGGTGGATGACGGCAGTGCGGACGCTGCGGAAGTTCGCCGCAAATGCGGCATAGGCATACCTTTGAGTCAGAAGTGCGCACGAATAGCAGTCTCGTCCACAGCCTCTACCCGTCAAGTGGCCATCCGCTCCGCGCTGAGGACCATCGTCACCAGCGCGCCGCTTTCCGACCACTCGTAGCTGACCGACCCCCGCAGCTGATCTTCCAAAGCACGCCGCACGAGGCGGCTTCCATATCCATTCGGTTCCACCGGCTCGGCGATTTTCGGGCCACCCTGTTCCGTCCAGACGATCCGCACATTTTCGTCTTCGACGCAGCCTGTGATGTCGAGCGTGCCGTCGTTCACCGAAAGTGCACCATATTTGACAGCGTTGGTTGCCAGCTCGTGCACGACCAGCGCCAAAGACGTCGCCGTGTTCTCTCCGACCCCCATGCGAGGGACCGCGACCCGAATCCGCCCCTCGAACGCACCGTCATCGTCATAAGGAGCCAGCAGGACCGTGAAGATATCGCCAAGCAGGGCCGTCTTGCCGTGGTCGCCCGGAAGCGGGCGGACAAGGTCGTGCGCGCGATCGAGCGCAGTCAGACGATGCATAAGCTGTTTCGACATGTCCTCGGCCGAGGTCGCGGATCGTGACGTCAGCTTCGTGAGACCCGAAGCGATCGCCAGAAGGTTCTTCACCCGATGACTCATCTCTCCCGCAAGCAGCTCGTGGCCTTCTTCCGCCTGCTTGCGCCCGGTAATGTCCAGGAAAATGCCCGTCATGTTCCGCCGGCGGATGCCCACATCGTCCCCCTGACCCCGAGCCGAGATCCACCTGATCTCGGATCCGAACAGCGTGCGGAAGTCGATCTCGTATGGCCCCACCAAGGCCCGCGTGGCGTTGAATGCCGCTCTCACCCGGTCGCGATCGTCCGGATGAATCTTCTCGGAAAGCAATTCAAAGGTTACATCAGGCTCTTGAGGTACGTCCCATAGCTCGAAGCCGCGCCGGTCCATGACCAGCCGGTCGGTGTCGACATTCCACGACCACAGGGCAACGCCCGCTGCATCGATGGCGAGGCGCAGGTCTTCGTATGCCCATTCGGGCCCGTCAGTTTGGATGTCGGTCAAAGAATTTTCCACGTCTGATGAGTTTCAAATATCAAAACCCTATGTACCCGACATACGAATGACCAGAAAATATGGCGCTTCAGGAACGTCGCCCCGCAATCCTTCAGAAAACCAGATCAGCCTTGCGGAAATCTGAGCCGGGTTCAGTTCTTCAGGAGCGCAGAAACGACAACAAGGTATCTGCCGTTCTCAGAAGGGAAGGCCGGACAGACCCAGTGCCCGAAGGTGGCGATGCCCGGCCAACTCCACGTCATAGTCTGGAAGCGATTAGACCGGCGGCGACTGCATCCCGAAAGGTCAATTAAACGGCGTTCTGCAACCCGAGGTGAAGGTCATCCAATAACGGCAGCGATCAGTGCAACGGGCCCGGCACGGCCCCTGCTTGCCGGTGACTTCGCGCCCGGAACCAATCGACCTGCCGGCTGTTGATCCATCGAGTGACTTCAATGTCGGCCGGACGCGCAGTCACACTGGATCTTCAGAGAAGCGGTGTGTGATCCGCAGGGTCCGGTTCGGTTCAGACAGCCCCAGAATCCGAACGGAGCAAGATCATGACCATCCGCAAGTTGTATCACGCCGTGTCAGCCTTGGCCTTGACGGCCTGTTTGACCAGCCCCGTCGCGCCAGCACTGGCGCAGGAGGCCAATTTCACACCACCGCAGGATTTCACAGGCATTGTAGCTGAACTGAGTCCGTCAGTCGTCGGCATTACCGCGCGTGGCGTAGCACCGCCCAGTCAGGCCATGCCCGACGGCATGCCGATGCCGGGGCCTTTCGGAGCGATGCCGGGGCAAGAGGCGCCACAGCGAGAAGTCGTCGCCGGAGGCTCCGGCTTCATGATCAGTGAAGACGGTTACATCGTAACCAACAACCACGTCATCGAAGGCGCATCGGAGATCGAGATCGTTCTTTCCGACGGTACGTCACGCCCGGTGACACTGGTCGGGACCGACCCTGCGACCGACATTGCGGTTCTTCAAGTGGACGATGTATCCGAGATCGCCGTGGCCCCATGGGGCGACAGCGATGCCATGGAGCCGGGCGCATGGACGATCGCTATCGGCAGCCCGTTCGGGTTGGGCGGCACCGTCACGGTTGGCGTCTTGTCGGCTACCTCGCGTGTCATTGGTGCCGGACCCTATGATGCGTTCCTCCAGACGGATGCCTCGATCAATTCCGGCAATTCCGGCGGCCCGCTGTTCAACGGCTCGGGTCAGGTGATTGGCGTCAACACGGCGATCTTCTCTCCCGGTGGTGGCAATGTGGGCATCGGCTTTGCCGTACCCTCCAACATGGCACAGGATGTGGTTCGCCAGTTGATCGACACCGGCGCAGTCGAGCGTGGGTTCATCGGTGTATCGTTGCAAGGTCTCGACGATGCCCTTGCGCGTGCATTGGGCCTTGATGGCACGGACGGAGCCATCGTCACGGGTGTCGAACCGGGAGCACCCGCCGAAGCCGCAGGCATTGAAGAAGGCGACGTAATTTTGTCCGTTGACGGCGAAGCTGCCGAGGATCCGAGAAAGGTGTCCCGCATTGTGGCGGGCCTTGCGCCCGGTTCAGAAGTGCCCGTCACGATATCCCGAGACGGAGAGCAGATCGAAATCGTGCTGACGCTGGCAGAACGCAATGCCGACCGGCAGACAGAAAATACTGTGCCCGCAGATGATGGTGAACCTTTGGGTGTGGCCGTCTCACCGGTCCCCGAACTGGTTCGTCGCAACTTGGGCCTCGAGGAGGGTGAAGCCATCATGATCCAAAGTGTCGAACCCGGCACGGCTGCGGCTGACGCTGGCCTCATGCGCGGTGATGTCATTCTGACCGCAGGCGGTGAGGACATCGGCTCGGTCAACGACCTGTCACGCGCCTGGGCTGCGGCGCGCGAGGACGAGCGCCCCCTTCTGCTGCGCATCAATCGTGGCGGAAATGGATCGTTCATCGCCGTGGAGCCGGGTCGGAACCAAGACACGCCTGAAGACTGATTAACCGGAGATTTCATTTTCGCTGACCAAGCTTCTTGAGGCTTGGTCAGTGAGATTTTGCAATACGAAACCCCCACGCTGGCTTGACACTGTTCAAAACTTCAATGCTCGCCCCCGCGACGGACTTTGCCGCATCGACAGCAATACCGGGACAACCCTGATTAGGAGTCGTCGATCCCGATACCGAAAGTACAGGCACGAGGAAAGAGAATGGTTGAAGAAAACGCATTGCCAGCGGTTGAGGAACAACCCACGTTAATGATTGCACTCGGCAGTTTTGCAATTTTCGGATGTTTCGTTTTTGCGATTTGCATCTACATCGCCGATATTGTTGTGCCCAATCACGACTGGGTGTCCGACACGATCAGTGACCTTGCTGCGGGAGAATACGAACTCATCGTTGATGTCGGGATTTATTTTTTCTCGGGATCGATCATCGCAACGGCCCTGCTGGCCGCACATGTTCACTTGGGGGGATGGCGCTGGAGCGTCGCCATTGTCTGCCTTGCAATTTTGGGTTTGGTCGTATTCCTCGTCGGTGCCCGAAACGAATATGGCGACAACGATTCCGAGGGCGTCGTTATCCACGTCTATCTCGTCTATGCGATCGGCGCTCTGGTGACGGCAATAGCGTTGTTGATGGCCAAAGGTGCTGCCAAGGCGGGTAACATCTACCGTCGCTTGCTGCTTGCTATTGCAGTGGTTTGGGCCGTCTCCGCGCCGATCTTCTTTTTCCTGCCAGACGACATCGACGGGGCATACGAACGCTATCTGGGTTTTCTGGCCTTTGCTCTTATTGTCGTTCTGTCGAAGCTCTTCATCTCCCGCGGTCGGAAGGTGGTCACAAAAATCTGACGAGAGGCGATGAACTGACAAACCATCGGGTCGCTATCGGGCGGGCTCACAGGCCATGGCTGCATAAACTGGCTCATCGCTTGGTCCTGATCAACAGACCATCGCCTCTCTTGGCCCCATTCGAATACAGTCAGGATTGGCTGCTATTTTGGCGGTCGGTCAGGTATATTCTTGGCGTCGGCACTTTGCTACAACCACCGCGCCACTCTCGATGCCAAGGCTCTGATACGTGATTTTGCCGATCACCTGCGCAGTGGCGTATAGAGTTACGTTGCCGCCCACAATCTTCCCGGAAAACCGCCCCCGAATAGAAACGTTGGCAGCGTATATTTCTCCCTCGACGTCTCCAGTTTCCTCAATGACGACGGTCGATGCTTCTACACGGCCCTTGATATGCCCTGGCAATTCGACCGTGCCGGGAAAATAAAGATCCCCTGTAATGCGCGAGCCTGCGTCAAGGTGTGAGCGGCCACCGGCTCCGGCTGTGCGATAGTATTTGTCGGTCATTAAATAACGCCTTATTTGTCTCCGGCCCCCGTCGGGGTTCATGTACTTTAGTGCATAGGGGAGACTTATAGCGCACGAGTCCAGAAGCTGAGCCACGGATAGAAATCTGGAGCTGAATGTCAGCTTCCACCGTTCGGTCCAAGAAAATTCGCAGTCGCAGCGAACGGCTGCTTCCCGCCCT
>JAIVHI010000163.1 GCA_020201155.1 Loktanella sp. | reverse complement strand
GGAACGTCATGCCCCGGCCCGCACCTCACGGAACAGGATCACGATGCCAGATCGCCGCCCTAAATTGGAAATCCTGCCAGCGCAGCCGCAAACAACCGGCTTGCCGCAGGGGCCCGATCGCCCACCTCGCTTTCCGGGTTGGGGCAGGCCCGCGCGCGCCCTGAAAACCATCCGTGATGCCCGCCAAGAATTGGCCCGCGTTTATCGTCGTGCCGCCGTTGGCGATGTGGAGTCCAGCGATCTTTCACGCGCCGTCTACGCCCTTCAAGTCCTCGCAAAGACAGCCGAAATGGAAGCGCAGGAAGAACGGATCGTGAAGCTGGAAAAGGCAATCGAGTCGCTGGAAGCGGGTGGCAACCTTGGCCGGTAAAAAACATCTCGACGTTCTACAGGAACGCGTTGACCGCCTGACCGCAGCGCGCGCCCCGAACCCTATCAGGGATGCAGCCCAGCGCCTGCCGATCGAGGAGATCCAGCGTGTCATTAACCTTTACGAAACTGACGGCCCTTTGGCGTTCGCCACGGCCCTTATGGAGCATTTGAATCATGCCGAAGAATGACCAAACAAGCGCGCACTGGCGCGATAAGCTGGCCGCACTGGCCGAAAGCACTGAGACAGCCAAGCAAGCCCTACAGGACGCCCAGAAGCTGGCGACAGAAGCCGCTTTTAATGGTGGCGACGTAGGCAGCACCGCCCGCCAGGTGACAGCCCACCGCGACGTGCTGGACGCACTGGAAGGCGCGACCCGCGAAGCCCAGCACCGTCTCGAACAGGCCGAAGCCGATGAGGCAGCGAAGGCCGCCCAGATCGAGCGGGACAAGGCCCAGCAAGCCCTCGATGCTCGTAGCGATGCGGCCGCAAGGATCGACGCCGCTTTGGTCGCATTGGGCGAAGCACATAGCGCCTTCGTGGATCACGGTAGGGAAGCGGTGGCGCACTTCCTCGCCGCCGGTGACGAAGCGCCCGCGCGTCTACGTCATGGCAGCCCAGACGCCCTGCACGGTGCGATGATGTTCCACGCGCCGACCTTCCACCACGCATTGCGGATCCAACGGTCAGAACCCCGAAGCCGCCGCCCGTTGGCGGACCATGCGGGCCGACAGCAGGATGCAGCCGCATGAGACGGCCCGTCGTCTTTGGCCTGCCTGCCGTCAAAAAGATCATGGTCGCGGATCCCGCGCCGACAACCACGCAGCCCCCGGCCACACCATCCACAGGAGACACCACAATGGATGCCAACTTTGCCACCAACTTGGCGAAAGCCGCGCGGGCAGAAATGCCGCAATATGCTGACGCCGCGACTTGGGCGAGCGGCTTAGATTATCTCGCCCGCAAGGCCCAGACGCCCGGCCAGACCTATGAACAAAGCTATCTGGCAGTGGCAGAAAGCCCGGACGGGCGCGCGATGTATCGCGCCATGCAGACCGCCGCCAACGCTGAAATGGCAGGAATCTCGAAACAGCGCAGCGCAGCTGGACGCCCTACCGATCGAACGCCGACCGCGATCGTGGCGGATGCGTCCGAATCCTTGCTGGCCAAAATGGCGACAGATCGCGCCCAGCAGGACGGGTGCAGTTTCGAGATCGCTTACGGCAAGGTCGTCGAGACAGAGGAGGGCCGCGAACTGTTCAAAGCGGCCATGGCCCGATGATCGAGAATGATTGGGAAGGCGGGTGAGGCGGCTTGGACGGCCAGAAAAGTGCGGTCTGTCCGCAGTGCGGCCTATGCCCATGAGCGAGATCTTGTGGACAAAGGGCGCGCGTCCACACTATCGTGAGACCATTCGCCGGGGGCTGCAAAGCCCCTGAAATAGAAAAGACCCCCACGTCGCCAAACATGAAGGGGCCTTTTCAGATCAATAGCTGGGTAGATTCTATGTCAAAGCGATACGCACGGCAAGAGTCATGCACCCGGTTTATCGGGGGCAGTCATGCCAATGGACAAAAAACCACACCTCATTCCTAATCGCACTGCACTGGACGCGATGTTGCGCGACCTGTTCGCGCCTTATGCGGACCTTCCCCGGCACCAGCTGGAAGTGGCTTGCATCTGGCCCGACAAGAACGCCGGCAAGGCCCCTCTGGCGCGTCACGTCACGGTCGCAGAGATCGCGGAGACCGCCGCCTGGTTGACGAACCAAGGGGCAGACGGTTGGGGACTCTATGTCGGCGCCGGGCTGCGCCACAACGCACCGGCGCGCAGTCGCGCGAATAAAGGCCACGTCGTCCAGTCTCGGTGGTTGTGGCTGGACTTCGACGCCGAAGGTGCCGCCGACGCCGCGCGGGCCAAACTGACCCAGCTGGATTTCCTGCCGACGTTCTGGGTGAGGACAGGCACGGCACCCTATGAGCGGTGGCATGCGTGGTGGCTCTTGTCCGATACGCTGACCGGCACGGATGCCGAAGGGTTCATGCGCCGGATGATCGCCGCACTGGACGCGGACCCGGCCCCCAAGTCCCGATCCGGCTTGATGCGGCTGGCCGGTGGCGTGGCGTGGCGCAAGCCCGACAAGGTAGGCCGGATTGATGAGATGGTCGTGCGTCACGACGGCACCGGTCGGACCTACGGCAAGGCAGAGGTTGGCGCGCTGGTGGATGTTTTGGACCCACCTAAGCCCAAGGCGACACCTAAGGCCCGACAGACAGGCCGCGCCGCGGTGGCCAGTCGCGCCACGTCAGAACAGATCGCGGAACTATTGTGCTACATCGACCCGGACTCGGATTATCACACATGGCTGCACGTCGGCTTCGCGCTGCATGCAGAGGGTGAGCCG
>JAIVHI010000169.1 GCA_020201155.1 Loktanella sp. | reverse complement strand
TGGCCACGGCCTCGACGGGGGGCACCTATTATCCGGTGGGCGTGGCGCTGGCCACGCTGGCCAAGGTCAAGCTGGAGCCGAGCGAGAATATCGGCATGTCCGCAATCTCTTCTGCAGGGTCGGGCGAGAACGTGCGCCTGCTGCGCGAAGGCGAAGCGCAGTTTGCCATCCTTCAGGGCCTTTACGGCTTTTATGCCTCCAGCGGCACCGGCCCTCTGGAAGAGGTCGGACCGCAGGAAAGCCTGCGCTCGGTGACGATGCTGTGGCAGAACGTCGAGCATTTCGTCGTGGCCTCGGATATGGCCGGTGACGGCACCATTCAGGCGATGGTCGACCTCAAGGGCGAGGCGATGGCGCTGGGCGCGCAGAACTCGGGCACCATCGGGTCGAACGCGGCGATTCTGGACGGGTTGGGCGTGGATATCGAAGCCGATTACGACCTTGTCTACGGCGGTTATGGTCCCGCGGCAGAGGCGCTACAGAACGGGCAGGTCGCCGGGATCAGCACACCCGCAGGTGTGCCCGTGGGTGCCATTACGCAGCTTATGGCCACGGCTGGAGATGACGTGACCTTGCTGTCCTTCACGTCCGAACAGCAAGCCGCTGCGGATGGCGAACGCGAGTTGTGGACCGAATACCTTATCCCTGCCGGCACCTATCCGGGGCAGGAGGAAGACGTCACGACGATCGCGCAGCCGAACTTTCTGGCCACCAGTGCCGATCTCGCGGAAGAGGACGTCTACCTGATCACCAAGACGATCTACGAGAATCTGCCCTTCCTGCAGGCGATCCACCCGGCGACGCAGGCGATGGCGATCGAACAGGCCATCGCGGGTCTGCCCCTGCCGCTGCACCCCGGCGCGCAGCGCTACTACGAAGAGGTCGGCGTCGATATTCCCGAACGCCTGATCGCGCAGTAAGATCAGAAGGCCGGCCTGAACACGGGGTCGGCCCCTTCGCCGCGCAGCCTGCGCTGCGCGGCGCCTTTTCGCACCGCAAAAGGCAGTTCCATGCACGCATCCACCATGCCGACAGTTCCGTCGTCCAATGACGATCCGGTGGTCTGGCGGCGCTTTTCACCCGCCGTGGCCGTCACCCTGAGCATCTTTTGTGCCTTCGTCGCGGCGTCCCATCTTTATCTGGCCTACGATCCGATGCTGTCCGAGCTGGAGCGCAACGCCTATCACTTTGCCTGCTTTGCCTTTCTTTGCGCCGTCTATTACCCGGCATCGCAGGCGGGGGCGGTAAAGTCTTCCAAGGCTTTGTTCGTGCTGGATACTGTTCTGGGGCTGGCCGTCGCGGTGTCGGCCATGTGGCTGGTCCTGAACGAGAACGCGATCTATAGCCGGGGTGTCAAGCTGTCAGGCGCGGACTGGCTTGCGGCTGCCATCTGCATCGCCGGGGCCATCGAATTCACCCGCCGCGTGGCAGGCATCATCATCCCCGCGCTCATCGTGCTGTCACTGACCTACGTGGCGTGGTGGGGGCAGTTCATCGACGGCGTCTTCGGCTTTCCCGGACTGACGATCGAGACGGTCACCTTCCGGTCGATCTTCGGTGACGATGCGATGTTCGGGTCCATTGCCCGGATCTCGTCGACCTATGTGTTCCTGTTCATCATCTTCGGTGCCTTCCTGCTGCGGTCGGGCGCCGGGGACTTCGTGATCAATCTGGCCCGTGCGGTGGCTGGCAAGCTGGTGGGCGGGCCGGGCATCGTGGCGATCATCGCCTCTGGCCTGACCGGCACGATTTCGGGCTCTGCCGTGGCCAACACGGCATCGACAGGCGTCATCACCATTCCCCTGATGAAGCGGGCGGGGTTCAAGCCCAAGTTCGCGGGCGGTGTCGAGGCCGCCGCATCCACTGGCGGGCAACTGATGCCGCCGATCATGGGGGCGGGGGCCTTCGTGATGGCCAGCTTCACCCAGATCCCCTACGAGCGGATCGTGGCCGTCGCGGCCCTGCCTGCGCTGCTTTACTTCCTGTCTGTCGCCTTTTTCGTGCGGATCGAGGCGCAGCGGCAGAACCTGCCGCCGATGCCATCGGAAGGTCAGACACTTGGCAGTGCTTTCAGGCAGGGCGGGGCGTCGTTCTTCATCCCGATCGGTCTTCTTGTCGGGATGCTGGTCTCCGGTTTCACTCCGACCTATGCCGCGATTTTCGGCATCCTTGCGGTCATCGGGTCAAGCTGGCTGACACAAAATCCGATGGGTCCGAGGGCGGTCTTCGAGGCGCTTGCGATGGGCACACGCAGCATGATCCTGACAGCGGTCCTGCTTGTGTCGGTGGGGCTGATCGTGAACGTCATCGCCACGGCGGGGATCGGCAATACCTTCAGCCTGATGATCTCGGACTGGGCGGGGGGCAATATCCTGATCGCGATCGTGCTGATCGCCTTGGCCAGCCTTGTGCTTGGCATGGGCCTGCCGGTGACGGCCGCCTATATCGTTCTGGCCACGCTGTCCGCGCCTGCACTGGCGGGCATGATCTCGGACCAGTTCGTGATCCAGCAACTGGCCGCAGGTTCGCTGGGCGAGGGGGGCAAAGCCGTCCTGATGCTGGGTGCGCCAGAGCTGATGACGGCGCTGGACGACCCCATGCCACAGGCCGAGGCCGCGGCGGTCATCCGCAATCTGCCGCTTGAGATCGCGGCCCCGCTGCGCGATCAGGTCGTGCCTGCAACCGTCGCGACGGCCGCGGTGTTGTCGGCGCATATGATCGTCTTCTGGCTGTCGCAGGACAGTAACGTGACGCCGCCTGTCGCTCTTGCGGCATTCACTGCGGCGGCCATCGCCAAGTCGCCTGCCATGGCGACCGGCGTGGCCAGTTGGAAGCTGGCCAAGGGGCTTTACATCGTGCCGGTCCTTTTTGCCTATACGCCGTTCCTGTCAGGCGACCTGCCCGCGATGCTGCAGGTTTTCGGCTTTGCCGTGGTCGGCGTCTACGCGTTGTCGGCCGGGCTGCAGGGCTGCATGGAACGGCCCTTTGGCTGGATCGTCCGTATTCTGTGTTTCGCGGCGGGGACGGCTGCGATGTGGCCGGGCCTGATCTGGGTCAACGTCGCAGGTGCGCTGACGGTGATCGGCCTTCTGATCTGGAATATCAGGTCAGCGTCACCCAGAGCCACACCAAAGACACCAGCACAGGCTGATGGATGAGGTAGATCTTGAGGCTTTGCTGCCCCGGCCAGCAGAGCCACTTGACCGCGCCTGTGACGGGGCCTGCCGTGAACCATCTTAGCCGTGACGCGATCTGGCCGAAGGCAATGCCCGCCAGCGCCGCCCCGAACCACGGGAAGACCGGTTCGAAATCCAGCGTGCGCGGAATGTAGGTGCCCAGCCCCAGCCAGATCAGGGCCGGGTGATCAAAGGCAGGCCATGCGACGTTGAAATGCAGCCAGACAACAAAGCCGCTGGCGGCCAGCACGGCCAGCACCGGCAGACGCAGAAACGCAAGCCCGAGGATCGACGCCACGGCGATGGAATGCAGGATGCCGAAAAAGATGAAGGCCTGCGGCTGGGTCACATAGGTGGCGAGTGTGATGACAGCCGCGGCCCCCGCAAGGATCGCGAAGCGCCGCCAGACCGAGGGCCAGCGAATACCGCGCCCGTGGGCCACGACCAGCCCGACGCCCGCCAGAAACAGAAAGGATGCCGCCGTGCAAACGGCAAGCATCCGCAGGAACCCGGTTTGCACCGCCTCCCATGGGATCAACCCGAACATGGCCAGATCGAAGCAGAAGTGAAACACGACCATCGCGACGATGGCCGCCGTGCGCGCAAGGTCCAGCCAGATGATGCGCGGGCCGGGTGCGGGGCTGACCCGCGTGACAAGGCTGTTAATCACCGGCCATCTCCCTGACCGTGTCGAAGTCGTAGATGCTGCGGCCGGTCAGCGTTTTGGCGGTATCGACCTGACCCAGCGCTTTGAACTGGCGGTAGATTTCCACGTGCGTGTGCTCGGTTCCCTGACCCCAGTCCACGATGTTCTCATAAAGGGCCTGTGCCTCCTCCGCGCGGCCCAGAAGCATCAGGATGCGGGCCTTCGTGGTCATCATCCGCTGGTGCCCGTGCCCCTGTGCGATGCCCTTGTCGATCTGCTCCAGCGCCAGCTCGATATGCGCGTCCTTGCGGCGCAGCATGTCGGCGGTCATGAAATGAAGCTCGACAAAGCCGTGATCGGTGGCCGCCAGATCGACGAAAAGCCGGATGCAATCCTCGCGCTTTTCCTTGATCTTCCACCAGCGGGGTGAAACGCAGACCGGTCGTCCGGGTCGTGCCCCTTGGGCGCAAAGGCATTGAGTTGCCCCAGTGCCTTCTTGCCGGGGGGAAACACGGCACCCTTTTCGCGGATCAGGTTGGTGTCGAAGGGGTAGAAATCACGCGGATTGACGACACCTGCGGTCAGGCCGAGGTTCAGCGCGCCATGCACCATCGGCTCCAGCGGGCGGAACCAGATCGCCGCCTGCAGACGCGCCATCGCCGTGGCCCAGTTGCCTTGGGTCAGCTGGTAGATGGCCGAATAGGTGTTCGCATAGGCCATCGAGTCGTCCACGTAGACCGGACGGGCATAGGCCAGATCGCGCACGCGTTCGCAGTATTCCAGCTCGCCCGCTTCGACCGAGAGCTCGCACAAAAGCTGATAGGCAAAGGACTTGTCCAGCCCGTCCTCCATGTAGGCGCGGATGATCCGCTTGGCGCGGTCCCCTTCGCCCTTGCCGGCCAGATGTTCGTTCAGGAAGTGCAGGCACTGGCCCACGTCGCCCATGTTCAGGAACAGGTCGGACCTGGCTTCCAGCCGTTCGGTCATCAAGTCCATCGCGTAGCCCTGATCCTCGGGCGACAGCGCATCCTGCACCGCATCCAGCGTGCAGCCGCCGATGGTCATGGCTGTCTGTGAAAACGCGGACGACGGCGGGCCGTAGATCTGCTTGCACCGGCTCATGGCGTAAAGTTCGAGAAAGTCCCGCGCGCCCGAGGTGTAGTCCCGTTCGCCCAGCAGGTCCGTGATGCCCTGCACCCGGTCCGATTTCGCCTTGAGCCGTTCGACCTCGACCGGAGTGTCCGAGAACACAAGAACCTGTGCGGCGGGGTCTTCCAGCGTGCGCTCCAGGTGCACTTCGTAGAATTCGCGGGGGATGAACTTGTTGGGCCACAGCTTGTTCGACGCGATCGGGTCGCTGATGATGTCGCCGCGCCGGATGTGGTAGGCGATCAGCCGCTTGCCCGCGAAGACCTCTTCGATCTGGCGGATCGTCTCGGCCACGGGCGGCGAAAACCGCATGTGCTCAAGGCCCTGCGGCAGGCGGGCCGCGACCTCGGCCTCGTTCTCCCACGGCAGCACGGTCACGCCCATCACCGGGCGCGTTCTGGATCGTGGAAAGGTCGATCAGATCGTCGTAGACGCGGCCGAGGATGTCATTGTCGAAGAAGAACGCATCGACGTAGTCTTGGGTGAATATATTGGTCGGGTCGCGAACCTCTTCACTGGTGCGGCCGCCGGTTGTCCAGCCGCAGGTGAAAGACAGGTCATAGTCTTTGGCCACACGCAGCGCGTTCAGCATCGCGATGATCCGCGCGCCCATACGGTCGTTACGGTGAGCGACGACGCTCCCCTTGATGTCCTCGATCTTGATCATGCCTGCCTGCCTGCTTTCGCAAGACGAAGTGAACGCCTGTATTCTGACCAAAGAATGACGCCTTGGTGGCCTTTCGTCAAAGGTCGCCCTCTGCCACTGGCCGAGTGTGGCGTCACCGACCCAGATTACGGGCGATACGTTCGGATAAGGCCACGATCGCGCGCGCCTGAGCCGCCGAAATGGCCGTGACGCCTTCGCCAAGGATCGGCACTGCGACTGCAAAGCGTTCGGATCGGTTCGGATAGTCGATGCCATCGCCACCCGTGTAGAACTGGCCGGTCAGACGGAAGTTGCCATCCGCGCCCGCGACCATCTCGCTTATTCGCACATCGACGGCGGCGTCGGGCAGGCCAGGAAAGGGCCATGGATCGGCACCGACGGTCGTACCCAGAATGTCGTTGAGATTTGCCGTCAGAGCCAGCGTGACGGCCCGTTCGGGCTGATCGGCCCAGAGAAAGTCGCTGCTGGTCTCGATGATACCCGGCTCGATCTCGACGGCGATTTCTTCCGAGGCGGCATAGGACGGCAGGGTCACCGTCTGGACCATGACCGAACTGACATTGGCCCGCAGGCGAAGATCCGACTGGGCTGGGGCGTATTGCAGCAAGGTTGATGAGCTGGAACATGCGGCAAGGGTCAGTGCGGCGGCGATGCCTAGATATCGGATCATGACTTAACGTCCCGTGAGCAAGGATGAAGGATTGCGCTGAATGGTGCGCGCGAGGTTCGAAATCGCATCCGCAGCCGCCTGCACGTCGCGCAGCGTGGCCAGCGTTTCGGCGTTGAAGCGTTGGCCCGCCCCATAGGTGGCGATGACGCCGTCGACCGAGTTGAACAGCACAGCAGCCCGGTCCGACAAGCCCGGCAGACCTTCTGCTGCGGTCTCGATCGCCTGTGCGGCCTGATTGGCGGATGCAAGGGCCGCGTTCACATTGGCGATTGCTCCGCCTTCGTTGACGTCAGCCAGAAGCAAGCGCAACTCGTCCAGTGCCGCGGCGACAGAACCGGGCAGCGCCTGCGTCTCGGTCTGATCCATGATCGCCTGAATGCTCGACAGCGTGCCCTGCGTCTGGTCCACCAGCGCCTGAAGTTCCAGCTCGTTCGCCGTTTGCGTCAGCGCGCGCAGTTCCTCCGCAATGGCGGGCAGTCCGGCTGTCGCGTCGTTGACGTTGGAAATGGCGGCATTCGCGTTGGTGATCGCAGTCTGTACCTGTGCGACCAGATCGGCTTCGGCGATATCGGCCACGATCCCGTTGAGATCGACGATCACGGCAGACAACTGGCCCGGCAGGTTCTGCAGGTCATCGCTGGCAAGGATCGTGCGTGCTTCGCCCAGCGTTCCATTCGCCTGATCCAGAAGGTCGTTCAGCGTGCCGGGCAGGGCCTGCATGTCTTCGCCGCGCACGAGGACGTCTACGGAATTCAGGGTGTTCTCGGTCTGGGTCAGCAGGCTTTCCACCTCGAGCGCGTTCAGCTTGGCGATCAGCGCTTCCGCCTCGGCAGAGAGCGCGGACAGGTTTTCCGTTCCGGCTGCCACGTTGGTGGCCGCGGCATTGGCTGCGGTCAGCGTATCGGACAGTTGCGCGACCAGTTGCGCGTCCTGGGCACTCAGTACGATGCCGTCGACATTGGCGATCACGCCACGGATGTCGCCGGGGATCGCCTGCAGGTCGTCAGATGCGATCAGCGCCCGCGCCTCGGCCAGTGTGGTCTGGCCTTCGGTCAGAAGGCCATTCACGGCACCGGGCAGGGCCTGCATGTCTTCGCCGCTCAGCAGCACTTCGGCGGCGTTCAGGGTGTTCTCGGTCTGCGTCAACAGGGCCGCGAGTTGCAAGGCGTTGACCTTCGCCAGCAGCGCCTCGGCCTCGGCGCTCAGGGCGGGCAGGTTGGCCGTGCCCTGCGCGACATTGGCCAGTGTCACGTTGGCGGTGGACAAGGCTGCATCGAGTTGCGTGACCAGCTGGGCCTCTTCGGCGCTCAGGACGATATTGCCCACGCCAGAGATGACCCCGCGCAGGTCTGCGGGGATGGCCTGTATATCCTCCGAGGCGACCAGTGCGCGCGCTTCGTCAAGCAGGGCCACAAGCGATCCGGGTGCCTGCTGCAGGTCTTCGTTGCGCGCCACGTCCTCGACGGCATTCATCAGGTTGATGGCGCTGTTGAACACGTCTTCGATGGGAAGTGACTGGATTCGTTGCAATACGCCCTCGGCGGTGGCCGTCACGTCGGTGATCAGATTGTCCGTCGTGGGCAGCACGGGGTAGGGGTCGCCCGCAGGGTCGAAGTCCACGGCCGGAGCATCGTCCAGTTGCAGCAGTTCGACGGTCAGGGCCCCCGACAAAAGGCTGCCGGTCACAAGCCTCGCGCGCAGGCCGTTGGTCACGAGCGTGTCGAAAAACGCACGGACCTCTTCATCCGAGGCATCCTCGGGCAAGCCCATGCGGGCCGGTTCGACGCCGAGAACGGCGCGCAGATCGACGGCCAGCTGGTCGTTCGCATCATCGACGACGACGGCCGAGATTTCGTTGACCTGACCGACCCTTACGCCTTTGAACCGCACTTCTGACCCGCGCCGCAGGCCCGCGATGGTGCCATCGAACAGGACCGCGAGATCGAAGGTCGGCAGATCGGGGTCAGAGAACAGGCTTTCCGACGCGACTGTGGCGTTCTCGAAGATATCGAAGACGGGGTCGTCCCCCAGCGGCTCGCCGCCCGATACGACGGTATCGAATTCGATGCCCCCTTCGAGAAGCGACGCCAAAGAGGCCACGTCGACCGAAAGCCCGGATGTATTGACGTTGATGCTGAAGGCGGATGTCGCCCAGAACCGGGTCTCGTCGGTGATCAACCGGTCGTAGGGGGCGTTGATGAAGGCCGTGGAGATCACGCTTTCGCCGTCGGGGCCCAGTTCCGGTTGATCGATATAGCCCACCCTGATCCCTTTGTGCAGCACCGGCACGCCTTCGGACAGGGCCTCTGCATTGCGCGCGCGCAGGGTGATCTGCGTGCCCGGACGATTGGGGGCCAGCGCGGGCGTGTCTTCGAGGCCGATGAACTGGGATTGCGCCACATCGGCCTCTCTGTCCCAGTCGCCGGCGATGTAGACGCCCGACAGGACGGTATCGAGACCCGAAATCCCGCGCAGCGACACGTTGGGCTGAACGACCCAGAACACCGCGTCGTCGTCGAGATAGGGCGCGATATCCTTGTTCACACGGACATTCACAAGCACGTCGCCAAGACCTTCGTCAAAGCTGACGTCCTCGACCCGACCGACGGTTACATCCCGGTATTTCAGGACCGTCTCACCCGCGGTGATCCCCGATGCGCTGCTGAAGCTGATTTCGATCAGTGGCCCGCGCGAGGTGAAATTCTGCCACGCCACGCCCAGCGAAATCACCAGTGCGACGACAGGCACGATCCAGACGAAAGACAACCGCGCCAGGATGCCCTCGCGCATCGGACGCACCTCCATCTCGGCAGGGGAAGGGGTGTTTGTCATGGCGTGTCTTTCCTATCGGCGTCCCAGATCAGCCGGGGGTCGAAGCTTTGCGCCGACAACATCGTGAAAACCACTGACAACGCGAATGAAACCGCAGCGATCCCGGGGTTGATCGAGGCGATGGTGTTGAGTTGCACAAGCGCCGACAGGATTGCAACGACGAAGACGTCGATCATGGACCAGCGCCCGATGAACTCGACCACTTCGTATAGCCTGTGGCGCTGGTGCATGCGCCTGCGATCCTTGCGGTGGACGCTCACGGCAAGATAGCCGATCGCGACGAACTTGCCGACGGGGATCACGATCGAGGCCACGAAGACGATCGCGGCGATGCCGTAGCTGCCGTATTGCATCAATTCGATAACGCCGCCGATGATCGTCGACTCGGATCGTTCGATCAGCGTGTTGGTCAGCAGCATCGGATAGATGTTTGCCGGAAAGAACGCGATGATCCCCGCGATAAGCCACGCCCAGACCTTTTGCAGGCTCTTGTCGTCGGAACATCTGCCTTGCGTACTTGCGGGGTTTGACGCCACGGGCGAGCGGGCCGATGGCGTAAATGATCGCGTAAAGCCGCATGAGCGGCAAAATGATGATGAAAAACGCGACCGCAATCGCCAGTGGGACGCCGCGGCCGGTGTTGAAGGCAAGAATGGCACCGATGACCGAGGTCGCATTGTAATTGCCCTGAAGGTCAAGATCGAGAAACGGAAACGAAATCGCGGCGATCATCAGGATAAACGCCGTGCTGGCCAAGGCCAGAACCGATATCAGGGCCGCAGGACGAGACGACTGCAGAACCGCATGGCAGCGGACGCATCTTGCGATGTGCCCGTCCCCGATGACGCGCGCGGAATGCAGCGTGTCGCACTGGTGGCAGGCGACAAGGTCTTCGAGCGGGGGCAGGGACATCGCGGGACGCGCGCTCCGGTTTGGTGCAATGGTTCCGGCAGGTTATCCTCTTGCGCGGCGGGGTGCCACTGTTCAATCGCAGATGTGATGACCCTAGCCATCGGCCCCGAACGTCATGTCGCAGGGGAGCGCTTTGTCGGCGACACGGTGGGCATTGGGGATGTCGTTGCTTTCGGCGCGGCGGGTCGCTGCGGCACGGCTGAAATTGTGCGACAGCCAGCGCTGGATCAGTCGCGCGCGCAGTTCCGGCAGCGGCGTGGCGATGCGTGCGGTCAAATCCCACTGGCTGGCCAGATCGCGCCACGGGTCTTCATCGAACATCAGGTAATTGCCCTCGACCAGCACCACCGGTGTGCGCGGGGACACGTGGACGGCACCCGCGATGGCGATATCCCGCGTGCGGTCGAACCGGGGCACCACGACGTCCTCTTGTGCCCGCAACGCCGCGATGGTGCGCAAGAATCCATGAACGTCAAAGGTTTCCGGCGCGCCCTTGCGCTGACGCAGGTCGCGGGCATCAAGGATGTCGTTATCAAGGTGAAAGCCGTCCATCGGCACCAGCGTATTCGGCACCTTCTGCAAGGTCAGGCGCCGCGAGACCTCGGCGGCCAGTGTCGACTTGCCGCTTGCCGGGGCTCCCGTCACTGCGACCAGCAGACGGTCCTTGTCCTGCCGCATCTCGTGGATGCGGTCGGCAAGCTCGTTCACTTCCATCGTGATGTCTTGCATCCTTGATACCTTTCGGGGTTGACGCGCAGCTGCGTCTTTGACCCGGCACAGAGTTCAATGCAAGCAGTGCGCCCCGCCGATACCGTTTTGCGCGATTGCCGGTCACTGGCCTTTTGCTGGATGTCGTTCTACCTAGGCCGGTGAACTGGGAGACGTGCCCTTCATGCAAGACCCTATCTACCTGCGCACCTATCGTTTCATCATGGACGTCTGGATCACTGCGGCGGAACGCTACATCAGCGTCATCGCCGCCGGTGTCGCCTTTTTCGGGATGTTCGCGATCTTCCCGGCCATTGCCGCGATCATTTCTTTGTTCGGGCTCGTTGCCGACCCGCAGGTCGTTGTCGAACAGCTGGCCGTGATGGAGGAAATCATACCGGCTGAAACCTTTGTCCTGTTCAACAACCAGATGACCCGCCTTCTTGACGCGCGGACGGATACGCTGGGTTGGACATCGGTCGTCTCGTTGGGCATCGCGCTATGGGCGGCGCGGGCCGGTGTGGCGGGGCTGATGGGCGGGCTGAACGCGATTGCGCAATGCCCCCAGCGCAACGGGTTCAAACAGGTCGTTGTCGCGCTGACGCTGACACTCTGTCTGGTCGTGCTGGCTATCGTGGCCTTGCTCGCTGTCATTATCGCGCCCTTCGTGCTTCGTCTTCTGCCGATCACCGAGTTTTCTGCCAACCTGCTGGAAGCGGTGCGTTGGCTGGTGGCGCTGGCCGTCCTTTATGCGGCCCTGTCGCTGCTTTACCGCTTTGGCCCCAATCAACGGGGCGCGCGGCTGCGGTGGTTCACGGTCGGGGCGGGCACAGCCATCTTTCTGTGGATCATCGCGAGTGCCGCACTGTCCTACTATCTGGGCAACTTCGGCCGCTACAACGAGGTTTACGGATCGATCGGTGCGGTGATCGGCATGCTCTTGTGGCTCTACATCACGGCCTTTCTGATCCTTCTGGGGGCTGCTTTGAACCTCAAGGTGCATGGCGAAGTCACCGGACAACACGCTGACGAAGAAGACTAAATCCAAAAAACGTTCCGACCCCGCCGCATTTTAGCCACGGTTTCGCCTTGGGTCATTTTTCGTCTATGCGACCCCGATTCGCTTCGGTATTGTCCTCTCAAAGAAAACTGACGTGATCCGGACAAAAATCGGGCGCGCATTGAGGCGGAGTAGTATTATGTCAACGATTGATTTCGTTGCTCGCGATGGTGCGGGCACTGTTAACTCGGGCACCTTTTCGGGAGCGTCCAACAACTCCTTCGCCGCGGGAGCGGGGCAGGACATCTCGCTCAATCTGCAACGCAGCAGTGTCATTTCCTACATGCGCAGCGGTGAAGCTCTGCAGATCACGCTGGTCGACGGCCAGGTCCTGACGATCGAAGGCTTCTTCGGCCCTGACGGAACAGCATTGAACAGGCTCTTTCTGTCGGCGTCCGGCCAGCTTGCCGAGGTCGAGCTTCTGGCGGGGGATGGCAACCTTTTGCTGGCCCAATACTCCGACGTGGAAAGCTTCGGAAAATGGAGCCCCGACGACGCGCTTTACTTTACGGATGACGGGGCTCTGGCCATTGCCGGGGTCACGAACGACGGTGTGGATGCGACGATGCTGGGCGTGCCTTTGCTGAGCGGCATGAGCGGTCTTGGCGGTGTGGGTGCGGGCGTTGCCGCCGCCGGTGGCGCACTTCTTCTCGGCGGTGCAGGCGATGAGGGAGACGACAACTCCGATCCCGTTGTTGCAAGCGATGGCGACGGTGTGACGGATCCCGACGTATCTACAGAATCGGACAGGCCCACACCCGATGACGACGAGGGCGATCCTGACGACGAGGAAGATCCTGAGGGCGAGGGCGATCCTGAGGGCGAGGGCAATTCGGACTCTGATCAGACGGGGCCTGAAGTGTCGATCACATCAGGAGTCAAATCGGTCGGTCACACGGTGAACGAAGAAGACCATGATGACGGCGTCGATATTTCGGGCACCGGAACGCCCGGTGCCACCGGAACCATCACGATCGGTGATGCAGAGCAGGACATCGAGGTCGACGAGAACGGCGAATGGACGGTCACGTTCCCAAAGTCCGATGTTCCGGGGGGCGAGTACGAATCCGACGTCACGGTCACGGTATCCAACGAAGACGGCACCGCCACGACAACCGACACCCTTGTGCTGGACACGACGACCACGGTGACCTTCGACGCCTCGACGGTCGAGACGGACGGGACCGTCAACTTCGACGAGGAAAGCGACGGTGTTGTCCTGACCGGCACGACCGAGGCGGGTGCCTCCGTTGTCGTCAGCTTCGCCGGCAGTCGCTACGACGCCACGGTCACGGGGACGACCTGGACAGTGGATGTGCCCGCAGGCGATCTGGAACAGGGCGAATACGATCTGGACATCACGGTGCAGGCGACCGATCGGTTCGGCAACACCGCCTCGACCATGGATACGGTTCACGTCGATACGGTCACGTCTCTGACGATCGACACCTCGAAGGCCGGTGGCGATGGAACGGTCAACCATCAAGAGCATCCGGAAGGCGTCTATGTGAACGGCGTGGCCGAGGCGAATGCATCCGTCGAAGTGACGATGGGGAGCTACACGCATACGGTCCAGGCCGATGGCGACGGCAAGTGGGAAGTGACCTTCCCGCGCCATGAGGTGCCTACCGGCGATTATGACGCGACAGTGAACGCCGTTTCCACAGATGCCGCCGGCAACACGGCCACCGCAAGCGGGACGGTCATCATCGACACCGAGATCGACGTCACTGTCGATACGAGCACCGTGGATGCAGGGGGTGCCAAGCCCGACGCGGTCGTCAATATGGTCGAACGCGAGGATGGGGTCACCCTGTCCGGCACCGTGGACCCCGGCGCTCAGGTCTCGGTCGATTTTCTGGGTAAAGTCCGGCATTTCGAAGCAGATGACAGCGGCACATGGTCGCTCGACTACGATGCCTCTGACCTTCCGAAAGGCCGGATCGAAGAGAAGCACGAAGTGAAAGTGACGGCCCGGGACGCCGCAGGTAATGTCGACAGCGACACGGGTATGGTGGAGTTCGACACCTACGTGAACCGTCTGGAGTCCACATCGGGCAAGGTCGCTGGCGATGATATCGTGAACGCGGCAGAAGCTTCGCAAGGGCTCAGCTTTTCGGGCGTGGTCGAGGCAGGCTCGACCGTCATGGTCAAGTTCGAGAAGACCACCCGCGAGGCGGATGTGGACGCGCAGGGCAACTGGACGGTCAGTTTCGATGCTTCGGAAATCCCCACGGGAACCTACGAAAGCGGCGTCGAAATCATGGCGACGGATCGCGCGGGGAACGTTGCGACCATCACCGATACCTTCGAGGTGGACACGGATATTCCCGATGCGCCGAATACCCTCGGATATTGGGAAGACAAGGCTGGTGGCAACATCAACCCTGACGTGTCCGAAGTTGGTATTGCCAATACCGTTGAATCGCCGGACAGCGTGACGCTGCACCAATATGTGGACGGTGGCGATCAGGCCGCACAGATGCGCACGACCTACGATGTCGTGAAAAACAACGAGCATGTGCGCTACTACTTCGACGACGACAAGGTTTCAGATGGAAGCCACATCGTCGTGACGGATACGGATGCCGCCGGAAACTCGAATTCCACGCTTTTCGCGGTCGACGATGTTTCAAGTTCCAAAATCGATGTGACGTCAGGCGCCTTGGATGGTTTCAACATTGGCGCGATTGACTTGGACTTTGCCGAGAATAGCGAGATTACCCTGTCTGCCGCCGATCTCGAAGCCATGTCGGACAACGACAATATCCTCGTGATCCACGGTGGCAGCGACGACAGGATCACGTTGACCGAGGACGCTACCAACGCCGGATCAACCGTCATCGATGGACGCACTTACGATGTCTACGAGGTGGGTACCAACGGTGGCCAGTTGATCCTCGATGAGGATATTCTCTTCAATCCTAACAACCCCGTCATGTGAGCGGACTTGAAAGACAGTCAAAGCGCGGCTGAGGCAGCGGCGCTTTGATCCCCAAAGACGATAATAAACGCGCGGGGACAGCGGTGATAAGTGGGCAGAGTAGAGTAAGACGGGCTTGCGTGGTGGGCGCGGCATGGGCTTTGACGGCCTGTGTTCCGCAGATGCCATCAATGCCATGGCAGAACGACCCGGAGGTCAGCCGAAGTGCAGAGCCTTTCGCGGCAGGCACGCAAGCCGCACTTGATCCTGCGATGGAAGACGGGACCAATTCCGACATCATGACAAGCCTTCTGGCCCGCCGGTCGGTCCTGACCGACGGTCCCTATGCGCGCGTGGCAGATGCGGTTCTGGCGGCGAATGCCCGTGCCGCCGAATCCGAATTGCGCGCGGCGACCCTGCGGGCCGAGGCGCGGGCGACCAACTGGCTGCCGACATTGGGGCCGACCGTGTCGCTGACCTCGCTTGGTGATGTGGTGTCGTCTTTGGTGCTCGACGCCGTCCTGTTCGACAATGGGCGTCGCAAGGCCGAGAGGGACTATGCACGGGCAGACGTGGAAGTGGCTGCTGTCCTGTTGGCAGAAGACAGCAACCGGCGGGTGCAGCAAGGGCTCGACCTCTACCTCACCGCGCAGCAGTCGCTGGCGAAAGCCAAGGTCAATCAGGACGCTATGGCCCAGATGGAGCGCTATGCCTTCGTGATGGGCGAGCGTGTGCGCGGCGGCGTCTCCAGCCGTGTCGAAGCCGATATCGTCAATCAGAAACTCAACCAGTTGCGCGCCGAAATGGCATCGGACAGGGAAACCGCGGCCTCGGCGATGGCCGAACTGGCCGCGATGTCGGCGGCCCCGCTCGATGGGATCGAAGGCACCTCGCCGATGACTGCCGAATATACGGCAAAGCCCTTGCCCGTGCTGCGGGCCGAGGCCGAAGCCTCGCGCGCGGTGGCAGAGGCTGCGGCGGAACGGGCCGGACTTTTGCCCGGCCTGACGGGCTCGGTGAACCAAAGCGGCGACGCCAGTGCGACCTTCGGCGGTACCGGGCTGGGGCTTGGCACGGGGGCGTCCATGCGGGCGTCGCAAGAGACCGAACGCTCTGCCGCCGCCCGTGTGGGTCAGGCAAGCGAGGATGCGGACCGCAGGTTGCAGGCGCTGCAGGGGCAGTTGGCCTCGTTGCAGCGACAGGCCGAAGAGTCGCAGGTTCTGGCGGTTGAGGCCGCACGCAACTTCGAAACCTACGCCCAGCAGCAACGCGAAGGTCAGCGCGGCGTCGCCGATGTGGTGTCGATCTTCGAGACGAGGCTGAGGGCTGAACGCGAAGCGGCGGGCCTGCGCTTTGAGGTGGCCCGTGTGGCCATGGAAATAGCTGCCCTGCGCGGCGTGCTGGTGGACGGAGACAAGATATGACCGGACCTGTACTGGCCTTTGACATAAAGGCGACCAAGGGCGCCAAGCTGACACGGATCGAACCGGCCAGGATGTCCGAGGATGAGATCGCGCAAGCTGCCGTATCTGCTGCCGAAACGGAAGATCGCGCGACGCTTGCCGCCGTCTTCGCAGGGTTGATGGGGGTCGATCTGCAACGCGCCGACCTTTTGGAAGCCGCGCGGGCCCGGAACGGGTTGTCACTGGAGCGGGTGACCGAAGCGTTGAACAGCCACGGGCTGAAAGCGCAGCTGGGCACCGGTCAGGCGCAGACGCCCGCGGACGCTCTGGGTGCTGGCCATCGGTGCAGGGGTCGCCATGCTGATGGAAGCCTGTCTGCGGATCGCCCGGGCGCGACTGATGGACAGCGCCGGTCGCCGGATCGAGCTCAAGGTGCAGTCGCTTTTGATGGGGCGGCTTCTGGGCATGAAAGCGGACCCGAACCGGTCGCCCAGCCAAACCTTTGCCGCCATGCGCGACTTTTCGCAGGTCCGCGAGTTCTTTACCTCATCGACCATCGGATCCTTGACGGATCTTCCCTTCATCATCCTCTTTCTGGCACTGGTGGCGTCCATCGGTGGCAATATCGTCTGGATCCTGTTCATCGGCGGCATCCTGATGGTGGTGCCCAGCCTCTTTGTGCAAAAGCGCATGATGGCACTGACCCACGCCACGCAGGGGGCCAGCACCAAGCAGTCACGTCTGCTGCAAGAGGCGATCTATGGCGCGGACACGATCAAGTCGCAGCGCGGCGAAGGCCGCTTTCGCCGCGACTGGAGCGAGCTTGTCGCCCTGTCGTCGCTGGCGTCCACCGATCAGCGCAAGCTGTCCAGCACGCTGACAAGCTGGGCGCAGGGGGTTCAACAGGCGACCTATGTGTCAACCGTCGTGGCAGGGGCCTACATGGTCTTCGCGGGCGAATTCACCATCGGGACGATCATCGCCATCGGTATCCTGACATCGCGCACGCTTGGGCCGCTGAACGGTCTTGCGGGCATCCTGTCGCGCTGGACCAACGTCAAGGCGGCGCTGGAAGCGCTGGATGCCGTGGTCGACGCCGAACAGGACGTGGAGGAAGATCGCGGTTACCTGCGTCGTGACACGCTGAAAGGCGGCTTCGAGCTGCGCGAGATGTCCTATGCCTACGACCCCGAAGCTTCGGCATCCATCGACATTCCGGCACTCTCGATCAAGCCGGGGCAGCGCATCGCCGTGCTGGGTGCGAACGGATCGGGCAAATCGACCCTGCTCAAGATCCTGTCGGGGCTGCATCGGCCCACGTCGGGTCGGGTGCTGATCGATGGTGTCGACATGGGTCAGGTCATGGCCCGTGACCTGCGCCGGTCGATCGGATTTCTCAGCCAGGAGGTGCGGCTGTTCGCCGGGACCCTGCGCGACAACCTGAACCTGACATTGCTGGAAAACGACGACGACCGGCTGCTGGCCGCGCTGGATTTCGCGGGGCTGGGGCCTTTCGTGGCGAACCACCCCAAAGGGTTGGACCTTGTCATCCATGACGGGGGCGAGGGGCTGTCCATCGGTCAGCGCCAATCCATCGGTTGGGCGCGGTTGTGGCTGCAGGACCCGTCGGTCTGCCTGCTGGACGAGCCGACGGCGGCGCTGGACAGCACGCTCGAGACGACGCTGGTGGACCGCCTGCGGGTCTGGCTGGACGGGCGCACGGCGATCATCGCGACACACCGTGTGCCGATCATGGAACTGACCGACCGCGTGATGATCCTGCAGAACGGGCGGCTTGCCGTCGATGGTCCGCGCGACGAGGTGCTGGCGCATATGACCCAGCGAAAGGCGGTATCCTGATGGCGACCATGGACATGGAATTCGAGCGCCAGATGCGCGGACCCAGCCTGATGATCTATCTGGTCGGGGCCACTTTGCTGCTCTTTCTTGTCTGGGCCAAGTTCGCCCCGCTGGACGAGATCGTGCGGGCCGAGGGCGAGGTGATCAGCGCTTCGCGTCCGCAGATCATCCAGAACCTCGAAGGCGGAATCCTGTCCGAGCTGCTTGTCGCCGAGGGGGATATCGTCGAGCAGGGCGACGTGCTGGCCCGTCTGCGCGATACGCAGTTCTCGACGACGGTCGCCGATTTGCAGGACCAGTTGATCGCACTGGAAATCCGTCGCTTGCGGCTCGAGGCTGAAATGGCGGGCGAGACCGATTTCATGGTGCCAGCCGACATGGCCGAGCATGCGCCCCAAATCGTCAACAGCGAGTTGGCCCTGCTGACCGCGCGTCAGAGCGATTACAACGCCAAGGTCTCAGGGGCCGCCCGCGTCAAGGCCGAGACCGAGACTGAACTCGACCTGATGGAGGACATGCTGACCCGCGATATCGTGGCCTTGATCGAGGTGACCAAGGCGCGCAAGGCGCAGGCCGACGCCGAGATCCGCTACAACGAGATCGTCACGGGCGTCGATCTCGACCGTGCATCCGACTACTCCGAAACGCTGCAGGAGCTGAACGCCGTCGCGCAGGATCTGCGTGTGGCCAACGACCAGTTGCAGCGCACGACGATCATCGCGCCGATGCGGGGCATCGTGAACAATCTTGCCGTCACCACCATCGGCGGTGTCGTCCGTCCTGGCGAAGAGATTTTCCAGATCATCCCGCTGGGCGACGAACTGTTCATCGAGGCGCAGGTCAAGCCGTCGGACGTGGCGGGCGTCATTCCGGGGCAGGAGGCGACGATCAAGCTGTCGGCCTATGACTACACGATCTATGGCAGCCTGCCGGGCGAGGTGCAGTTCGTCTCGGCCGATACGTTCAAGGACGAAAGCCGCCCCGATATCGAACCCTACTATCGCGTCACCGTCGCCGTCGACCTCGAAACCTTGACCCCGCGGCAGCAGGCCATCTCGATCCGTCCGGGGATGCAGGCCAGCGTCGAGTTGCACACCGGCGAAAAGACAGTGCTGCAGTATCTGACCAAGCCGCTTTATCGCGGGTCCGAGGCGATGCAGGAACGCTAGGTCACAGGCTGTCGCGCCATGCGACCACCTGCACCAACGCCTGCGTAAAACCGCCAAGGTCCGCGATCTGTCCGCCGCCGTCGTGGACAATCAGCGTGGCCCCGCGCCGCGCCACGCCGCCGTGCAGCATGAGGTTGTCGGCCATCGCGAAGTTTTCGACCGCAAGGCCGTCGCGGTCGCGCAACTGGCCTGATCCGTCGTCATCGGCCCCCAGCGCCGACCTGATCCGGTCGGTCAGGGGGCGGGCGTCGTTGGTATAGGCAAAGACCGCCTTGCCCTGTGCGGCCATGTAACCCAGCTCAAAGGCCGTTCCGGGGTCCGCCGACACCCCGCGAAAGGGCGTCAGGTTTGCGATGACCGCATCGGCGCGGTTCATCAGGCCTTCATCCACCTCCGATATGGCGCAGCCTTGGTCAAAGCGCGACAGGCTGCGGTCGACCTGTGCGTCGCCGGGTGCCAGCGGCGTCAGGCCGGCCCCGTGGACGAGGGCGGATTTCGCGGCCAGAACCTCGGCGGCATTGGGCAGGAAGACGTCGGGGCCGGCGAGGTAGATTTTCATAACTGTCCTTTTTGTCGCAGGTCAGGCTACCGCGTGACACCGGCGGCACAAGGGGGCATGGTCGCGCTCATGAAATGGATCGACATACCTCCCGTCTGGCTGTTTGCCTTTCTTTTCGCGACCGTCGCACTGGACACGGTTCTGCCGGACACGTTGCGCCCCCTTCGGGTGCCGGGGGGGGCGCTGATCGTTCTGGGGCTTTTACTGATGGTCGTGGCCGTGGTGCAGATGGCGATGCGGCGCACCTCGCCCATTCCGCACACGCAGCCGTCGGCGCTGGTGGACAGCGGGATTTTCGGTCTCAGCCGGAACCCGATCTATCTGGGCGACGCGCTGGTTCTGGCGGGCTATGCGCTGTGGCGCGAGGCGCCGTTCGCGCTGATCCTCGTGCCGGTTTTCATGTGGATCATCACCCGCCGGTTCATCCTGCCGGAAGAGGCGCGGCTGGCCAAAGCCTTCGGCCCATCCTTTGCCGATTACAAGACGCGTGTCAGGCGCTGGATCTGACTTTGCGTCACTTCATTTCGGACAAAGAACCGGAAAGCCCACCCATCTGCTTGTGAAACAATCTTTCGCACGATAATTCGGTCTGAATCGGAACGTGGCGAAGTGACAGGAGCCTGCCCATGAAGATCGGCGCACCAAAAGAGACATTCGAGGGTGAGAACCGGGTCGCCATGACTCCGGCCTCGGCCAGAGACCTGCAAAAGCTTGGATACGACTGCGTCATCGAAAGCGGCGCAGGCGAGGCGGCGGGCTTTCCCAACGCCGCCTACAAGGAGGCCGGGGTCGAGGTCGTCAAGACCGGTGCCGCGCTGTTCAAGGCCTGCGAGATCGTCATCAAGGTGCGCCCGCCTTCGGACACCGAGGTCAAGCGCCTGACCGAGGGGCAGACGCTGATCTCGTTCTTCTATCCGGGCCAGAACGACGCGCTGATGGAGGCCGCAAACGCCAAGGGCGCCACCGTGATCGCAATGGACATGGTGCCGCGGATCAGCCGCGCCCAAAAGATGGACGCGCTGTCGTCCATGGCGAATATCGCGGGCTACCGCGCCGTGATCGAGGCAGGCAATAACTTTGGCCGCTTTTTCACCGGGCAGGTCACTGCCGCAGGCAAGGTGCCGCCCGCCAAGGTGCTGATCGTCGGTGCGGGCGTCGCGGGGCTTGCCGCCATCGGCACCTCGACCTCGCTGGGGGCGATCACCTATGCCTTCGACGTGCGCCCCGAGGTGGCCGAGCAGGTGCAATCGATGGGCGCGGAATTCGTCTATCTCGACTTCGACGAAGAGCAGACGGACGGGTCCGAAAGCGGCGGCTACGCCAAGCCTTCCAGCCCCGAATTCCGCGAAGCGCAACTGGCCAAGTTCCGCGAACTGGCCCCCGAGATCGACATCGTCATCACCACGGCCCTGATCCCCAACCGCGAAGCCCCCGAGCTTTGGACCGAGGACATGGTCAAGGCCATGAAACCCGGATCTGTGATCGTGGACCTTGCAGCCGAAAAGGGCGGCAACTGCAAGCTGACGGTCATGGACGAAAAGATCGTCACCGACAACGGCGTGACCATCGTGGGCTACACGGATTTCCCGTCGCGCATGGCGGCGCAGGCCTCGACGCTTTACGCCACGAACGTCCGCCACATGCTGACCGACCTGACGCCCGAAAAGGACGGCACGCCGGTTCACAACATGGAGGACGACGTGATCCGCGGGGCCACGGCCACCCACAAGGGAGAGATCACGTTCCCACCACCACCTCCCAAGGTGCGGGCCATCGCGGCGCAGCCCAAGAAAGACCCACCCAAAGAGCTGACGGCTGACGAAAAGCGCGCGCAGGAAGTGGCGGCGTTCAAACAGCAGACCCGTAATCAGGTGACGCTTCTGGCCGTTGGCGGTGCGTTGCTGCTGGGGGTCGGGCTTGTCGCTCCGGCAAGCTTCATGCAGCACTTCATCGTCTTCGTGCTGGCGGTGTTCGTGGGCTTTCAGGTGATCTGGGGCGTCGCACATTCGCTGCACACCCCGCTGATGGCGATCACCAATGCGATTTCCTCGATCATCATCCTCGGTGCGCTCATGCAGATCGGATCGGGCTCGTGGCTGGTGATCCTGCTGTCGGCGCTGGCCGTCTTCATGGCCGGTATCAATATCTTCGGCGGTTTCCTCGTCACCCGGCGCATGCTCGCCATGTTCCAGAAATCCTGAAGGAGAGAGCATAATGGATTACGGTTTCACCACTGCGGCCTATGTTGTCGCCGCTGTTCTCTTCATCCTGTCGCTGGGCGGCCTGTCGGGTCAGGAAAGCGCCAAGCGCGCGGTCTGGTACGGCATCGTCGGCATGGGGCTGGCGGTGTTTGCCACGCTGATCGGGCCGGGGTCCGGCCTGTGGCTTCTGTCGCTGCTGCTGATTGCAAGCGGCGGGGCCATCGGCTACCAGCTGGCAACCCGCGTGCAGATGACGCAAATGCCCGAACTGGTCGCGGCGATGCACAGCCTCGTCGGTCTGGCGGCGGTGCTTGTGGGCTTCAACGCCCATATCGAGCTTGTTCGCGTGCTCTCTGCCACCCCTGAAATGATGCTCGATTTCCGTGGCTTCGCAGCCCTTGTGGCCGAGAAAACCACCGTCGAGATCAATATCCTGCGGGTCGAGCTGTTCCTTGGCGTCTTTATCGGCGCGGTGACCTTCACCGGGTCGGTCATCGCCTATGGCAAGCTGGCGGGGCGCGTCGACACGGCCGCCAAGAAGCTGCAGGGCGGGCACATGCTGAATATCGCCGCTGTGGCGATCTCGCTGCTGTCGCTGATCTGGTACTACAACACCGGCGGGTTCTTCCCGCTGTTCCTGATGACACTTGCCGCGCTTTTCATCGGCTACCACCTCATCATGGGCATCGGCGGCGCCGACATGCCCGTCGTCGTGTCGATGCTGAACAGCTACTCCGGCTGGGCTGCGGCAGCGATCGGCTTTTCGCTGGGCAACGATCTTCTGATCGTGGTCGGCGCGCTGGTCGGATCGAGCGGCGCGATCCTGTCCTACATCATGTGCAAGGCGATGAACCGCAGCTTCATCAGCGTCATCCTCGGCGGTTTCGGCGGCCCTTCGGGCGAGCAGATGGCGGTTGAAGGCGAACAGATCGCCATCGACAGCGACGGTGTCGCCATGTCTCTGAACGAAGCGGACAGTGTCGTCATCGTACCGGGGTATGGCATGGCGGTGGCACAGGCGCAGGGGGCCGTCGCCGACCTGACGCGCAAGCTGCGCGCGCGGGGCAAGACGGTGCGCTTTGCGATCCACCCTGTCGCGGGCCGTCTGCCGGGGCACATGAACGTGCTGCTGGCCGAGGCCAAGGTGCCTTACGACATCGTAATGGAGATGGACGAGATCAACGACGATTTCCCGTCCACCGACGTCGTCATCGTCATCGGGTCGAACGACATCGTGAACCCCGCCGCACAGGACGATCCCAACAGCCCCATTGCAGGCATGCCGGTGCTGGAGGTGTGGAAGGCCAAGCAGGTCTTCGTGTCCAAGCGTGGGCAGGGCACGGGTTATTCCGGGATCGAAAACCCGCTGTTCTACAAGGACAACACGCGGATGTTCTACGGTGACGCGAAAAAGTCGCTGGACGAACTGCTGCCCAAGATCCTTTGATCTGACAGTCACGCTTTGCAAACGAAAGGCCCCGCACTGAGTGCGGGGCCTTTCGCATTCGGTCCGGCGGTCAGGACAGGTGGGTGTTGAACCAGTCCAGAGTGCGGTCCCAAGCCAGTTCCGCCGCCGCCTCGTCGTAGCGCGGCGTGCTGTCGTTGTGGAACCCGTGGTTCACGTCGGGATAGATATAGGCTTCGTAGACCTTGTCGTTGGCCTGCAAAGCGGCCTCCATCGCGGGCCAGCCTTCGTTGATCCGGTCGTCCAGCCCCGCGTATTGCAGCAAAAGCGGCGCTTCGATCTTGGGGACGTCCTCGGCAGCGGCCTGCCGCCCGTAGAACGGCACACCCGCACCCAGTTCCGGATAGGCCACGGCCAGCGCGTTGACCACGCCGCCGCCATAGCAAAAGCCCGTGGCGCCCACCTTGCCGGTGCTTTCGGGATGGCCCAGTAGGAATTCGAATCCGGCAAAGAAATCGTTCATCAGTCTGGTGCCATCGACCGCGGATTGAAGCTCTCGTCCTTCCGCGTCGTTGCCCGGATAGCCGCCCACAGAAGACAGCCCGTCGGGGGCCAGCGCCATGAAGCCTGCCTTGGCCAGCCTGCGCGCCACGTCTTCGACGTAGGGGTTCAGCCCGCGGTTTTCGTGAACCACCAGAACGGCTGGCATCGGTCCGGTCGCCTCTGCGGGTTTCACAAGGTAGCCCCGCACCTCGCCGTGGCCGTTCGGCGAAGGGTATGTGATGTATTCCGGCACGATGTCGGGGTCGTTGAACGAGACCTGTTCCGCCAATGCGTAATTCGGTGACATCATGCCAAGCAGTGCCGCTGCCGTGACTCCGCCGACAGCGAACTTGCCGGCGCGGTCCAGAAACTGGCGCTTGGTGATCTTGCCGTGGGCGTAGAAGTCATAAAGTTCGAGCAGTTCCTGATCGAAATCCTTGGCGGTCATGCGTGTCATGGCGGTTCTCCTGTTGGGGGGCTTACCTTGTGGCAGGTTAAGCCAAGGGGACGATCGGGGCGTTCACGATTGCGCAAGGTGGCGGGTCGCAACTGCGCTTATGCGTCCTTCCATGCGCCCGGCGTCAACCCGTCGACATTCCAGTCGCCCACCGACCAGCGGACCAGCCTGAGCGTCGGAAACCCGATATGCGCGGTCATCCGGCGCACCTGCCTGTTGCGCCCTTCGCTGATGGTCACCGACAGCCAGCGGTCGGGCACGGATTTGCGGAACCGGACGGGCGGGTCGCGGTGCCAAAGGGCAGGTGGCGCGATAAGCGTGACCCTGGCGGGCCGCGTCGGTCCGTCCTTCAGCGTCACACCGGTGCGCAACGGGGCAAGGTCCGCGTCCCTCGGGTCGCCTTCCACCTGTACCAGATAGGTCTTTTCGAGCTTGTGCGCCGGATCCGCGATCCGGGCCTGCAAGCGCCCGTCGTCCGTCAGCATCAAAAGCCCTTCGCTGTCACGATCAAGGCGACCGGCGGGATAGACGCCCGGCACGTCGATGAAGTCGGATAACGTCCGCCGCGGCGTGGGCGACTTCGCGTCGGTAAACTGCGACAGCACATCGAAAGGTTTGTTGAACAAGATCAGGCGGCTCATGGGGCTTCATGCCACGCTGCAACCTTCCCTGTCCATCGACCTGCTGTTGGACCCCGCACGGCAGGCCTGTTTCGCCATCGATTGTGGCAGTATACCACGGCATATCGCTAACCCATTGCCGTTAATGGTATTTCTGTTTCCCTTGCGGTGGCATTGCGCTAGTTTCCCCAGAAACCGAATGGGAATGCCATGTCGCCACTGACCGATCACCCGCTGCGCTATCGCATGGCAAACGAATTGCACGCGCGGCCTTTCCCCGCGCTCAAAGCCCCGGCCAAGGCGGTCTATCTGGCGCTGAAACCCGCCGAGAACGCCGCTGGCCGCGACCGCGATGCGGAAAGGGCGCATCTGGTCGCCTTGCTGGACCGTTATGGCGCAGCACATCCCCAGCCGGGGGCGACCCATTATTCGGGTCAGCTGGGCAAGTATTTCCTGAAATGGGAAAGCCACACCGAGTTCGTCACATTCACCCTTCTGGGCGAGGGCGTGTCGGCGCGACCTTTCGATGGCAAGACCTTCGAGGTTTTCCCGCAAGACTGGCTGTCCGAAGCCCCTGCCACGCGCATTACGTCGGCCCTGATCCGGATCGAGGTTGCGGAAGGCGACGAAGGTATCCCCGAAAAGGTGCAGGATTGGTTCGTGCCGGAAAGCCTCGCCATTTCACGCGTGCTGGACGACGATCTGGTGATCGCGGGGGATTTCCGCATCGACAGCGCCGGCCACATGCGCTTTGCCGTTTTCGCCCGCCCCGCGACGGGCAAACGGCGGATCGGGCGTGTCGTGCAACGCCTGTGCGAGATCGAGACCTACAAGGCCATGTCGATGCTGGGGCTGCAACGGGCCCGTGATCTCAACCCGCAGATGAAACGCATCGACGACCGTCTGAACGATCTGTCCGAACAGATGACGGGTGACCTGAACAAGCCCGCCGAGGTGCTTCAGGCATTGCTGGAAACCTCGGCAGAGCTTGAGAACATGATCGCGCAGTCCTCGTTCCGCTTCGGCGCCACGGGGGCCTACGAGACGATCGTGAACCAGCGCATCGGCGTGATGCGCGAAGAAAGGTTCCTTGGTCGCCAGACTTTTGCAGAGTTCATGATGCGGCGGTTCGACCCGGCGATGCGGACCGTTGCGTCCACGCAGACCCGGCTCAAGAACATGTCGGACCGCGCGATCCGCGCGGGCGATCTGCTGCGCACCAAGGTCGATGTGGAACGCTCTGCCCAGAACCAGACGCTACTGGAAAGCATGAACACCCGCGCCGATCTGCAACTTCGCCTTCAGCGCACGGTCGAGGGGCTGTCGGTCGTGGCGATCAGTTACTACGCGGTCAATCTGGTGCTTTACCTGACCGGACCGCTGGAACAGGCCTTTGCCGTCTCCAAGACCGTGATGGCCGCCATCGCGACACCGGTGGTCGTGTTGCTGGTCTGGTGGCTGGTCCAGCGCATCCGCAAAAAGCACGTGCCAGACTGAAGCGTTCCGCCTTTAACCTCAGACATCAGCGAAAGGCGGAACGCGTGCAGCGATTGAGAACGCTTTAGTCGAAGGTTTTTCGCAGGGTGCCGGGGCGGAGCAGGCCGACCATCCATGCCGCCCAGACCGCAGCGGCCGCTGCGGCGACGTTGGCCAGTGCTGCTGCGATCGTGATGCCAAGGTAATCCGCCAGCGTCACGCCCAGCCATGCGCCGGGGATGTAGATCAGGAAGATGCGCCCAAGGCTCAGCCCCATCGACCAGAGCGCTCGGCTGCGGGCGTTCATCGCGGCATTGGCGACGACAAGGATGCCATAGCCGAACAGCGAAAGACCGACGACGCGCAGATAGGTTGCGGCGAATTCTCCCGGCTCTGACCCGCCGGCCACCAGTGGGCCAAGCTGACCTGCAAAGGTGAACAGCACTGCGCCGACCAACAGGCCGTAGCCGATGCAGAAGGCCGCTGCCGCCTGAAACCCGCGTGCCGCCCTGTCCTGCCGGCCCGCGCCCCAGTTCTGCCCGACCACGGGGCCGATCCCGGCCGACAGCGCCAAGAGCGGCACGAGCGCGAGGCTTTGAATGCGCGTGGCGGCCCCGAAGCCACCCACCGCCGCTTCGCTGACCACGGCGACGGCAGCGGTGACCGCGGCCATGCCCGCAGGGTTGATCGCGTTCGAGAACGCCGCAGGTGCGCCGACCTCGGCCAGCACCCTTGCCGAATACCACATGTCTTTCCAAGGATTGCACGAAAGGCTCAGCAGGCCCTGCCGGAACGCCCACCACAGCGCCACCACCCCGCCCAAGGCGCGGGCGATGAACGTCGCCATCCCGGCTCCGGCGGTTTCGAGTGCGGGGATGATCCAGACCCCGAAGATCAGGGCAGGGGTCAGCGCGATGTTCAGGATCGCCACGGTGGTCATGACCACCATCGCCACCTTGGCGTTGCCATGGGCGCGAAACAGTGCGTTCGACAACATCATCGCCACGACGAAGGGGAAGGACAGGCACCACCACGGCAGATAGGCACTGATCTCGGGTAGGACATCGTCGCCGGCACCCAGAAGACCGAAAAGCCAGCGATGGCCGACCCAGAATACCAGCGTGACCAAGGTGGCCAGCGCGGTGCCGTAAAGGACCGCATGCAGGCCCATCCGCGCTGTCGCCGTCTCGTCGTCGCGCCGCCCGATGGCTTGGCTGACGGCGGCATTGGCCCCCGCGGACAGGCCGATGGACAGGGACGTGATCGCCATCGTGACGGGGTAGATGAAGCCCACGGCGGCCAGCGGTGCGCCACCGAGACGCCCAAGAAAGAAGGCATCTGTCAGACCGGTGAGGATCGTCGCAAGGATGCCCAGCATCATCGGACCAGTCATCACGGCCAAACCTCTCCAGACCGGCCCGGAGGTCAGGTCGCGTGTGCCTTGCGCCATATCAGGAAATCCCTTTCACGCACCCTAATGCGCGCGTCGGGGGATGGTTCCCTACATTCCGCGGATGCGCGGATCCAGCGCATCGCGCAAACCGTCACCGATGTAATTCACGCTCAGCACGGTCAGGGAAATGGCCATGCCGGGCAGGATCACGCGTTCGGGAAATCTGGTCATGCGTGGGACGCTGTCGTTCAGGATCTTGCCCCATGTGGGAAAGTCGGACGGGAAGCCGAGGCCAAGAAAGGACAGCGCGCTTTCGGTGATGATCGCGACAGCGAGCCCCAGCGTCGCGCTGACCATGATCGGGGACAGCACGTTGGGCAGGATGTGCCGGGTGATCATCCGGCGCGCGGGCGTGCCGATCGACCGGGCGGCCAGCACGAATTCACGTTCCTTGATGGCCATGACGTCGCCTCGCACGATCCGCGCGGTCTGCATCCAGCTGGTGATGCCGATGCCGGTCACGACAAGGATGAAGATGCCCTGTTCCGGGCCGAAGGACGCCCGCAGGGGATCGCGGAACAGCAGCATCATCACCAGCAACAGCGGCAGCAGGGGCAGCGCGAGGACGAGGTCGGTGAACCGCATCAAAAGCCCGTCGATAGCCCGGAAATAGCCTGCAAGGACACCGATCAGCGTGCCGATCAGAATGGCGAGGATCATTGCGGTCCAGCCCACGGCTAGACTGATCCGCCCACCCTGCATCAGGTTCGCCATCTGGTCGCGGCCCAGATTGTCCGTGCCCATCGGCCGGGCCCAGTTGACCTTGGCATTGCTGTCCCAGATCGCGGTGTAGATCGGGCGCACATCTTTGTTGCGCACGTCAAGAGCGCCGGGGTCGACAGTCCAGATCCACGGGCCGGCGACGCAGAAAAGCGTGATGAACACCAGAAAGAAGAGACCCAGAACCGCGCCCTTGTGGGTCTTGAACTGGTCCCAGACGTCGCGCCACTGGCTGCGCGTCTTTTCGGCCGGGATGGGGGCCACCGGGTTGCCCGCGACTTCGAGGTTGTCGGCACTGGCGTGAATGTCGCGATCAGTCATAGCGGATCCTTGGGTCGAGAACGCCGTAAAGCACGTCGGCGATCAGGTTCATCAGGACGATCAATACGGCCAGCAGGAAGGTGATCGTCATGACCATCGGAATATCGGCCCCCTGCAGGGCAAGGATCAGCAGCTGGCCCAGACCGTTCACCTTGAAGATCTGTTCGGTGATGATCGCACCGCCGAAGATCGCGGGAAGGCCAAGCGCGATCACCGTCACGACCGGGATCATCGAGTTGCGGACCACGTGTTTCAGGACGACGACGCTTTCGCTCATCCCCTTGGCGCGGGCGGTGCGGACATAGTCCTGCCCCAGATTGTCGAGCATGGAGGCGCGCATGTAGCGGCTGACCTGCGCCGTGGTCTGAAGCGCCAGAACCATCACCGGCATGATCATCTGTCGGAGCTGGAACTTGAAGGTCTCCCAGTCGACGACCTGATGTGTCGTATCGTAGATCGACGGAAGCCAGCCCAGCTGCACACTGAAGATCACGATGACCAGCACGCCCGAAAAGAACGGCGGGACCGAAAAACCGATCATGCTGATGAACGTTCCCGCCTGATCGAAGACGGAATACTGCCGGTAGGCACTGATGATACCGATGGGCAGGGCGATGGCCACGCCGACAACATAGGACATCCCCACAACCCAAAGCGTCTGGGGCAGGCGTTGCGCGATGGTGTCGAAGACGGGCGAGCGGGACTGGAAGCTGATGATGCGTTGCTTGCCGTCCGCGAAATTGGTGCCGAAGGCGCTGTCGATCCAGTATTGCGGCTCGACCACGAAGAACTGGTAAAGCCACAGACCGAAGCGGATATACCACGGCTCGCCCAGCCCCAGCGCCTCGCGCATTCTTTGTTTGACCTCATCGGGGATGGTCAGCGGCATCTGCCCCATCGGGTCGCCGGGGGCGAGTTCGAGCAGCATGAAGATGACGAACGCGATGAACAAAAGCGTCGGAATCGAAAGAAGCAGCCTGCGGAAGGTATAGGTCAGCATATCCGGCGCCTTGGTTCATGGGTTCGCGGGGGAAACTGCAAAGGCAGCTTGGGAAAAGAGGTGCGGACGGCCCCAGGGCCGCCCGCCTTGTCAGGTCAGCGATTGTCGCCGGTGCGATACCAGTCCGCGACGTTCCACAGCTCGGAGTCCCATGTGTTCAGGACGACGCCACCAAGGCTGTTGGCATGTGCGGACAGACGGCCACGGTCGACCAGCGGAATCATCATGCCGTTCTGGACGGCCATGTCATTCAGCTCTTTCGCGATGCGACCACGCTCTGCCAGATCGGCGGTCTGCGTCAGCTCTGCGTGCAGCTCGTCGTATTCCTCCATGCAGAAACGGGCGATGTTCTCACCCTGCCACTGTGTGGCGGGACGGGGTGCCGCGTCGCAAAGACCGTTGCCCAGATAGGCCTGCGGGTCGGTGCCGGGGAAGTTGTTGGCGTACATTTCCGCGTCAGCGTAGAACTTCTGGAAGGTGTCGGGCGAGCCCGGGTCACCGCCGAAGAAGACAGAGCTGTCGACGTTGCGCAGTTCGACGCTCAAGCCGATCTGTTCCCACCACTCTTTGATGAGCGCCTGAAAGTCCTGACGGACGTCGTTGGTCGAGCTTTGGAACATCATTTCCATCGGCACGCCATCGGGGGTTTCGCGGATGCCGTCGCCATCGGTGTCCACGTAGCCGGCCTCGTCCAGCATCGCGCGTGCGCCTTCAATGTCCTGCGTGTCGCAGGTCATCGAGGTCGAGGCATAGGCTTCGGGTGCGGGCACCCAGTTGCAGGTCACACGACCGGCCTGACCGTAACCGACTTCCACCAGCAGCGGACGGTCGATCGCCATCGAAAGCGCGTTGTAGACCGCCGGATCACCCAGATACGGGTGGGGGCGGATCACCGAACGCTCTTCGGCCGACAGGGATGGATCGGGGTTGGTGTTGTTCAGCATGATCCGCTCGACCAGCGTGCCGAAGCCAGCCACGGGAACACCCATGCCGCCTTGTTCCATCTGCTCGATCACGTCGGGGGCCAGCTGAAGGTTCCAAGCATAGTCGAATTCGCCCGTTTCCATCACGGCGCGTCCGGCTGCGGTGGCGTCACCGCCGCCCTTGAGCGTGACGGTCGCAAAGGCAGGCTTGTTCGGGTCGCGGAAGTTTTCGTTTGCGACCAGTTCGACCACGTCATTGGTGCGGAAATCGGTGACGACAAAGGGACCGGTGCCGATGGGGGCAAAGTTCTCGTCCGTGCACTCGGGCGCACGCGGGCCAAGGCACTCGGCGAATTGAGCGGCCTGGATGATCGGGCTTTCCGCTCCGTTGAAGGCCGAATAGGGGTAGGGTGTCGCGCTCGAGAAGTTGACCACGACGGTCATTTCGTCCGGCGTCTCGACGCTGTCGATCCCGACGAATTTCGACCCTTGGGCGCAGCCGCCGCCTTCGGCCGTGCAGTATTCATAGGTGAAGGCCACGTCCTCGGACGTGAAGGGTGTGCCATCCGACCATGTGATGCCCGGCGTGATCTTGTAGGTGATCTGGGTCAGATCTTCGGACACGCCGCCATTTTCGACGGTGGGCACCTCTTCCACCAGCCAGGGCACCAGTTCGCCGGTCTCGTCAAAGCGCATCAGCGGCTCGAGGATCAGCGACGCGGCTTCCACGTCCTTGGTGCCACCCGACAGGAACGGGTTCAGGATCGAGGGCGCCTGCCAATAGAGGATGCGCACCTCGCCGTCGCGGCCACGTTCGCCTTCGTGGGCATCGGCAAACGCCATGCTTCCCACGCTGGCGGTCGCGATCGCGCCCATCAGAATTGTCTTGAGTTTCATTTTTGTAGTCTCCCTGGTTGGATGCTCTGTTGGCCTCAGCCCGCCGTCTGCGCGGCGTTGATCTCGTCCGCCACTTCGGCAGGCGACATGTCGTTGTGAAGATGGCAGGCCGCCCAGCGGCCCGGCTGCACTTCGCGGTATTCGGGGTCGATCCTGCGGCAGATATCCATCACCTGCGGACAGCGCGTGCAAAAGTTGCAGCCGTCTGGCGGATTGGCCGGTGACGGCACATCGCCCTGCAGCACGATCCGCTGCTTCGCCGCGGCCATTTCCGGGTCGGGGTCGGGGACCGCTGACAAAAGAGCCTGCGTGTAGGGATGAAGCGGGGCGGCATAAAGCGCCTCTCGCGGGGCCAGTTCGACGATCTTGCCCAGATACATCACGGCCACGCGCGTCGCGATGTGGCGCACCATCGACAAATCGTGGCTGATGAACAGGTAGGTCAGGCCGAACTGTTCCTGCAGGTCTTCCAGCAGGTTCACCACCTGCGCCTGAATCGACACGTCGAGTGCGGCGATGGGTTCGTCGCAGACGATGAACTTGGGGTTCAGTGCCAGCGCCCGCGCGATGCCGATCCGCTGCCGCTGCCCGCCCGAAAAGGCATGGGGATAGCGTTTGGCAAAGCGGCGGTTCAGGCCCACCGCATCCATCAGCTCGCCGACCTTTTCACGCTTTTCGGCGTCGGACAGCGTTGTGTGTTCGTCCAGCGGCTCGCGAATGATCGCCTCGACCGTCATGCGGGAATTCAGGCTGGCCTGTGGATCTTGAAACACCATCTGCATGATCGGACGCATGGTGCGCAGATTGCGCTGCTTGACCGACCCGATGTCGCGCCCGTCGATCATGATCTGGCCGCTGGTGATATCGTAAAGCCGCAGCACCGCACGACCGCATGTGGACTTGCCGCAGCCGGACTCGCCGACCAGACCCAGCGTTTCACCCTCGATGACGTCGAAGGTGACACCGTCCACGGCCCGCACCTCGCCCACGCGGCGGCGCAGGAAGCCTGCGTGAATCGGGAAATGCATCTTCAGATCGCGGACGCTGACCAGTGGCTTGGCGGAGTTATCCAGCATGTGCGACCTCCAGCGGGTCGGCATGGAAGCAGGCCGCGTCGTGATGGGCATTCACTTCGAACCGTTGCGGGTTCTTGCGCGCGCAGACCGGCATCGCGACATCGCAGCGGTCGAGAAACGGACAGGCGGTCGGGTGCGCGTTCAGAATGGGCGGCTGGCCTTCGATGATGGTCAGCCGCTTTTCGCGCGCCCCGTGGATCTTGGGGATCGTCTTGAGCAGGGCGCGGGTGTAGGGGTGTGCCGGGTTCGCGAACAGCTCCCGGACCGGTGCATGTTCGACGACCTGACCGCCATACATCACGATCACGCGGTCCGCGATTCCGGCGATGACACCCAGATCGTGCGTGATCCAGATCACGGCCATGCCCAGCTTGTCGCGCAGGTCCTTCATGAGTTCGAGAATCTGCGCCTGAATCGTCACGTCGAGAGCGGTGGTCGGTTCATCCGCGATCAGCACCTTGGGGTCGCAGGCCAGTGCGATGGCGATCATCACGCGCTGTCGCATCCCGCCTGAAAACTGGTGCGGGTAGTCAAGCAACCGCTGTTTGGCGTCGGGAATGCCGACCAGTTCCAGAAGCTCTTGCGCCCGTGCGGCGGCGGCTTTCTTGCTCATTCCCATGTGCTTGCGCAGGGGTTCCATGATCTGCATCCCCACGTTGAACACAGGGTTGAGCGAGGTCATGGGGTCCTGAAACACGAACCCGACCTCGCCGCCGCGCACGCGGCGCAGCTCCCGCAGGTCCAGCTTGAGAAGATCGCGTCCCTGAAACATCACGGTCCCGTCACGCACGTCCGCAGGGGGCGAAGGCAGAAGCCCCAGAAGGCTCATCATCGTGACGGATTTGCCGGAGCCGCTTTCACCCACAACGCCTAAAAGTTCACCGGGGGCCAGATCGAACGAGACATTGTTGACCGCATGGACTTCGCCGCCCCGGGTCTGGAACACGGTTTTCAGACCCTGGACGTCCAGGATGGGCTGCGCCCGATCAGGCATGAACGCACCTCCCAAGTGGTTCAGAACATTTATTATTCCATCAGCCCATCGTGGTCGTGAGCTATTTGGTAACCAAGACGGTAACACGGTTTTTATATCCCGCAACCTAAAACGAAGGTGACCTGACAGTCGCGATTGCGCTTTTCGCGTTCGCAAGTCAGGCTGCCTCAAATTGTTGCATCACGGAAAATAGCATGCCCCTGTCAGCCCGCCGCCTTCTTGACCAGCTTGTCGCTTTTCCGACCGTCAGCCGCGACAGCAACCTCGATCTCATCGATTTTGTCGAAGCCTACCTTGACGATCTTGGTGTCCGCGCGACGCGGGTGCCCAATGCGGATGGCACCAAGGCCGCCCTTTACGCCCATATCGGGCCGGATGTGCCGGGCGGCGTGGTGCTGTCGGGTCATACCGACGTCGTGCCGGTAGAGGGGCAGGCGTGGGATACCGACCCTTTCACCGTGACCGAGCGTGACGGCAAGCTGTTCGGGCGCGGGACCTGCGACATGAAGGGATTCGATGCGCTGGCGCTGTCTGCCGTGCCGCTGGCCCTTGAGCGCGGGATCAAGCGGCCCTTGCAGATCGCGCTGTCCTACGACGAAGAGGTCGGATGCCTTGGCGCGCCGCCGATGATCGACCACATGGTCGCCCACGGCATGCCCCGGGCCGATACGGTCATCGTAGGAGAGCCTTCGATGATGCAGGTCGTCACCGGCCACAAGGGCGGGATGGGGCACAGCGTTCACATGCGCGGCTTCGAAGTTCATTCCTCCATCGCCTACACGGGCGTGAACGCGATCATGATGGGCGCCAAGCTGATCGACTGGTGCAACACCGTGAACGCCGAAAACGCGGCGGCCGCACCCTCGGACCTCGCTGCGGCCTTTGACCCGCCTTACACCACGCTGCATGTCGGCCAGATCTCGGGCGGGACGGCGCATAACATCACCGCCAAGGACTGCCACTTCGCAGTGACCTTCCGCGTCGTGCCGGGCGAGGATCTGGCGGAATGGGAGGCGCGGTTCCTGAGCAAAGTCAGAGAGTTGGAGGCCGACATGAAGGCGGTCAGTCCCGAAACAGGGATCGACACCGCACCCTTCTTCGGCATCCCCGGCCTTGTCCCCGAAAATCAGGGCCGGGCCGAGGAACTGGCCCGCCGTCTGACCGGTGACAACGGCAGCCACGTCGTCAGCTACGGCACCGAAGCGGGGCAGTTTCAGGATCGTGGCTATTCGGCGGTGGTCTGCGGGCCGGGTGACATCGCGCAGGCGCATCAACCCAACGAGTTCATCACAGTGGCGCAATTTCAGGCGGGCGAGGCCTTTATCGACCGCCTTGTCGCGCATCTGGCAGAGTAACGCGGCCAAGGGCTTCACCCTTGGTCCGCGATGCGGCAGGCTTGACGCAATCGCTTTCAGACACGCGGACGCAGCCCGCACAGGATCACACAATGACCAGCTTTCCGATCACCACGGCGCAACCGATCGAACACGCGGGCGACCTGCCCGCCGAGACCGATTTCGTGGTCATCGGCGGCGGAATCATCGGTGTGACGACCGCATGGACGCTTGCCAAGGCGGGCCACCGCGTCACGCTGCTGGAAAAGGGGCGGATCGCGGCGGAACAATCTTCGCGCAACTGGGGCTGGATCAGGGCGCAGGGGCGCGATCTGGGGGAATTGCCCATCGCGCTCGAGGCGCAGCGCCTTTGGGGTGAAATCGCACCGCAACTGGACCGCGACATCGGGCTGACGCAGGGTGGCACGCTTTATCTGGCCGAGGACGAGGATGCACTGGGCCGCTATCAGGGCTGGCTGGATCAGGCCAGGACCTATCAGGTCTCATCACGTATCCTGACAGCCGCGGCCGTGCGTGACCTGCTGCCTTCGGCCCGGCAGACTGTCGTGGGCGGGCTTTACACACCCACGGATTGCCGCGCCGAGCCCTGGCTCGCGGTGCCCGCTATCGCCCGGCTTGCGGCAGAGGACGGCGTCACCATCGTCGAGAACTGCGCCGTGCGCACGCTCGACCGCGAGGCGGGCCGGATCACGGGCGTGGTGACCGAGAGGGGTCGGATCAAGACGCCCGCCGTGGTGCTGGCCGGCGGTGCGTGGTCGTCGCTGTTCCTGCGGCGCCACGGGATTTCCCTGCCGCAGCTTTCGGTGCGCGCCACAGTGGCGCAGACCGAACCCTTGCCCGAGGTTTTCGCGGGCGGTGCCGTCGGGCGCAACGTGGCGTTCCGCAGGCGCGCCGATGGTGGTTATACATTGGCGCCCAGCACGCGGCACGATTTCTACATAGGCCCCGACAGCCTGCGCCACTTTCGGGCGTTTCAGCCGATCTTCCGCCGCGACAGGCGCTCGACCCGGTTGCAACCCATGGCTCCGCGCGGGTTTCCCGACGCATGGGGACAGACGCGCAAATGGTCGGGCGACAGCGAATCCCCTTTTGAGCGGATGCGCGTGTTGAACCCGACACCCAACGCGGATCTGGTGAAGGGAATGGCGCGCGATATGGCCGCGATGTTCCCGCATCTGGGCGAGGTCCGGGTCAAGACCGCATGGGCGGGGATGATCGATGCGCTTCCGGATGACGTGCCCGTCGTGGACAGGGTCGCCAGCGTGCCGGGGCTGACAATCGCCACTGGCATGTGCGGCCATGGATTCGGAATCGGCCCCGCCTTTGGGCGCATCGCCGCCGAACTGGCGATGGGTCGCGATCCGGGCCATGACCTCGACCGGTTCCGGTTTTCGCGCTTCTCGGACGGAAGTCGCATTCAACTTGGCATGGCGCCTTGAAACCCGACAGGGGCGGTGACACGCTCCGCGAAAAGGAGAACAACAATGCCCGTCAAGAACCGCTTTGCCGAACTGCACGATGACCTGACCGCCATCCGCCGCGACCTGCACGAAAACCCCGAGATCCTGTTCGACACCCACCGCACCTCGCAACTGGTGGCCGACAAGCTGAACGCCTATGGCGTGGACGAGATCGTCACCGGCATCGGGCGCACGGGCGTCGTCGGCGTGATCCACGGAAAAACCAATAAGTCCGGTAAAACCATCGGGTTGCGCGCCGACATGGATGCTCTTCCGATCCACGAGGCGACAGGGCTGGCTTACGCCTCCAAGACCGACGGTGCGATGCATGCCTGCGGGCATGACGGGCACACCACGATGCTGCTGGGCGCCGCCCAGTACTTGGCCGAGACGCGCAATTTCGACGGCACGGTCGTGGTCATCTTCCAGCCCGCCGAAGAAGGTGGCGGCGGTGGCCGCGAGATGTGCGAAGACGGGTTGATGAGCCGTTGGGACATCGACGAGGTCTACGGCATGCACAACTGGCCCGGAAAGCCCGTCGGCAGTTTCGCCATCCGCCCCGGCGCCTTTTTCGCCGCGACCGATCAATTCGACATCGTCATCGAAGGCAAGGGCGGCCACGCCGCCAAGCCGCACGAGACGGTCGACAGCACGCTGGTCGCCGCGCACTGCGTCACGGCGCTGCAATCGATCGCCAGCCGCAACGCCGACCCCGTGGATCAGGTCGTCGTGTCCGTGACCTCGATCGAAAGCTCGTCCAAGGCGTTCAACGTGATCGCACAACGCGTTCACCTGAAAGGAACCGTCCGCACCATGTCGCCCGAGATGCGCGATCTGGCCGAACAGCGCCTGACCGCGATCTGCGAAGGCACGGCTGCGACTTTCGGCGCCAAGGCCGATGTCACCTATCACCGCGGCTATCCCTGCATGGTCAACCACGAAGACCAGACCGCGTTCGCCGCGGACGTGGCCCGCAAGGTGTCGGGTCAATGCGATGACGCGCCGCTGGTCATGGGGGGCGAGGATTTCGCCTTCATGCTCGAGGAACGCCCCGGCGCCTATATCCTTGTCGGCAACGGCGATACCGCATCGGTGCACCACCCCGAATACAACTTCAACGACGACGCCATCCCCGCGGGCTGTTCGTGGTGGGCGGAACTGGTGGAACAGCGGATGCCGGCAGCCTAGGCCAGCAGGCGCCGATAGATCGCGGTCAGGGCGGCTGCTTCGTCCGCGATCCGAAAGCCGTTTTCGGCACGCGGGCGGCAGTTCTTTTTCCAGCGGTCCAGTATTTCAGGTGCTTGCAGAACCTCTTCGATGGCGCGGGTCAATGCCGCGCCATCGTTGGTCGGGATCAGTTTGCCGGTCTCGTCCTCGGCCACGATCTCTTCGAAAGCACCGGTGCGCGTGGCGATGGAAGGCACGCCGCAGGACATGGCCTCCAACGGGGTGAGGCCGAAGCCCTCGTTGCGCTG
>JAIVHI010000228.1 GCA_020201155.1 Loktanella sp. | reverse complement strand
CATGGATCGCCGCCCCGCGTCGCAACGCCCTGTTCCGGCGCCGGTCCTGCAGGTGATTTCCCCGGACCCCGACCACGTCGAGACAGCGCGCTGGTTGCACGGCACGCTCGACCGCGGCGCCTTCGTCTACCCCGTCGGCGAGACATGGCGGACGGCGCGAACGCTGTTCGATACGGGGCAGATCGTAGCGCCGTCGGGTCTGCGTGCGCTCATCGAGGCGGTCCATGGCCGAGATGCCTGCGCGCTGCCCGAGGCGCTGGAGGCGGAGGAGATTGCCCATTTCGGCAAGGGCGCCGCGGAACGCGGGCACGCGGCGCAGAACATCGTGGATTTCACGAAGGGCTACCGCGACGCCGGGCGGGGAGACGATGACACCGATTATCCGACCCGGCTGGGGGAGCCCCAGCGCGTTCTCGTCCTGGCGCGACGCGCGGATGGCGGGCTGCACCCCTGGGCCGAGGATGCTGGGGCCGACGCCTGGGCGCAGTCCGAGGTCGCCGCGCGTCGGGCCGTGCTCGATGCGCTGCCTCTGCCCGATCAGGAAACGCCCGACATCCGTGCCATCACCGCCGACTGGCCGGACTGGAAACGCCGCGAGATGCGGTTGTGCCCGGTCGCCGATGACGGCACAATATGCGCCGGGTTGCGGTATCGCAGTGATGCCGGCCTGCTTTTCGGTTGACAGAAGCAGGCACCCCCTGAGATGTTCTATTTCACTGGTCGATATTCCTTGTGTCTATTCCGTACAACCATTTAAGGTGTCCTTGAATGTCGATGAACTTGATCGCAGACGCTTGGATTCCGGTGTTTTGCAAGGATGGCTCTCGCAAGGTCATCGCGCCCTGGCAGATGGCCGAACCGGGTGTTCTCAGGCCGGATTGGCCGCGGGCCGATCTTAATCTCGGTTGCCTCGAGTTTCTGATCGGACTTGTCTATCTAGCCGATCCCCCTGCCAATATCGAGGATTGGGACGACCGCCGCCCGGGTGATCCCGAACGGCTGCGCGAGATGCTTGCCCCCTATGCCCCAGCCTTCGAATTGCTGGGAGAAGGCCCGAGATTTCTGCAGGATCTTGAACCGCTTGAGGGTGCGCCGAACTCGGTCGACATGCTCTTCATCGACAGCGCGGGCGGCAACACAGCCCGCAACAATGCCGACCTGATGGTTCATCGCGGGCGCTATGGTGCGCTCGATCCGGAATCGGCGGCCATGGCGCTGTTCACGTTTCAGGCACACGCGCCGTCCGGCGGGGCAGGAAACCGCACGTCTATGCGCGGGGGCGGACCGCTGGTGACGCTTGCCGATCCTCGTGACGGTCTCTGGGCGCTGGTATGGGCCAATGTGCCCGAAGGCCTGCCTGGCAGCAGCAAAGACCTGCCATGGATGCGTCCGACGCAGGTGTCGGACGACAAGCGGGAGACGCTACCCCCCGAAGGTGCGACCTTTGGCATCGAGGGGTTCTTCGGCATGCCTCGGCGGCTTCGCCTGGTGGCGGAGGGCCGGCGCGTCACAGGCGTGATCCAGAAGCCCTGGGGGACGAATTATGCGCTCTGGAAGCATCCGCTCAGCCCTTACTACCGCCTGAAGCCGGGGGAGCCGTGGCTGCCGAAACATCCGCGTGCCGGCCGTTTCGGCTATCGGAACTGGCTCGGTGTCACGATGAAAAGCAAAGCGGACGAATTGACCGAGCTGGCGCTCTGCCTGCGCGATGGGCGCAATCGCGGCGCCGGGGCGGTCATCGTCGGGGGCTGGGCGATGGACAACATGAAGCCCCGGGATTTCGTCTGGTCCGAACAGCCGCTCGTGGATCTGCCGCCCGAGGCCGAGGACCGCCTGATCGGCATGATCCTTGCGGGTGAGGCAGCCGGTATTGCGCTGCGTGCCTCGCTGGCCCCTGTACTGGCCGAGGGCGAGGCCCGCGAAGCCGAGCGCGAGGCGTTCTTTCAAGCGACCGAGCCAGCTTTCTTGCGGCATCTGCAGGCGCTGGCCCTTGGCACGGATCCACGGACCGACTGGCTCGAACAGCTGCGACGTCAGGCGCTCGATCAATTCGGGGCGCTGGCCTTTTCCGGCCTCGACCGCCGTCCCACGCGCGAGATCGAGGTCATCGTCGCTGCGCATCGCAATCTTCAGTCCAGTTTCCTTGGCTACGGCAAGTTCGGCGGCGACATGTTCGACGCGCTTGGTCTGGATCGCCCGGCCCGCAAGAAAGGAAAAGCCGCATGAGCGAAGAAACACGGAGCACCGGCAGCATCCTGCTGGGCTGGTGGAGTGCGAATATCGGCAACCGCGACGCTGCGGGCAGCCGCGCGCTTTCCGCACGTTTGCGGCGCGCGGAGGCGGTGGAGGTGCTGAGCCAGCGCAGTGTCGTCGAACTGGCAACCGTGTTGGGGATCAACGGCGGCGCGCGTCTGTCGCGATTCATCCCCATGGTCCGGCTGCTGGCCGAGTTGCGCGCCCATGAAAGCGCGCCCCTTGCACGCCGCATCGGCGGGTCCGACCCGTTGTTGTCCGAGTTGCGGTTCCAGCGCCTTCTGCGGGCCGAAGGTGACGAGATGGAGGACCTAATGCGCCGCGCCATCCTCGTTGCCGATCGCAAATGCAACGTCGCGGCGCTGGCTGGAGATCTGCTGTTCTGGGGCGACGCCGTCCGTCAACGCTGGTGTTTCCAGTATTTCGGGGCCGAGCCCCCCAATCAATTGTCCCGGGAGAGCCAGGAATGACCACCTTCATCCAGTTCCACAGTCTGACCCGTTACGGTCTGTCCAACCCCAACCGCGACGATCAGGGCCGCCCCAAGCAGGCGATGATCGGCGGCAGCCCGCGTCTGCGCATGTCCTCGCAGTCGATCAAGCGCGCGTTGCGGGAAAGCGCCTTTTTCGCGCTGGACCTCGAAGGAAACCGTGGCACGCGGACCAAGCGGCTGCATGACCACCTTCTCACGCGTCTGATCGAGCAAGGACAGTCCGAGAAGGACGCGGCGAAGATTGCGGGACAAGTTGCAGAGGTGTTCGGCAAGCTCGAGGCGCCGGCGAAGGACGAGCCCTGGCGCCATGCCACGACCCTCGCCTTCATCTCGCCCGAGGAATGGGCCTTCGCCGAAGAGCTCGCTGACAAGGCTGCCGCAGGTGTGGATCTGCCAGACAAGAAGGCGCTGACGAAACTGGTTCTGCGCAAGGCCGACGGCGCGGTGGATATCGCCATGTTCGGCCGCATGCTTGCCGACAATGCCGACTACAACCGCGAGGCCGCGGTGCAGGTCGCCCATGCCTTCACTACCCACGCGGCGCAGATCCAGGAGGACTGGTATTCCGCCGTCGACGACCTCAACAAGAAAGAAGAGACCGGCGCCGGCCATCTGGGCGAAACCGGCTTCGGCTCGGGCATCTACTACCAGTATGTCTGCGTCAACGCAGATCTGCTGGTCGAGAACCTGGCCGGCGACACCGATCTGGCTGCAAAGGGCGCCGAGGCCCTCCTGCAGGCGCTGGTCCAGGCGACGCCGCGCGGCAAGCAAAACAGCTTTGCCCACCACCCCCGCGCGGAATACCTGCTTGCCGAAATCGGGCCGCAGGCGCCGCGCGATCTCTCCGGCGCTTTCTTCGCGCCCGTGACGGGACAGCCCTGGTTCGATGCCTCCGTCACCGCGCTCGAAGACACGCGCGCAGCACTTGACGCGGCTTACGGGCCCGGCTGCACCGACAGCCGCGTCATGCATGTCGGGCAGAGCGGAACGCTGGCGGAGATCACCGCAATGGTCGGCGACACAATCCGGGGGATGTGATGCGTCCCTATCTGATCTTCACGCTGACCGCGGCGCTGGGGTCGATGGGCGCGATGGCCGGCCACGAACGCCGCGGCTCCGCTCTCTGGCCCGGGCGGTCGGCCGTGCTGGGATTGGTCGCCGCCGCCAGCGGGATCCGGCGCGGCGGCGATTTCTCGCGGCTCGATGCGCTCTCGTTGGCTGTCGCCATCTTCGACGAGGGCCATGCCTTGCGTGACTACCACACCTACGAGACTATCCCCACAGCAGTGGTCAGGAGCCCCAATTCGCGCCCCGAGGCACTTTCTGCGGCGGGACAGCGTAGTAACACGTCGATCACCCTGCGAGACTATCGCTGTGGCCCGCTCTACGGCGTAGCACTTTGGTCCGAGGCGGCCGACCCGCTCGAGTCCCTGCGCGATGCACTTCTGCATCCCGTCTTTCCGCTCTATCTCGGGCGCAAGGCCTGCCCGCTGGCGGCACCAACCGGCGCCCGGGTGGTCGAGGCCGAAACACCGGATGCCGCCTTGCAAGGGCTGACCTTGCCCCCATGGCGCAGACACGCCGTTGCGGAGCGGCTGGTGCGCGACGCGGAAGCGGGCGAGATTGTTCACGACGTGCCTGTCGACCGCAGCCGCTGGCACTTTTCCGCGCGCAGCGTGGCAGTCGACCGCGTCAGCATTGCCCCGGGGGGAGCCGCAACATGACGCTGCATCTGTCACGGCTTCGTATCGCTTCGCGGCCGTCGGTCGACGCGCTGTCGCGGTTGATTTCGCCCGACGAGGCGGGGGCAAGGCGCGGGGCCCATCACCGGCTAATCTGGTCCGCATTCGCCGATCACCCCGATCGCCAGCGGGATTTCCTCTGGCGCGAGGAAGAGCGTGGGGTCTTCTTAACGCTCTCGGAACGGCCGCCACTGGCCATCGACCTGTTCGAGCCGCCGGAGGTCAAACCGTTTGACCCGAAGCTGTCCACAGGGGACCGGCTGGCCTTTCGGTTGAGAGCCAACGCGACGCGCAGCCGAAAGGGGGCGGGACGGGTCGACGTGGTGATGGATGCATTGCATGCCGTGCCCCGGGACGAACGAGCCGAAGCGCGAGATGCGGTCGCACAGCGCGAAGGCGCCGCCTGGCTGGCCCGCCAGGGGGTCACGGCCGGGTTCGACATTCTCGATAACACGATCACCGGCTACACAGCCGAGACGCTTCCCGAACACCGCGGGCCCCGCAGACACGCGCCGCGTTTTGGTATCCTTGAGTTCGAGGGCGTGATCGAGATCTCGGATCCGGGGCTGTTCATTGCGAAGCTCTCGCAGGGCTTCGGCAGAGCCAAGGCTTTCGGCTGTGGCCTCATGCTGATCCGACGCGCTGGATGAGCGGCCAACTGCCCGGGCTGCCGCCGCCATCACCGATCCCTCTGAAGGATCGCGCGTCACTGGTCTTTGTCGAACATGCGCGGCTCGACGTGATGGACGGTGCGTTTGTCGCGGTGAACGCCGACGGGACGCGTACGCAGATCCCGGTCGGCGGGCTCGCCGGGATCATGCTGGAACCGGGCGCGCGGATCAGCCACGCGGCCGTGGCCCTTGCGTCCCGGGTCGGGACGCTGATCACTTGGGTGGGCGAGGGCGGCGTGAGGCTTTATTCGGCGGGTCAACCCGGCGGCGCGCGCTCGGACCGTCTGCTGTGGCAGGCAGCCATCGCGCTCGACGATGCGGCGCGCCTGCGCGTCGTGCGAAAGATGTTCGAGATGCGCTTTGGCGAGGATGCTCCTCAACGCCGGTCCATCGACCAGCTGCGCGGCATCGAGGGCGTCCGCGTACGTGAAACCTACGCCCTGCTGGCCCGCCAGCACGGAGTGACCTGGAAGCGCCGGGCTTATGACCCCCGGGACTGGGAGGCGTCCGACGTGCCGAACCGCTGCCTGTCAGCCGCGACCTCCTGTCTGCACGGCCTCGCCGAAGCGGCGGTGCTGGCGGCGGGATACGCCCCCGCGATCGGCTTTCTGCACAGCGGCAAGCCGAGGTCTTTCGTCTATGATATCGCCGATCTCTACAAGCTTGAAACTGTGGTGCCCGAGGCGTTCAGGATCGCGGGAAAGGCTGCGAAGGGCAAGTTGGACATGGCGCCGGACCGGGCGGTGCGCCTCGCCTGCCGGGACATCTTTCGAAAGACAGGCCTCTTGTCGCGCATCATACCAGCGATCGAAGAGGTCCTCTCTGCCGGTGCCCTTCCGCGCCCCGAGCCGCCGCCCGAGGCGGTGCCCGTGGCCTTTGAAGAGCCCGGCTCCGGTGACGAGGGACACCTGGGATGATGGTCGTGGTGGTTTCGAATGCACCGCCGCGGTTGCGTGGCCGGCTTGCGGCCTGGCTGGTGGAACTCAGGGCCGGGGTCTACGTGGGCGACTACTCTGCCCGCACCCGCGAGATGATCTGGGATCAGGTCCTTGGAGGTCTCGATCAGGGCGACGCCATCATGGTCTGGAAAGCCCCAACCGACCAAGGGTATGATTTCCGGACCGCGGGTCGAAACCGCCGCATGCCAGTCGATTTCGACGGGCTGAAACTGGTGGCGTTCCGCGGCTGAAGGCCAGATCGAATTCCATTGGTTCTCCGGTCTATTTGCCGGTGCGCTCTTTGACATCGAAAGAAAATCGGTAGATCAATGCGTTGCAGCAAGACAGTTCCCCGCACACGCGGGGATGAACCGACCGTACCCTGGCAATGCCGCAACTTCACACGCAGTTCCCCGCACACGCGGGGATGAACCGGTCTCTTGGACCGTCACCTCGGACGCCCGAGACAGTTCCCCGCACACGCGGGGATGAACCGGTCTCTTGGACCGTCACCTCGGACGCCCGAGACAGTTCCCCGCACACGCGGGGATGAACCGAACGCATCGCCGCAGAAGGCGTGAATGCCGCGCAGTTCCCCGCACACGCGGGGATGAACCGCTGATAGACGAACCGCGCCGCCGAGGCTGGTCCAGTTCCCCGCACACGCGGGGATGAACCGAGACCTACCGCGACGACAGGGGGCTGCGAAATCAGTTCCCCGCACACGCGGGGATGAACCGGCCGCCAAGGCGCATCAGACATGGGCCACCATCAGTTCCCCGCACACGCGGGGATGAACCGACAGATGAAGATTGAAACTGGGAAATACTACCCAGTTTCCCGCACACGCGGGGATGAACCGGCGATATAGGTCGTGCCGTTTGACGTGATGTTCAGTTCCCCGCACACGCGGGGATGAACCGATATCAGCCAACAGCGAAAAGAAGTTACCGCCCAGTTCCCCGCACACGCGGGGATGAACCGGTTGCGCGATGCAATGGGCATGCGACGCCTGACAGTTCCCCGCACACGCGGGGATGAACCGGAGTCTGAACATGAGACAGGAAATTGTAAACACAGTTCCCCGCACACGCGGGGATGAACCGCCGTATGTCGCGGTTAAAGCATCAGCCATTTTCAGTTCCCCGCACACGCGGGGATGAACCGACGGTTGACCTCGCGACATGGGCATTCCGTCGCAGTTCCCCGCACACGCGGGGATGAACCGAATTTACGGCCGAATTGGTGTTCGATCAGGACCAGTTCCCCGCACACGCGGGGATGAACCGATCAAGGCAAGCAGGGGCGCGGCAAGACGGCCCAGTTCCCCGCACACGCGGGGATGAACCGCTGGACGGACAGATCGAAGCTGATCCGGTCGCCAGTTCCCCGCACACGCGGGGATGAACCGTCATGTCGATCCGCGACGGGTCGCAGGGTTGGCAGTTCCCCGCACACGCGGGGATGAACCGGACAAATGGCAGATTGGCAACCTGCGCCCGGTCCGTTCCCCGCACACGCGGGGATGAACCGGAAACCGGCCTTGCCCGCCGTGCGCGTCTGGCCCGTTCCCCGCACACGCGGGGATGAACCGACAGTGTGGGGGTGTGGACAGTCTGCCGGGGGC
>JAIVHI010000227.1 GCA_020201155.1 Loktanella sp. | reverse complement strand
GCACCGGGCGACACGCCACCCCCCGCACCGCCTTCGGATGCGCCAGACATGGCGGCCATCGGCGATGCGGCCACCGGGATCGCGGAAACCGAAGACGGTCCCGAGAAAGAGACCTTCTTTACCTTCACCTGGGGCGGCAGGCCGGCCCGCGGGGCGAAGCCGCAAGGCCAGCGCCCCCAGGGCAAGGGACGCCCGAAGAAGGGTGCGCCCAAGGGTGGCGGCGACAAGCCTCAGAAGTTCGCGGCGAAACCCAAGGCAGAAAAGCGGATCGACCCTGACAACCCCTTCGCCGCGGCGCTCGCGGACTTCAACAAGAAGTGACCGACACCCCGCGAGAGACCATTCGCCTCGACAAGTGGCTGTGGCACGCGCGGTTCTTCAAATCGCGCACGCTGGCCGCAGGGGTGGTCAGCGCGGGCAAGGTGCGGGTCGATGGGCAGCCTGTCAGCAAACCCGGTCGCACCATTGGAATTGGGACGGTTCTGACATTCCCCAAGGAAGACGATGTAAAAGTGGTCAAAATCCTTGCTCTGGGCACGCGGCGGGGGCCGGCGCCCGAGGCCCGCGAACTTTACGAAGACCGGTCGCCCGAACCGGTCCAGCGTTCCAGAAATCCCCGCTTCGAAGGGAAAGGCCGCCCGACCAAGAAGGACAGGCGGGACATGGAGTCTCATCTGCCGCCTGATGGACCGTCGGGTCTTGAATGACATCCCCTGTCCCTTTAGCAGGGGCGGGTAATCAGCCGAGACTTTCCATGACCTACATCGTCAACGACAACTGCATCGCCTGCAAATACACCGACTGCGTCGAGGTCTGCCCCGTGGACTGTTTCTACGAGGGTGAGAACATGCTTGTGATCCACCCTGACGAATGCATCGACTGCGGCGTGTGCGAACCCGAATGCCCAGCTGACGCGATCCGCCCTGACACCGAACCGGATATGGAAAAGTGGGTCGAGTTCAATCGCAAGTATTCGGAAGTCTGGCCGGTCATCATCACCAAGAAAGATCCGCTGCCGACCGCCGAAGAGATGGACGGCAAGGACGGCAAGATGGAACTCTTTTCCGAGGCCCCCGGCGAGGGTGGGTGATTCGCAGGGGAGCCAAGGCCTGAGCCTTTGATTTCAAGGGCTTTCAGCCTTGCTGCGTGGCGCTTCCGATGGGTGCATTTTTGTGGTATACTGCCAACAATGACGCCCGAAACTTGACGACATTCCATTCGACCCGACCCGCCGGCGCTTTGCGCCGCGCGGTTTCGTTTGCGTGTCGCCGTCCTGAAAGGATTGCACCATGACCAAGAAGAAAAAAGAATTCCAGCCGAACGACTTTGTCGTCTACCCCGCCCACGGCGTCGGCAAGATCATCAACGTCGAAACGCAAGAAGTCGCAGGCTTCGAGTTGGAGTTGTTCGTCGTCGCGTTCGAAAAAGACAAGATGACCCTGCGCGTGCCGACCCATAAAGCGACCGAAGTCGGCATGCGCCCCCTGTCCACCCCCGACATCGTGGCGCATGCCATGAAGACGTTGCGGGGCAAGGCCAAGGTCAAGAAAGCCATGTGGTCCCGCCGGGCGCAGGAGTACGAACAAAAGATCAACTCGGGCGACCTGATCGCTATCGCAGAGGTCGTCCGCGACCTGCACCGCGCCGACGACCAGCGCGAGCAAAGCTATTCCGAACGGCAGCTTTATGAAGCCGCATTGGAGCGTCTGGTGCGCGAAATCGCAGCGGTCGCCGGAAACGACGAAACCGCCGCCGCCGAAGAGATCGACTCGGTGCTGGTAAGCCGCGCTGCCTGATCTGGCGCTGTGACGTTTGGAAAGGCCGCTCGTGCAGAGCGGCCTTTTTCATGTCTTTTGGGTGGAAAGCGCCCGAAAGCCGATGTCGCTGCGGAAAAAGCCCTGCGGCCAATCGATCTTGTCTGCCAGCGCATAGGCGCGGGCGTGGGCTTCGGCCAGCGTCGGGCCACGTCCCGTCGCGGTCAGAACCCGCCCGCCTGTGGCGACGAAACGGCCATCAGCCCGGTCCGTTCCCGCATGAAAAACCATGTTGAAACTATCGTCGGGCAGGTCTTCCAGCCCGCCGATCACGCTGCCTTTTTCGTAGGCGCCGGGATAGCCTTCGGTGGCCAGAACGACCGTCAGAGCGTGATCCGCGGCCCAGTTGACCGTCATCTCGGACAGCCTGCCTTGTGCGCAGGCCAGCGTCAGGTCCAACACCTGACCGCCCAGCCGCATCATCAGGCACTGACATTCGGGGTCACCGAAACGCACGTTGTATTCAACAAGGCGTGGCTGCCCGTCTTCGATCATCAACCCCACGAACAGGACACCGTGAAACGGCGTCCCGCGCCGGACCATTTCGGCCATCGTCGGTCTGACGATCTGGTCCAACGCCTTTTGCGTGACCGCATCCGTCATGACGGGGGCGGGGGAATAGGCGCCCATGCCGCCGGTGTTGGGGCCCTTGTCGCCGTCAAAGGCGCGCTTGTGGTCCTGTGCCGTGCCCACCGGCAGAACGGTCTGACCATCGACAAGCACGAAGAACGATGCCTCCTCGCCGGTCATGAATTCCTCGATCACGACCTCGGCGCCCGCATCCCCGAACGACCCTGCGAACATGTCGTCGACCGCTGCCAGCGCCTCGTCCTCGGTCATTGCCACGATCACGCCCTTGCCTGCGGCAAGACCGTCGGCCTTGACCACGATGGGTGCGCCCTGCGTGCGGATATAGTCCTTGGCGTCGTCGGCGTGGGTGAAATGGCCATAGGCTGCCGTGGGTGCGCCTGCCGCGTCGCAGATCGCTTTTGTGAAAGATTTCGACGTCTCCAATCGTGCGGCAGCCGCCGAAGGTCCGAAAACATCAATGCCCGCATCGCGAAGATCATCTGCCACACCAGCGCCCAAGGGGGCTTCGGGACCGACGATGACGAAATCGATTGCCTCGTCCGATGCGAACTGCACGACCGCTTCGCCATTCATGATGTCCAGGTTGGCGCAATCGGCGATCAGCGCGATACCCGCATTGCCGGGGGCCACGATCAGTCGGTCGCATTTCGGGTTCTGAAGCATCGCCCAGGCAAGGGCATGTTCCCGCCCGCCGCCGCCGAGGATGAGGATGTTCATGCGCGTCTCCTGCTTGGCCTTCGTTGCCCCGCGTTCTAAGGTCAGGGTCAGCCCGCCACAAGGACGCATCATGGACCTTTTCGAAGACGACGAACCGGCCAAAGCCGACGGCAACGCGCCGGAATTCACCGTCAGTGAATTGACCGGATCGGTCAAGAAAACGCTGGAAAGCGCCTTTGGCCGCGTTCGGGTGCGGGGCGAGGTGGGCCGCGTCATTACCGCCCGCTCGGGCCATATGTATTACGACATCAAGGACGACCGGAACGTCGTCGCCTGCAACACATGGAAGGGGCAGGTGGCTGGGCTGGGCGTGGTGCCCGAGGAAGGGCTCGAGGTCATCGTGACCGGCAAGCTGTCCACCTTCGGGCCGCAGTCGAAATACAACATCAATGTGGATTCCGTCGAGGTCGCGGGCGAGGGTGCCCTGCTGGCCATGCTGGAAAAGCGCAAGGCGGCGCTGGCGGCAGAGGGACTGTTCGCGGCGGAACGCAAGAAGCCGCTGCCCTACCTGCCCGAGATCATCGGGGTCATCACATCGCCCTCGGGCGCCGTCATCCGCGACATCCTGCACCGGCTGCGTGACCGCTTCCCGCGCAAGGTTCTGGTCTGGCCGGTCGCGGTGCAGGGGCAATCCTGTGCGGCAGAAGTCGCCCGCGCCGTGCGGGGCTTCAACGCCATGACCGAAGGCGGCGCGATGCCGCGCCCCGACCTTTTGATCGTGGCGCGGGGCGGCGGATCGATCGAGGACCTTTGGGGATTCAACGAGGAAATCGTGGCCCGCGCCGTGTCTGACAGTGACATTCCCGTCATTTCGGCGGTGGGGCACGAGACGGATACGACGCTGGTCGATTTCGTGTCGGACGTGCGCGCACCGACGCCCACGGCTGCGGCGGAACTGGCGGTGCCCGTGCGGCTGGAACTGCTGGCGCTGGTCGATCAGCAGGGGCTGCGTCTGCGCCGGGCGGTGACGGATGCGGTAGGACGGCGCGGCGAACGGCTGCGCGATCTGGCGCGGGCCTTGCCACGGCCCGACACCCTGGCCGAAGGGCCGCGCCAAAGGCTGGACACATGGGGTGAGCGTCTTCCCGTCGCCCTGCGGGGGGTGACGGCCAAGAAAGAGGTGCAATTGGCGCGGCTGTCCTTGGCACCTGCCGCTCTCGAACGGCGGATCACGGAGGAACGACGCCGCGTCGCGGCACTGGCCGACAGGTTGGGTCCGGCGCTGGACAAACGGCTGCGTGATGGACGCAAGGAAATCAGGGCCATGCATCTGCGTCCGCCCGACATCGCCCGTGCCCGAGAACGGTTCACGGACCGCATGGCCCGGCTGCAAACGGTGGCCGAACGCCATCAGACCAAGCGCGCCACAGGGCTTGAGGCGCTGGAAAAGCTGCGACTGACGCTGGGCTACGAGGCGACGCTGGAGCGTGGTTATGCCGTGGTGCGCGGGGACGGCAACGTGATTACCGGTGTCGTGGCGGCGAAAACGGTCGACAGCCTGGAAATCCAGTTTGCCGATGGACGCGTCGAGGTTGGAGCCGCAGCGCGCAAACCCGGACGCAAGGCCAAGCCGAAAGATCCGCCCGACGAACAGGGGTCACTGCTCTAGCCGATCAGGTCGGGGCCCGGACAGATCAGCGGTTCGGGGTTTTCCCGCGCTTCGAAAAGTGTTGTGCCGGGGCGGGTGGTGAACTCGGCCCGGATACCGGTTTGCGTGCGGTAGACCGCCCAACACTTGGGTTCGGGGTCGTTTTCGTAAAGAAAACAGATGTCGCCATCGTCTTCGTACCATTCGCCTTCGATGCAATCGCCGCCGTCGGCCTGCCACGTCACCCGTCGGTCGTCATCGTAGCGTTCGACACCGTAGAAATCGTCGACCGGTGACCCGAAGGTCAGCGTCTTGCCCGCGACATAGGCCGCGAATTCATCCGCCGTCATGCGGTCCTGCGCCAGCGCCGGAGTGGCGAGGCAGAGAAGGATGATGATCAAACGGCCCATTTTGCAGCCCTCTTGTCCATGACGCGCCGCCACTGCGCGGGAAACAGCGCCAGTGATGCCATCGCGGGCAAGGATCGTGGCAGCATCGGCCCGTCTTGCGGCAATTCAAGCGACGGATAGGCGCGGCTGGGGTGGGCGTGATGGTCGGAATGACGCGGCGCGTTCAGCATCAAGCCGGACGAAAACCAATGCGGTGCGTTCCAGCTATGCCGGTGTCCCACCGGTTCTGGCTTTCCGTCCTTGACCGCCCGCGACAGTCCATAGTGCTGTACATAATCCGACAGCAACAGCTGTGCCTGACTGTAAAGGGCCAACAGGACATAGGCGATCAGGGCAGTGATCCCGCCCGCAAAAAGCGCGAGCAGGCAAAACGCAAGGCCGCCGCCGACGTAGAGAACATAGGGATTGCGCCAAGGAGACCGGTTCACGCGGTCCAGACGTGCCGCCTCGGCGCGGTAGCCCTGCACAAAAGATCCACGCCAGGCGCGCAGGGCGTAGCGGTAATAGTTCTCGCCCAATCGCGCGGAATTGGGATCATTCTCGGTCGCCACGAACCGGTGATGCACCAGCACATGGGCGGAGACATGGTGCCCGAACAACAGCGATATGTAGACCCACCGCCCCAGACGGTTGAGAGCCCGGCTGCCACGGTGGATCAGTTCGTGCGCGTTGGAGTTGCCGACCTGTCCGAAATACAGACCCGCCGCGAGGAACAGCAGCACCTTGGCCGCGACCGACAGATGATCGCCCGCCAGCCCCCAGACGATCCACGCGAAAAGCGGGAAATGGATCACGGCCAGCGTCACGCTTATGCCGCCCCCAGCGCCAGAAGGGGAACGGGCAAGAGCGTGGCGAATGTGAACAGGACCATGGACCGCATGACACTTGTTAGCATGGGTTTTTGCGATGGTCAGCGCGACACTTGCGTAAGTGCAGGCATTTTTAACCAATCTGACCGGACAAGATGGCCGCACGCCGTCGGGTCCGAGGCTTTTCAATTCTTCGTGGGCGCACTAGGTCAAGTATGACTGACCAAGAGGCTCTCGCATGGCGTTTTTCAAGAAGCTCAAAGAGCGGATGTTCAAATCCTCGTCGAAGATCGACGAAGGGCTGGATGCGATCGTGTCCGACGGGGGCGCGGAAGACGCTGTCACCGAAGACGATGCCGCACGGATCGCCGCGGCCGAGGAATCGGCGGAAGACGCCGAAGCCGGAAGCGTCGAAGGCTTTGCCGACACCGTTGCGGACACCACAGGCACGGGGGTGGACTCCGGACAGGCAGAACCCGCGATGGCCGACAGGCCCAGGGCCAAGGCCGAGGATATCCTTCCGCAGACCGATAGCTTCGATGAAGTGATCGGCATGCCAAGCGCCGAGGGCGCAGCCCGAGCGGTCGAGGAACTGGAGCACAAGGACGAGCCTGACACGGCGAAAAGGGACGTGCCGCTGAAGGATGCACCAGAGGCCGTGCCAAACCCCGATCCGGTTCCAGAACCGCCCAAGGTCGCCCTTGCCCCTGAACCGGTGGTCACGTCCGAGCCGCGGGATCTGGATGCCGAAGCCGACCTGCCCCCGCTTGCCCCCGAGATCCCGGCACCGTCTGAAAAGGCCAGGCCGCAGCCCAGTGCCGAACCCGAAAACATCTTCGAGGAGAAAACGAAGGGTTCTGAAAAGAAGGGACTTTTCGGGCGTTTTTTCAGCCGCGATGAGAAAACGGTCGTGCGCCGCACGCTGGACGACGACATGCTCGAACAGCTCGAGGAACTGTTGATCTCGGCGGATATGGGTGTGGATACCGCGCTTCGCGTCACCGCGAACATGGCCGATGGCAACATGGGGCGACGCTTGTCCGTGGACGAGATCAAGGCGCTGATGGCGACCGAGATCACCCGCATCATGGACCCGGTCGCCAAGCCGATGCCGCTTTATGCGCAGAAACCGCAGGTCGTGCTGGTGGTCGGCGTGAACGGGTCGGGCAAGACCACGACCATCGGCAAGCTGGCCAGCCAGTTCAAGGCTGCGGGCAAATCGGTGGTGATCGCGGCGGGCGATACTTTTCGTGCCGCAGCGGTCGAGCAGTTGCAGGTCTGGGGTGACCGCGCGGGCGTGCCGGTGCTGACAGCGCCCGAAGGGTCCGATCCTGCCAGCCTTGCCTTCGATGCGATGACCAAGGCGCAGGCGGACGGCGCGGACCTTTTGATGATCGACACCGCCGGGCGGCTGCAGAACCGCGCGGACCTGATGGAGGAGTTGTCCAAGATCGTCCGCGTGATCCGCAAGAAAGACCCGAACGCGCCGCATAATACACTGCTGGTGCTGGATGCGACGACGGGTCAGAACGCGCTTAACCAGGTGAAGGTGTTTCAGGAATTGGCGGACGTCTCCGGCCTTGTCATGACCAAACTGGACGGCACCGCCAAGGGTGGTGTTCTTGTGGCGCTGGCCGACAAGTTCGGCTTGCCGATCCACGCCATCGGTGTGGGCGAGCAGATCGACGATCTGGATGCCTTCGATCCTCAGGATTTCGCCAACGCACTTGTGGGACGCGAAGGGTGACCTTGCCGCGCATTGCCCTTGGGGGTTGAATGATGCCCCGCATCAATCGCCAAGGTCGCTTTTGCGTTCAATCCAACCCACCACGGACAGAACGACCATGACAATCACCGCGGCCAGCGCCGCCAAAAGCACCTTGCCGGCGCCGCAGGCCATACCGACGGCGCCGGCAAGCCAGATCGACGCCCCCGTCGTGACGTTCCATACCTTGCCATTCGCGGTGAAGATCAACCCGGCTGCCAGAAATGCGACACCTGCGGTGACCGCTTCGATCAGGCGCAGCGGGTCGAAGCGTTGCTGGTCTTCTGATCCGAAGGTCAGATCGCCCAGCTCTTGTCCGATGATGACGAAAAGACAGGCCGCGACGCCAACCAATATGTGCGTCCTGAAACCCGCAGGCTTCGACTGCCATTCGCGCTCGAAGCCGATCATGCCAGCCAGGACGATCGCGGCAAAAAGGCGGGATGCCGCAACGCCAAGAGGAACGACCGAAAAGCTGCCGGTCATGTCGTTGAGAATACTGTCCATGTCATCTGCGCCCCTTGCTTGTATTTTGGGCAAACGGTCCGTCCCTTGGCTGGGTTCCCGGGGGTCTGGGCTTGGGTGACTGGCTGGTCAGCATCGCGGGCACGCCAGAAGGCGCACGTCTCGCGACCATGCTGGCGCTGATGTCGGCGGTCGCGCATGCGGGTTTCGGTGCCTTGCAAAAGGGCCGCCACGACCCGTGGCTGACGCGGGGTTTCATCGACCTGTGGCTGGTCGTGCTGACCGCGCCGATCGCGCTTTTCATCGTGCCATGGCCGGAACACACAAGTTTCTGGCTGATCATGTTGGGCGTCGTGGCGGTGCATTTCGCCTATAAGTTGACGATGGCGATGTCCTACGAACGCGCCGCCTACACCGTCGTTTATCCGGTCATGCGCGGCACGGGACCGCTGGTGACCGTTCTGGCGGCGGCGCTGATCTTCAACGAACATTTCAACCTTGTGCAATGGCTGGGGGTCGCCTGTCTGTCGGGCGGCATCCTGCTTTTGGCGGTGGTCAACCTGCGGTCTGTCCGTATGTCACCGGGCACCATGCGCGCCGGACTGGCCTGGGCGTTGGCGGGTGGGCTTCTGGTGGCCGTCTATACGACCTATGACGCCTGGAGCATCAGGCAGGTGCCCGATCCGTTCACATTTCTGGCATGGTTTTTCCTGCTCTCTTCGGTCGATTTCACGATACTGGGGCTTTGGCGCTATCGCCACATGGCTGCGCCACCGACACTTGGGCCCCTGATGACGCGCGGCTTTTTCGGTGCGATCATCGCTTGGTTCAGTTTTGGCGGTGTTTTGCTGGCGACACGTCTCGACAAGGTGGGCGAGGCCGCTGTCCTGCGCGAGACCTCTACTGTTTTCGCCGCGCTCATCGGCTGGTTGTTCCTGGGTGAACGCGTGGGCTGGCTTCGCGCATCCCTTATGGCCCTTGTTGCACTTGGGGCCGTGATCGTGGAAATGGGGAGATGACAGGGAGGCGCACAATGGCGACACGCAAGATCAATCCGGTTCTCAAGCAGGTGCTTGAGCTTGGGCCGACCATCGTTTTCTTCCTGATCTACTTGCGGATCAAGGATGAGATCTACCTGTGGAACGGCGTGGAATACACAGGCTTCATCGTCGCCACGCTGATCTTCGTGCCGATCCTGCTGATCGCGATGGGCATTCTCTGGGCCATGACCCGCACCCTGTCGCGGATGCAGATCTTCACGGCCTTCATGGTGATCTTCTTTGGCGGCCTGACGGCGTGGTTCAATGACGAACGGTTCTTCAAGATGAAGACCTCGATCGTTTATGGCGTCTTCGCGCTGATCCTTGGCATCGGGCTGTTGCGCGGGCGATCCTATCTTGAATGGATCATGGGCGAGTTCCTGGCCATGCGGCACGAAGGGTGGATGATCCTGACCAAGCGGCTGACGCTGTTCTTTCTGGCCCTTGCCATCGCGAACGAGTTGATCTGGCGGACACAAAGCACCGAGCTTTGGGTCAAACTCGAAACCTTTGCCTTCCCGGCGGCACTGTTCGTCTTCCTGTGGTCGCAGATCGTGGCCCTGCAACGTCATCTGATCGAACCGCCTGCCGATCCGCATAACTAGCGTAGTTCGGGATAGCTTTGAAATCTTGCGTGTTTCGACTGGCTGGTCTTGACGCCCTGACGAAGGGCATCGACCTGCCGGGTCGAGATTTTCGGCCTGAACAAGACGCCATAGCGGTCCTTTCCAACCCAACGGACGATACCTGTCACGGGGATGCCCAGAATACTGATTTTTACCGTCTCACCCGGCTGCACGTCGGCGCGGCCCGACAGCCGCATGCCGCCGTCGTTGACGTCGATGACCGTTGCCTTGACGGTGCCCCGCGGGGTGCGCAGGGACACAGGTGTCGCGGCGGGATAGCGAAAAGGACGAAAGTACTCCATATCGGCGCCTCCTTCAGACTTTGGGGTCCGGGTTACGCCGACAGGATGAATGGAAGGTTCACGCGACGCGTGCTTCGTGGAACAATCGCACTTGATTTGACTGAAATGCGCAGCACTTGGCACGCAGCCGCAGTGCTTGACCCCCTTCATAGAGGGGCGTATCAGCACGGCGTGGCGATTTGATACCGGATTGCGGGCCACGTTAAACGCTCCGCTAAAAGGTCAGGGCGAAGCCCCGATACCTTGCCCGGTGTCGGGGTTTTTTGCTGGCCGAAGGAAGGGCTGTGACCATGGCACACGACTGGAACAAGCGCACGAAGGCGGTTCACACCGGCATCCGCCGCTCGCAATACGGCGAGGTGAGCGAGTCGATCTTCATGACGCAGGGCTTCGTCTACGACAGCGCCGAGGATGCCGAGGCGCGGTTCCTCAAGGCGGGTCCGGATGAGTTCATCTATGCCCGCTACGGAAACCCGACCGTCGCCATGTTCGAAGACCGGATCGCGGCCCTAGAAGGGGCCGAGGACGGCTTCGCCACCGCCAGCGGGATGGCCGCCGTCAACGGTGCTTTGATGGCGCAACTGGGTGCGGGCGATCACGTGGTCGCGGCACGGGCGCTGTTCGGGTCCTGCCTTTATATTCTCGAGGAAATCCTGCCGCGCTTCGGCGTCGAGGTGACGTTGCTCGACGGTACCGACAACGCCGCATGGCAGGCCGCGATCCGCCCCGACACGAAGGTCGTGTTTTTCGAAAGCGTGTCCAATCCCACCTTGGAGGTCGTGGACATCGTCTCTGTCTCGCAGATGGCCCATGCCGTCGGGGCCACTGTGATCGTGGACAACGTCTTTGCGACGCCGGTTTATTCCGATGCGATCGCGCAGGGTGCCGACGTGGTCATCTATTCCGCGACCAAGCATATCGACGGGCAGGGGCGGGCGCTGGGCGGTGTCATCCTTGGGACGAACGACTTCATCCGTGGCACGGTCGAACCCTTTCTCAAGCACACCGGGGGCGCGATGTCGCCCTTCACAGCCTGGCTGATGATCAAGGGGCTTGAGACGATGGACCTGCGCGTGCGCGCGCAGACCGCCTCGGCGCAGGCCATCGCCGAAGGGCTGGAGTCCGACGGCACGCTGGCGCAGGTGATCTATCCCGGCCTGCAGAGCCATCCGCAATACGGCCTCGCGCGCGCGCAGATGGGGTCTGGCGGCACCGTGCTCGCAATCGACGCAGGCTCGAAGGAGGCGGCGTTCAAGCTCTTGAACGCGATGGAGATCTTCTTGATCTCGAACAATCTGGGCGACGCAAAATCGATCGCGACGCCACCCGCAACCACCACGCACCAGCGGCTTCCGGACGCGCAAAAGCAAGCCTTGGGGATCACGCCGGGCCTGATCCGATTGTCGATCGGTTTAGAACATACGGACGATCTGTTGGCCGACCTGCGGCAGGCGATCCGCCAAATCTGATCGAGACACGCGTCAGCGGCAGCCTGCGCGATCACCACTGCGTGATCCGCCAGCGACCTGTTTCGTCGTGTCGAAATGTCGCGGCGGGCCGAAAGACCTCTCGCACGGGCGCCGGGACGGATCACCAAAACCGATGAAAACCCCTGATTTCTTGCCTTGTCTTTCAAGACCGATCCACAGGCACTAGGTTCAAGGACGACAACACTCGATCCACTGGTCGGGTCACTCATTCCCGGGCAAGAGGTCAGCAGCTACCCTGCGCTGGCCCGCGCCTATCCCGAAGATTTTGCGGCAGACGACGCCTACAAGGCAACGATGCCCGACCTGCAGAACGGGCCGTCCAGCCTGATCCGGGGGGCGCAACAGCAGATCCAGCATGTCGGCATCAGCAACTTCCGCCTGCCGATCCGCTTTCACACGCGTGGCGGTGGTGACCTGACGCTCGAGACTTCGGTCACCGGCACTGTCAGCCTTGAAGCCGAGAAGAAGGGCATCAACATGTCCCGCATCATGCGGACCTTCTACAAACACGCGGAAGAAAGGTTCAGCTTCGATGTGATCAGCCGCACGCTCGACGCCTACAAGTCCGATCTGGACAGTTTCGACGCCCGCATCCAGATGCGGTTTTCCTTCCCGGCCAAGGTCGAAAGCCTGCGGTCTGGGCTGGTCGGATACCAGTACTACGACATCGCGCTGGAGCTGGTGGAAGCGGACGGTGTGCGTCAGAAGATGATACACCTCGACTACGTTTATTCTTCGACATGCCCCTGCTCGCTGGAGCTTTCCGAGCATGCCCGCCAATTCCGCGGGCAGTTGGCGACACCCCATTCGCAGCGATCCGTGGCGCGGATTTCGGTGGTCGTGGAGCCGGGGCAGGACACCCTTTGGTTCGAGGATCTGATCGACCTTGCCCGTGCTGCCGTCCCGACCGAGACGCAGGTGATGGTCAAACGCGAGGATGAACAGGCGTTCGCGGAACTCAATGCGGCCAATCCGATCTTTGTCGAGGACGCGGCACGGCTGTTCACCGAGCAGCTTCAGAACGACACGCGCGTCGGTGACTTCCGCGTCGTCGCGTCCCATCAGGAAAGCCTGCACAGCCACGACGCTGTCAGCGTCCTGACCGAAGGGCCGACCTTTGCGCAGACATCGCTTGATCCGCGTCTGTTCCAGTCGTTGTTCCATACTTCTGGTCGCCAGCCTGGGACTGACCATGCTCGCGCCCATGGCCGTCGATATGGCGCAGGGGAACGGGCATTGGCCGGTCTTTCTGGAAAGCTTCGTCGTCACGACCCTGACGGGCGGGCTTATAGCACTGGCCTGCGCCAATGGGGTCGGCGAAGGGCTGTCGCTGCGGCAAACCTTTCTGTTGACCTCGCTGGTCTGGCTGACCTTGCCGGTTTTCGGTGCCATTCCCTTTGTTCTGGGGGCCACGAACTCTGGCGTGACGGATGCCTACTTCGAGGCGATGTCGGGACTGACCACGACGGGTGCGACGGTGCTGAGCGGGCTCGAGGCACTGCCCGACGGGCTGAAGCTGTGGCGGGCGATCCTGCAATGGCTGGGCGGCGTCGGGATCGTGGTCGTGGCGATGGTCTTCCTGCCTGAACTGCGGGTCGGCGGCATGCAGATCTTCCGCTCCGAGGCCTTCGACACCATGGGCAAGATCCTGCCCCGCGCGGGTGCGATCGCGCGCAGCATATCGGGGATCTACATCGGTCTGACCGTCCTGTGTGTCGGGGCGTATCTCGCGGCCGGCATGACCTTTTTCGACGCGATCTGCCATGCGCTGACCTCTGTCTCGACCGGTGGCATGGCGAATTACGATGCGTCCTTCAGCGACTTCGGGCCATCCGTGCACTATTTCGCCGTGATCTTCATGGTCCTCGCGGCCTTGCCTTTCGTGCGCTACGTGCAGTTCCTTGCCGGGACGCCGCAACCGTTGTGGCGCGACACGCAGATCAGGACATTCCTCTGGATCGTCACGGTCGTCACCCTGATGGTGACGGCCTGGCTGTGGGGCCGCGAAGGCGACCTGACCGAGCAGGCGTTCCGCGATTCCCTGTTCAACGTCACCTCGATCATGACCGGCACGGGCTATTCCAGTGCAGACTACATGACTTGGGGCACCTTTCCCGTCGTGATCTTCTTTCTGATCGGTCTGATCGGGGGCTGCGCCGGATCGACCTCTTGCTCGGTCAAGGTGTTCCGCTATCAACTTCTGTTCGCGTCGATCAAGGCGCAGATCAAACAGATCCAGTCGCCCCACGGGATTTTTGTGCCACGCTACGATGGTCGTCCGGTCGGGCAGGACGTGCTGAACTCGGTCATGGCGTTCTTTGTCGCGTTTTTCCTGTCGATGGGCCTCTTTTCGGTGGCCCTGGGTATGACGGGGCTCGACTTCATCACCGCGGTTTCGGGCGCCGCGACGGCGCTGGGCAATATCGGTCCGGGGCTGGGGCCCGAAATCGGACCTGCCGGCAACTTTGCGGGGTTGAACGATTCCGCCAAGTGGGTTCTGTCGGCTGCGATGTTCGTCGGACGCCTCGAGATCATGGTGGTCCTCGTGATCCTGTCCGTCCGCTTCTGGAGAAACTGATGCAAAGACCGCTCGGCGCGCAAATCAGCCACATGTTGAAAGACCGCGGCGTGGACGTGGTTTTCGGGATACCCGGCGTCCACAATCAGGAAATGTATCGCGGGATCACTGAGGCGGGACTGACCCATGTCCTTGCCCGCCACGAACAGGGTGCGGGCTTCATGGCCGACGGCTATGCCCGTGCCACCGGAAAGCCGGGCGTGGCCTATGTCATCACGGGACCGGGGTTGTGCAACATCATGACGCCGATGGGGCAGGCCTATTCGGATAGCGTGCCGCTTCTGGTGCTGTCATCCTGCCTGGACGAGACGGACGCAGTGCGCGGGCAGTTGCACCAGATGAAGGACCAGACCGGCGCTGCCGCGACCGTCTGCGACTGGTCGCGCGAGGCGCGCACGGCCCCGGCGACCTTTGCGTTGGTCGACCGGGCGCTGACCGAATTCGCCACCCGCCGCAAACGGCCCAAGCATCTGAGCGTTCCGATCTCCGCCTTGCAGACGGCAGTGCCGCAGGGCTGGGACAGCGACGCCGGACCGGTCGAGGATATGACGCAGACCGCCGCCACGCCGGTGTGTCAGGCCTTCATGGACCGTCTGGCCGCCGCCCGTCGCCCGCTTTTCGTCTTCGGCGGCGGCGCAGTCGCGGGGACCGACGCGATCCGCACCTTCCTGCACGGGCGCGGCATAGCCAGCTTCAGCACCGCGGCGGGACGAGGGATCGTCACCGACGACCCGCGCGCCTTTGGCACGATGCTGGCCCGCCCCGACAGCGCCGAGGTCTTCGCCCGCGCCGATCTGGTCGTTGCGGTGGGCACGGACCTGTCCGAGGTGGACCTGTGGCGCGACCATCCCGGTCACGATTGCCGCATGGTGATCGTGAACACCGACCCCGAGGTTCTGGCCCGCAGGCGCGCGCGCGACATGGCCATCGCGGCCGACGCGGGCGCGTTCTTTGCGCAGGTGCAGGCGCTTGACCGGCCGTCCGGCCCGACGGGCTGGACCCCGATGGAGGTCGCCCGCGCCAAGGGGCGCTGGCGCAGCCAGATCGCCAGCGAACGCCCCGGCATTCTGCCCGTCATCGACGCATTGCGTGCAGCCTTGCCGGATGACGCCATCGTCTATTCTGACATGACGCAATTCGCCTATGCCGCGCTGGATGTCTGGTCGGCCCCCGCACCGGGTCTTTGGCATCACCCCTCGGGCTTCGGCACGCTGGGCTACGCGCTGCCCGCGGCCATCGGCGGCAAGATCGGACGTCCCGATGCGCCTGTGGTCGCCGTCGCAGGCGACTACGGCTTTCAGTACACGCTGCAGGAACTGGCGGTCGCGGTAGAACTGGACCTGTGCCTGCCGATCATCCTGTGGGACAACGGCAAGCTGGGCGAGATCGAGGACAGCATGGTCGCCGCCCAGATCGCCCCCAATGCAGTCGTCCAGCGCAACCCCGATTTCGTCAAACTGGCCGAAGCTTACGGTGCCGCAACTGCCGCGCCATCCAGCCTTGCGGCATTGTCAGAGGCTGTCGCGCAGGCGTTGGCCGCGCCGGGGCCGACCCTGATCCATGTGCGCGCGGATATCGCAGGCACACCGGACAGCGATTGATCCGCTGTCCGGTCCCTGACGGCTACCAGCAGCTGACCAGCACCGTCTGATCCGCAGCCCGCAACGTCAGCGTCTCTGGCGCCATGAAGGCCAGCGTATCGGTGGTCTGAGCGTTGATCCCTGCGGTGCCCAGCGACGCAAGGATGCGATCGGTGTCGAGGCTGAAGCTCACGTCCGCTGGCAAGATCTGACCATTGTCCTGTTTGCGCGGCAGCATCATGCCCAGCACCGCGCCGCCGTTGTCGAAGACCGGCCCACCCGCATCACCGGGCTGTGCGGCAAGGGCAAGGCGCTTGACCTGCTCCTCACCATTGAGCCCGCGCAGGTCGGCCAGCTGCCCGAAGGTCAGCGACGGGGCGGCCAGAACACCGCCGTAGGGGTAGCCCGCGACGGCGATTTCGGACTGCAAGCGGGGCACAGCGGTCTGGAAACTTGCCACATCGATGGGCGCCAGCGGCGTCAGCGGGCGCAGCACCGCCAGCCCCAGTTCGTCGTCCCGGTGGACCACCTCTGCCTCTGTATCGCTGTCGATCGTAAGGCGCTCGCACTGGCCGGCCACCTCGGTCGTGGTCAGGACGTCGCCCTGTCTGTCGATGAAGAAGCCGGACCGCGACATGACCGGTTTGCGGATCTCCAACCCGGCCACCAGATCGATGGCCTGATTTTCGTCAAGCGGCGCGATGGCCGGGTCGAGAACGCCGTCGATCCGGGCAAAGCTGGCCTGCATTTCCGCCAGAACGCGACGGAAACGGTCCTCGTCCCCGGCAGGCCAGATCAGCATGAAGCCCTTGATCTCGCCGCCTTCGCGGGTCGCATAGGTATGAGAGCGTATGTCGTCGCCCATCGCGTCAATGGTGAAGGTGCCATCGCGGCGCGCGCGTTCGCCGTCCGGGGGGACGACGGCGAGGGTCTGCAGAATTTCATAAAGGCCCGCGAAGCGTGTTTCATCCCCCTGCTGCGAGATCAGCAGAACCTGCGCAGGCAGATCGTCCGACTTGGCATCGAAGCGGGCAAAGGGGGGGTCGTATTCGGTGAAGGCCACCGCGCCGGTCGGAATCCGGATCGCGATCCCGGTCGCATCGTCCTGCACCAGTTGCAGGTCCATCCCCTCTAGCACTGCGTTATAGGCGCCAAGCAGGGCCGCCCGCTGGTTCGTGGTCAGCACGCCGGTTGGTTCATGACCGTTGGCCTCTTGCCATGCGCCCATCGCGGCCCGCGTGCCACGGCCATAGCTGCCGTCGATCGCGGCGTCATAATAGCCTGCCCATTGCAGTGCGACCTGCAACGCCCGCTTGGCTTGCGGGTCGAGCGTGGCTTCGGACGCGCGGGCCTCGGCCAGCGTCTCGTCCAGGGCGGGGGCCGGGTCTTCCGGCACGGCGGGTGCTTCGGCTTCGGTCACGACATCCGCTTGTGGCGTGTCATCCTGCGAAGCGCCTGCACCCGGAAGGGGCTGAACGCTGGTCGTGGCACCGACCCCGATGGGCCAGAATTGCTGGCGAAACGTGCTGCCGTCGACCACGAAACTGTCGGCGGGGATACGCCCCTGATTGCGCAGGTCGCTTAACAGCGCTTCTGCGTCCGGACGGCTATAGGGGCCCAGAACGACCCCGTACCAAGGCCCGCCCAGATAGAAACCCGCGACGTTTTCAAGCCGGTTGGCGTAATCGCGGACGCGATCCTGTGCGCCGGCCAGCGTGGGCTGTGCTTCCACCTGAACCCAAGCCGTGTCCTGCGCCTGTGCGCGATGGGGCAGGGACAGCCCGAGCGCCACCACCAATACGAAAAAATACCTGATCATCTTGTCCTTGCCGTCGCGCGATCCAAAGTTCAGGGGAAATTACCATCATCCAAGGCCTGCGCACGCTCAAAAGGGCGTGTGACGCAGGTTTTGGCCGCCCGTGTCCTCATTGACCCAATAGGCCTGCGGGCCTATGCAAGCGCCAGTCACGCGAAGAGGGTACCATGGCCGCAAAACCGACGTCTTTTCAGGGGATCATCCTCGCCCTGCAATCCTATTGGGCGGACAAGGGCTGCGCCATCATGCAGCCCTACGACATGGAGGTGGGTGCCGGAACCTTCCACCCCGCGACGACCCTGCGATCGCTTGGAACAAGGCCTTGGGCCGCGGCCTACGTCCAGCCCTCTCGTCGGCCGACGGACGGGCGTTACGGCGAAAACCCGAACCGGTTGCAGCATTACTATCAATACCAGGTGCTGATCAAACCCAGCCCGCCCGATCTGCAGGACCTCTACCTTGGCAGCTTGGCGGCGATCGGCATCGACGCCCAGATGCACGACATCCGCTTTGTCGAGGACGACTGGGAAAGCCCGACACTGGGCGCCTGGGGGCTGGGCTGGGAGGTCTGGTGCGACGGCATGGAAGTCAGCCAGTTCACCTATTTCCAGCAGGTCGGCGGGCATGACTGCCGCCCCGTCAGCGGAGAGCTCACCTATGGGCTGGAGCGTCTGGCGATGTATGTCCTTGGGGTCGATCACGTGATGGACATGCCCTTCAACGCGCCCGACGCGCCGATCCCGCTGACCTACGGCGACGTCTTCAAGCAGACGGAAGAGGAATACGCCCGCTGGAACTTCGACGTGGCCGATACGGACACGCTGTTGCAGCACTTCAAGGACGCCGAGGCCGAATGTGCCCGTATCCTTGCACAGGATCATGTCGATCCGAAAACCGGCAAACGGATCATCATGGCGCATCCGGCCTATGACCAGGCGATCAAGGCCAGCCACCTGTTCAACCTGCTGGACGCGCGGGGCGTGATTTCCGTGACCGAGCGTCAGGCCTACATCGGGCGGGTCCGGACGCTGACCAAGGCCTGCGCCGATGCCTTCGTGCAGACCGATGCCGCCGGTCAGGCCGCCTGATGCTGACCCGGATCATCCTCGGAGGGATCGTATTGTTCGCCATCGTCGCAGGAGCGTTGCTCTATTACCTTCAGGTCTATGCCTATTATGAAGAAATCAACGCGGATGTCGCAAATGTGCAATTGGTGAACCTCGTCACCGACCAAGCCGAACCGGTCATGTTCGAAAACTATCAGGGCATCGACAGCGACAGCAGCCCGCTCCGCTATCGCGCCTGCTTTGAACTGCCGATGTCGCTGGCCGCGCTGACCGAAACCTACGTCATCTCGGACGAGGCAGAGCCCCGTGTCGCGCCTGGCTGGTTCGATTGCTTCGACGCGAGTGCGATCGGCGCGGATCTTGCCAGCGGGACAGCGGTGGCCTTTCTGGGGGAACGCGACGTGACCTATGGGGTCGACCGGATCGTGGCCGTCTATCCTGACGGGCGTGCGATGGCATGGCACCAGATCAACGCCTGTGGCGAGGTTGTCTTCGACGGCAACCCCGTCCCCGAGGGATGTCCGCCTCCGCCGGAATAACCGGAACAAAATGCCGCACTCGTGCGCTGGACCGGTAACCCACCAGCAAAGGACGTGCGACCGTGTCAGATACTGCCCCCGATTGGACCGAACCCGTCATGCGGACCGGCTATGCCGCCCGTGGAATCGTCTACAGCCTACTGGGTGGACTGACGATGTTCGCTGCGTGGTCCGGTGGACAGACCGAAGGCACGACGGGCGCGCTTGAAACGCTCAAGGACAGCCCCGGTGGCATCGCACTGCTTTACATTATCGCCGCCGGGCTGGTCTGCTACGGTATCTGGCGCATCATCGCCGCCTACTACGATCTCGAACGGCGCGGCGATGACAAGGAGGGCTTTGCCAAGCGCGCGGCCCTTGTGGTCACCGGTCTGATCCACATTGTTATGGGGGGCGTCGTGGCCGGTATCGCCTATGGTATCACCGGTGGCGGCGGCGACGGCGCGCAGGACATGACCGCCCGCGTGATGGAACTGCCCTACGGTCGCTGGATCGTGGCTGTCGTCGGCCTGACTTTCGTCGGCGCCGGTATCCACTACGCGCTCAAGGGCTGGCAAGAGAAATACAAGCGTTACATCCGGGTCACCGAAACGTCGCGCCAGCTTGATCCTGTCCTGCGTTTCGGCTTCATCGCCTACGGTGCCGTGCTGCTGATCGTCGGCCTGTTCATCGCGCTGGCCGGTGTGACGACCGATCCCAGCGAGGCCAAGGGAATCGGTGACGCACTCAGCTACATCCGCGGCATGACCTTCGGACGCATCCTGCTGTTCCTGGTCGGATTCGGCATCGTCGGCTTCGGATTGGAGAACTTCGTCGAAGCCGCCTACCGGATCCTGCCGCGCACGGCGTCGGATGACACCGAAACATTGGCCGGGCGGGTGGATGAGATCACCTCGTAACCTGCTTGCCGCGAGGCGGGCAGGGGGCTAATCACGGCGGGCCGTTCCCAGTCCCCAGGTGACCTATGCCCGATCTGCTGATCGAACTCTTTTCCGAAGAAATCCCCGCCCGGATGCAGGCCAAGGCCGCAGACGACCTCAAGCGGTTGATGACGGATGGACTGGTTGAGGCGGGGCTGACTTACGCCAGCGCCGCCGCCTTCGCCACGCCGCGCCGCCTGGCCCTGTCGGTCGAAGGGCTGACCGACGAAAGCCGTGCGGTGCGCGAGGAACGCAAGGGTCCCAAGGTCGGCGCGCCCGAAAAGGCGGTCGAAGGTTTCCTGCGCGGTGTCGGTCTGACGCTGGACCAGCTCGAGGTGCGCCCCGGCAAGAAGGGTGACGAATATTTCGCCGTCATCGAAAAGCCGGGCCGCAGCGCCGCCGCCATCGTGGCCGAGGTGCTGGACAGCACCCTGCGCGGCTTTCCCTGGCCCAAGTCCATGCGC
>JAIVHI010000162.1 GCA_020201155.1 Loktanella sp. | reverse complement strand
GGGAAAACGAGGTCTCGCAGTCTTGGGCCGTAAAGGTTCCGCCGCGTGACGCGTCGTCCAGGCAGCTCTGGACATTGGGGTAAGCGGAAGCGTCCACTTGTTCTTCGCGACACCCCGCGAGGGCAAAGGCCGTGGCGCCAACAATCGCTATGGCCACCCTTTTCGAACGTTTGATCATGACAATCGTGCTTTCTGCCGGAATGGCGTTAAATCGCTAACATTATCCCGTGATATAATGCGGTTTGAAGCGGGATAAATCCTGGGTGATGCGGGACCGGTCTTCCCGAATGCCGATTCCTGCACAGGCCTGCCCGATGATCCATGCACCGACCACCGGACGAAACCCATCAAATTTAGGCAGGGGTGCATAGGCCTGAACGATGCGAGGGTGCTCTGCATAGTCGGTGTTGTTCGCTTGCTCGATCACGGTGCCGGACTTGATGATCGAGACCGACGCGCCTTCACGCGACAGAATCGGCTTGCGCACATGGCCGGCGATAAGCTGCGCCTCGGCGCGCCCAAATGCCGCAGCAATCGCTGCACAAGGCGCCCCACCACGGCCCGCAAGGGCATCCGCAACGTCCGCTTCAAAGAATGCAGGCAAAAGATTTGGATGACCCTCGAACATATTCCAGAGCACCGGCAAAAGTCCCTTGTTTGACAACAGGGTCTTCCACGCGGGCTCAAGGAACAGACAACCCGATCCGGCAATGTGAGCGGCATATTCATCGCGCAACAGGTCTTCCCATGGGTAGAGCTTGAACAGAACCGCGATCCGGCGATTTTCACCGTCCAGAAACTGGCCGTCGTCGCTGAGCGCGATCTTGTCGAGATCGCAGTAATGCGCGCCCAGCCCAGCGTCGCGCGCGGCCCAGCCCAAGGCTTCGACTGTTCCGTAATCTTCCGGGTTTCCGGCAACGGCGGTGAAGTGCAGATCGCTGTTGCCCTCGAAAACAGCGCCAAATCTGGCGACCAAGGCTTCATGTATCCCGTTGAACTGGTCCGTCCCTTCGGGAAGCACGCCGGCGGCGAGTTGATCTTCCAGCCATTGCCACTGAAAGGCCGCGCTTTCGTAAAGCGAGGTGGGTGTATCAGCATTGTATTCCAACAGCTTGGCGGGCTCATGACCGTCATAGGCGAAATCGAACCGACCATAGATTTCCGGATCGTCCCGCTTCCAGCTATCGGCGACAAGGTCGCGATGGGCTTCGGGAATCGCCAGACGCTCCATCAGGCTTTCGCTCGCGATGATATGGGCGACGGCTTCGCGGCACATGGCATGGAGGGCAGTCGCGGGATCCTCCAACCCGTTCTCGATCTGATCGAGAGTAAATGCATAGGCCGAGGATTCATCCCAGTAAGGTTCGCCATGCATGTCGGCGAACGTAAACCCGACATCCTTGGACTGAGCGCGCCAGTTAGGCCGTTCAGGTAAAACAATTTTCTGCATATGGCAGCTCCCAGTGTTTCCGGTGTTTATTTGACTTTGATTTTAGCAACCAGACATCATTTGTGGTGGGTGTCTGAAGATCGAAAAGCCTTCTGGCGGCGACCGGAGCACACCAGTGAAAATATGAACACAATTTCCAGTGTTTCGGTTGTTGGGTCATGAAAGACACAACTATGAGTCCCGCTCATCTGACAAAGGCCCAGAAACCGCTTATCGTTTCCAATGCCCGCCGCGTGGTGCATCATCTACGACGGTCGGGAAAGAACTGGAAACGGCACCTCGCTGCACGCTCCACCGATGACTAAGTTCTACGCTTTTCGAGATGCATTGAAGGACCGCAGAGGCAACCAAGTCTCGCCACTCAAGATCTTTTTCCGAATACAATTTCCATAAATTTCACAGCAGGACGGAGAACGGCCATCGAACCGGCGCGTTGATTTCATTGAATATTTATTTGGGACTCGTCAAACGTTGACATGGCGTTGACATGAAATCGCGCACCCATTCCCCAGTGTTTCACTAGGGAACTAAGCATTAAATATTGTTCGGTAATTTGGTTGCGGGAATTGGATTTGAAC
>JAIVHI010000044.1:1895-9723 GCA_020201155.1 Loktanella sp. | reverse complement strand
CTGGCCACGGACGAGGACACCGCCGACATCCGCGCCCGCGACGCCCACAGCCGCGAAATGGGGATCAGCGCCGTGCCGACCTTCATCGTGGCCAACCAGCACGCCGTGCCCGGCGCACAGCCGCCCGAAACATGGCGCAATGTCATATCGGAAATCATGGAGCAGATCGCAGCGCAGGACTGACACGCCCGCCGCGACCCCAAGGAAAAGCCAAGCCGACATGACACGTCCCCCCCGCGCGGCCCTCGGGCAGACCGAATTCATCGTCCTGATGGCCATGCTGGTCGCGACCGTGGCGTTTTCCATCGATGCCATGCTGCCCGCCCTGCCCGAGATCGGTCAGGTCCTGTCGCCCGATGCACCCAACCAGGCGCAGTTGATCCTGACCAGCTTCATCCTCGGGATGGGTCTTGGCACCTTCTTTACCGGACCGCTGTCGGATACGTTCGGCCGCAAGCCCGTGATGATCGGCGGGGCCGCCGTCTATATCGCGGGGGCCGCCGCTGCCTATTTCGCCCAATCGCTGGAAATCATGCTGGCGGCGCGCCTTGTGCAGGGTCTGGGCGCTGCCGGTCCGCGCGTGGTGGCTCTTGCACTGGTCCGCGACCTTTACGGCGGACGGGACATGGCGCGCATCATGTCCTTCGTCATGCTGATCTTCGCAATCGTCCCGGCGATGGCGCCGACATTGGGCCACTATATCATACTGGGCTTCGGTTGGCGGTCGATCTTCCTTGCCTTCATCCTTTTCGCGGCGCTGGCGGTTCTGTGGCTCGGCATCCGCCAGCCCGAAACGCTTCCGCCCGAAAAGCGCCGGTCCCTGAGGCTGGCGCCGATGGTGATTGCCGTCCGCGAGATCCTGTCGAACCATACGACGCGCACCTCGATCCTTGTGCAGACGCTGACCTTCGGGATGCTCTTCATCGTTCTGTCCTCGACCCAGCAGGTCTTTGACGTGACCTTCGGACAGGGCGAGCATTTTCACCTGTGGTTCGGCGGCATCGCCATCCTCGCGGCATCGGCCAGCCTGATCAATGCGCAACTGGTGGGCCGCCTTGGGATGCGCGCCATCGTCAAGACGATGTTCACGATCCAGATCGTCGTGACGCTTGTCATGATCGTCCTCACGGCGTTCAACGGGCCGTGGCTGCTGAGCTTCGGGATCTACGTCGTCTGGACGACATCCAACTTCTTTCAGGCGGGCCTGACGATCGGGAACCTGAACGCCCTTGCCATGGAGCCGATGGGCCATATCGCGGGCATCGCCGCCTCGATGATCGCGGCACTGTCGACGGTAGGCGCGGTCATCATCGCAGCACCCGTGGGGCTGGCCTTTGACGGCTCGCCCATGCCCATGGCCATCGGCATCCTGATCTGTGCCGCATTGGCGCTCTGGCTGACCACGACGATCAAGCGGCCCGGTGAGGCCTGAGGCCTATCAGACCCGTCTTTACGCGGTTGCCGCCTTTTTCTTCTCTGACAGCTTTCCGGCCAAATCGCGGGCGATGTTGAACGCGCCCTGAATCTTGTCCTTTTCGCGGGTCCAGTCACGGCGGACGACGATCTTGTTGTCCTTGACCTTGGCCAGCCCCCGCTGCGCTTCGATGAATTCGACCAGCCCCTCGGGCGAGGCGAACTTGTCGTTGTGAAACCGGATGGTCGCGCCCTTGGGGCCGGCATCCAGCTGGCCGATGCCCGCGCGCTTGCACATCGCCTTGATCCGCACGACCAGCAGCAGCGTATTCACCTCTTTCGGCAGCTTGCCGAAGCGGTCGATCAATTCGGCGGCAAACCCTTCCAGTTCGACCTTGGTCGTCAGGTCGGACAGACGGCGATAGAGGCCGAGCCGCACATCGAGATCGGGCACGTAGTCTTCGGGGATCAGCACCGGCACGCCAAGGTTGATCTGCGGTGCCCACTGACCGTCGCTGACGATGCCTTCCTTCTCTCCCGACCTGATGGCGGCGATCTCGTCCTCCAGCATCTGCTGGTAAAGTTCATAGCCGACTTCGCGCATCTGGCCTGACTGTTCCTCGCCCAGCAGGTTCCCCGCCCCGCGAATATCCAGATCCTGAGACGCCAGCGTGAAACCGGCCCCCAGCGTGTCGATGCTGCCCAGCACGCGCAGCCGCTTTTGCGCCACATCCGTCAGCTTCTGGCGCGGCTTGGTGGTCAGGTAAGCATAGGCGCGGGTCTTGGACCGGCCCACGCGGCCTCGGATCTGGTAGAGTTGCGCCAGACCGAACATGTCGGCGCGCCAGACGATCATCGTGTTGGCCGTCGGAATATCGAGACCGGATTCCACGATCGTCGTCGCCAGCAGCACGTCGTATTTACCGTCGTAAAAGGCGTTCATCCGGTCGTCCAATTCGCCCGCCGCCATCTGGCCGGTGGCGGTGACGTAGGTGACTTCCGGCACCTGATCCTTCAGCCAGGCCTCCATCTCGTCCATGTCGCTGATGCGGGGGACCACCATAAAGCTTTGCCCGCCGCGATAATGCTCGCGCAGCAGCGCCTCGCGCAGGGTGATCGTGTCGAATTCACTGACGTAGGTGCGGATCGCCAGACGGTCCACGGGCGGCGTGCCGATGATGGACAGATCGCGCACCCCCGACAAAGACAGTTGCAAGGTGCGCGGGATCGGTGTGGCAGTCAGCGTCAGCACATGCACATCGGTGCGCAACTGCTTGAGCCGTTCCTTGTGCTGCACGCCGAATTTCTGTTCCTCGTCGATGATGAGCAGGCCAAGGTTCCTGAACTTCACGCCCTTGGCCAAAAGCGCATGGGTGCCGATCACGATATCGACCTCGCCCCTGGTGATCCCGTCGCGGGTCTTTTGCGCGTCGCCTGCACTCACAAAGCGGGACAGCGGGCGCACGTTGACCGGAAAACCGCGGAAGCGTTCGGCAAAGCTTTGATAGTGCTGCCGCGCCAGCAGTGTCGTCGGCGCGATCACCGCCACCTGCACACCTGCAAGCGCCGCGATGAAGGCCGCGCGGATCGCGACCTCGGTCTTGCCGAAGCCCACATCGCCGCAAATCAGCCGGTCCATCGGACGCCCCGAACCAAGGTCGTCCATGACATCCTCGATCGCCTGCAGCTGATCCTCGGTTTCGGAATAGGGGAAACGGGCAAGGAACTGGTCCCAGAGCCCGTCCATCGGTTCCAGCGCGGGGGCGGTGCGCAATTCACGCTCGGCCGCGACGCGGATCAGCCGTTCCGCGATCTGGCGGATGCGCTCTTTCAGGCGCGCCTTCTTGGCCTGCCACGCGCCGCCGCCCAGCTTGTCCAGCAAGCCTTCCTCGTGACCGTATTTCGACAACAGCTCGATGTTTTCGACCGGCAGGTAAAGCTTGGAGCTTTCGGCGTATTCCAGCAGCAGGCATTCGTGCGGCGATCCCAGCGCCTCGACCACCTCGAGCCCCGTAAACCGGCCGACGCCGTGATCCACGTGAACGACCAGATCGCCGGGGGACAGGCTGTTGGCTTCCGTCAGGAAGTTCTCGGCACGGCGTTTCTTGCGCGTGCGCCGCACCAGCCGGTCACCCAGCACGTCCTGTTCGGAGATCACCGTCAGGTCAGGCGCCTCGAACCCCGCGTCCAGTGGCCAGACCGCCAGATGCAGCCCGCGCTTGCCGACACGGGTGTAGTCGGTGACGGGGATCGTCTCGGACAGGCCCTCGTCTTCCAGCAGTCCTTCCAGACGCTCGCGCGCGCCTTCCGAATAGCTGGCGAAGACCACCGGTCCGTCCTGTAGTTTCGCCTTCACATGCTGCGCCAAGGCCCCGAAAAGGCTGAGGTTCTCGCTCTGGCGTTCCGGGGCGAAATTCCGCCCCTCTCGCCCGCCCGCATCCGTGACGCCCGGCCCTGTGGCCATGCGGTTGGGGTTGAATTGCAGCATCCGGTGCCCCTGCACCGCCGCGTCCCAGGCCGCATCGTCCAGATAAAGCAGCCCCGGCGGTGCGGGCTTGTAGACCGTGTCCATCCGGCCCTTTTGCTTGAGCGCATGGATCCGCGTCTCGTACTGGTCGACGATCCCGGTCCAGCGCGCGTCGCGCATCGCCGTCGTCTGGTCGTCCTGCGTGATCGTGGCCCCTGGCAGGTAGTCGAACAGGGTTTCGAGAGTTTCCTGAAAGAACCCCAGCCAGTGTTCGACGCCCGCGTGCTTGCGGCCCGCGCTGACGGCCTCGTAAAGTGGGTCGTCGGTGCCGGCGGCCCCGAATTCGATGCGGTAGTTCTGTCGGAACCGCGTGATCGCGGCATCGTCCAGAATGACTTCGCTGACCGGTGCCAGTTCGATTTCGGTCAGCTTTTCGGTGGTCCGCTGGGTGGCCGGATCAAAGCGGCGCGCGCCGTCCAGCGTATCGCCGAACAGGTCCAGCCGGATCGGGCCGTCCTCGCCGGGCGGGAAAATGTCGATGATCCCGCCGCGCACGGCATAATCGCCCGGCTCCATCACCGTGGGGCTTTGGGTAAAGCCCATCCGCACCAGAAAATTGCGCAGCCCGGCTTCGTCGATGCGGCGCCCGACCTGTGCCGTAAAGGCCGCTTCCTTCAGCAGGCTGCGCGGCGGCACCCGCTGGGTCGCGGCATTGAGCGTGGTCAGCAGAACGAACTGGCCCGGCATCCCGTGGACCAGTGCCGCCAGCGTCGCCATGCGCTGCGCCGAGATGTCGGGGTTCGGAGACACTCGGTCGTAGGGCAGACAATCCCATGCGGGAAAGGTGAAGACCGGCACGTCGGGCGCGAAAAACCGAAGGGCGGCCTGCATGGCCGCCAGACGCTTGTCGTCGCGCGCCACATGCACGACGGGCGCGCCCTTGCGCATCTCGTCAAGCACAAGACGGGCGTCAAAGCCTTCGGGCGCGCCGGATACGGTGATATGTTTGCTGGAACTCGCCACTGGCCTGACCTACGCCGCCCGCGCTTGCTGTCAACTAAAGATGCCGGATCAGATCGAGATTCTGATACATGCCATACATCGCGGTGAAGAAAATCGCGAACATGCCGATGATCTGCGTCCACAGCCGGTGCCGCAGCAGCATCTTGAACAGCGCCTCGCCCTCGGGATCGACGTCGTAAAGCTTGCGGGCCGTCGCGAGCGACAACAGGCCCACACCCGTCAGCGGAAGCGCGATCAGAAAGATGGCCTGCGCCAGTTCTGCGTCATAATAAAACGCCATCAGCGCCAGCGAGGTCAGAACGAAACAGGAAAAGGCGATCAGGATCATCCCCGCCGTCTTGCTGATATGCAAAAGACGGTTCACATTGATCCGCACAAGATCGAGCACGTCCAGATAGGCCTGTCCCGACAGATCGCGCCGGGCCCGCTGGATCAGATCGTAGGGCACGCCTATCACGTAATGGCTGACGCTCGACCAGGTCACGGCCAGAACGATCCAGTACCAGACAGAGCTGAAAGAACGGAGGCTGATGACCTCGAAGATAGCCTGATTCCAGGTCAATGGGGGGATACTCGCGGCAGCGTTCGTTGTTCGGGCCAACCTAAACGCGGGGCATGGCAATGCCCAGACTTGGCAAGCGGGTTTTGCCATGCAACCAGTGGGGTGTGACCAGAAAGGCCCGCCACATGAAACCGACGATCGCCCCCTACCCCCACACCCGTCTGCGCCGCACGCGCGCCACACCTGCGCTGCGCCGGCTCGTCCGGCAGGCACATCTGTCGGTGGATGACCTGATCTGGCCCGTGTTCGTCATGGACGGCACTGACGCGGAAGAACCGATCGCATCCATGCCCGGCGTCTTTCGCCGCACCGTGGACCGTGTCGCCGTCGCCGCGAAAGAGGCGCAGGCGCTGGGAATTCCCGCGATCTGCATCTTTCCCTACACTTCGATGGACGCCCGGACCGAGGACTGCGCGCTGGCCTGGTCGCCCGACAACGTGGCCAACCGCGCGATCCGCGCGATCAAGGACGCAGCCCCCGATATCGCCGTGATGACCGACATCGCGCTGGACCCCTATAACATCAACGGCCACGACGGCTTCGTCGAGAATGGCGAGATCGTGAACGACCGCACCGTCGATGCCCTTGTCCGCATGGCGCTGGCGCAGGCCGATGCGGGGGCAGACATCCTTGGCCCGTCGGACATGATGGACGGGCGGATCGGCGCGATGCGCACGGCGCTGGAAGAAAATGGCCACCAGAAGGTGACGATTCTGTCCTACACCGCCAAATACGCCAGCGCCTTCTACGGGCCCTTCAGGGATGCCGTGGGTGCGTCGGCGGCTCTGACCGGTGACAAGAAAACCTACCAGATGGACCCGCTCAATTCGGACGAAGCGCTGCGTCTGGTCGAACGCGACCTGTCGGAAGGTGCGGATATGGTGATGGTCAAGCCGGGGATGCCCTATCTCGACATCTGCCGCAGGGTAAAAGACACCTTTGGCGTGCCGACCTTCGCCTATCAGGTCAGTGGCGAATACGCGATGTTGCAGGCGGCCGCACAGAACGGCTGGCTGGATCATGACGCGGTCATGATGGAAAGCCTTGGCGGCTTCAAACGGGCCGGATGCGACGGAATCCTCACATATTTCGCCCCTGCGGCAGCCCGCGTCCTGAACGAAACATAGGCCGTCCTTCGCCATATCGCATCAAATGGATGACATATGACGTGTTTTGGCGTAACCTGACCGCAATAAGAGGCGTCAAGTCTCAGTCAGGCAGTATGAAAGAGCAGATCAATGGAAAAATTGACACGACGTGCCTTTGGCGCGGGACTTCTGGGCACGTCACTGGCGGCCTGTAGCAATGGTGTCGGCACCGACAATGCCGCTGTCATCGACGCAAGGGTGGCCAGCACGCTGTCCTTCATGAAAGACCGTTATCCCGGCACGAAATCGCTGGAGGAACGGGCTTCCGGCATGCTTGTCATGCCCTTGGTGACCGGGGTCGGCCTTGGCCTTGGCGGCTCTTACGGACGCGGCGCACTTGTCGTCGGAGAATCCGTCGTCGATTATTACTCGGTCGCCTCTGGTTCCGCGGGCCTGCAGATCGGCGCGCAGCAATACAGCCACGTCCTGTTCTTCATGACGCCCGAAGCCTTGATGGACTTCCGGTCCAGCCCCGGCTGGTCGGCGGGTGGAAACATCGAATACGCCGTCAACGACCAAGGCGAAACACTGCGGGCCGAAACGCTGACGTCACTGTCACCCGTGATCGCCGTGATCTTCGCCCAGGCCGGACTGCGCATCGGCGCAACGCTGGAAGGGTCGAAGTACACCCGCATCATTCCCTAGGATTTCGGGGCCTCCTGCTGGCCAACCTCTCGCAGCTTGGCCAGCACCTCTGGCCGTTCGATGCCCTTTTCGGCGTAGAACATCGCGATGCCGCGCGCCCATTTGGCGGCATCCGCGATTTCACGGTCGGGATGCCGGGACAGCTGGCACAAGACGCGCTGCCCCATATACTGGACTTCGTCCATGCCGGACCCGTCGCGCAGGACCGGCAGGATGCCTTCTTCGAAATAGCTTCTGGCCTGCGTGGGCATCACCCACAGGCGGGCGTTCTTCACGTCGTCACCGACCTCGCGTTCCGGCTGATGGTCGATCAACAGTCGCGCCATCCGCGTCAGCACGTCGATGGCCGTGCCGGGATCGTTGACGCCCGGCGACATGGCGCGACTGCCGATCTCGCCCAAGGTGATGAAGCCCAGACGCGGATCCTCGCTGAATGACCTCTCGGAGCTAATCACGACAAGCTTGTCCACGGCGCTTTCAAGGGCATCGTCAGGATCGGTTGCAAAGGCGAGGATCTCGTCCAGAAAGACGAAGTCCCCGGCTTCGACGACCAGATAGAGATCAGAGTCG
>JAIVHI010000044.1:0-1827 GCA_020201155.1 Loktanella sp. | reverse complement strand
CGCGGTGTCCACTGACCCGAGGCCGATCGGTGAATGCTGACCATGACCGTCAACGAAAAGATCGTGGCGGCGATCATCGACGAGGCGATGATGTTCAACAGGTCTTCGACCGAGCCCGCACCAAGCAGGTCGCCCACACCATCGGGGATGAGCGGCTCGAAGACCCGCGCCAGAAGGATCGACAGCAGCGACAGCGCACCGATCACCGTGATGCGCACCCAAAGCTTATCGAGAAGGTAGATCACCTTTCGCACCCGCGATGCCTCGACAAATCGGTCAAGACCGCTCTTGATGTCTTTCCACATGGTGAACCCCTGTTAAGCTATCTGTTGCACTGTGCCAGATAGACTGCTGATAACGCGATGACCAAAGCCAAAGTTCCTATTCTCATTCTCGCAGGCGGCGCGTCCACCCGCATGCGCGGGCGCGACAAGCTGATGGAAGACATCGGCGGCGAGCCCCTGTTGCGCCTGATGGCGCGCCGGGCGCTGACCGTTTCGGACAGCGTCTATGTGGCCTTGCGACCCGACAAGCCAGAGCGGCTGCAGGCCCTTTCGGGACTGCCGGTAGAAATGGTCCTTGCGCAAGCCGCGCTCGAGGGGTTGTCGGGCAGTCTGCGCGAAGGGGTCGCGGCCCTGCCCGAATGTCCCGCGTTCATGGTTTTGCTGGCCGACACCCCAGCCGTCGGGGCCACCGACATGAACGCCGTTCTGACCGCCCGCGACGCCCACCCGAAAGCGCGGATATGGCGCGGGGCGACAAAGGATGGAAAGCCGGGGCATCCCATCCTGTTTCATAGCTGCCTGCGTCCGCTCTTTCGCAGGTTGCAGGGTGACAGTGGCGGCGAAGAGATCGTCAAGCCCTTGAAAGACCGCACCCATCTGGTCCGGTTCGAAGACGACCGCGCCCGCCGCGATCTGGACACCCCCGAAGACTGGGTGGCTTGGCGGCGCGGCACCCCGCCGCCCTGAGACAGCGCGGATCTTTTCATTTTTCGAAATGCGGCAGCGCTGACCCGACCCGGCCACGGCGCGCGCAAACGTCAAAGGGGCGACCCGACGGGCCGCCCCTTTGACGAATCCGGCAAATGTCACCGGATCAGCTGCATGCGTTTACTTCATCAGCAGGCGGGCTTCGTGCTTTTTCAGCATCCGACGGGCTGCGGTATAATCGCCGCGACCTTCCTGCGTTGCAAGTTCGGGGAAGAGTTCGAAGATCTCGTTCCGCTGGCTGTTGCCGATCCCCTTGAGGCTGTAGTCACCCGGCTGGAAGCTCTCGGTCCATGCTCCGTTGGACAGCACCACTTCGTGACGCTCGAACATGAAGTGCACATAGGTCGTGTTCATCACGTCCAGCGCCTGGATACCGTCCGTTCCGGTCATGTGCTTGGCGGCGGCCAGAACCTCGCGCTCCTCGAAGTAGAGTTGCGTCAGTTCGCTGGCAACCAGCACCCGGTGGTTCGGACTGACCAGCATGTCACGCTCTGGCAGACCGCCACCCAAGGACCCGGCCTTGATCAGGATCGGCTTGAGGTGCGGATTCGTGGCCAGCTGCTTGCCGTCCATGAACTTGTGCCCGACCCAGGCGATTTCCTGAATGCCGTTGTCGCGGGTGATGACCTTGTCGCCCGGCTGAAGCTCTTCGACCAGACGCTCGCCTTTCGGGGTCGCGATCGTGGTGCCCGGCGTGAAGCAGGGGATCACGTTCTCGATCTCCTCGAAGGTCATCGTGGTGCCGTCCTTGAAGTAGACGCGACCGGATTCCGCGTCATCCTCCCCGCCACCGACATCGGCATCCTTGTAGTCGATGCGATCGACGTCAAAGCCG
>JAIVHI010000226.1 GCA_020201155.1 Loktanella sp. | reverse complement strand
ATTTCCGAAGCTGGGGACACTTTGGCGCGCATTCGTAAAAAAAACGTTCATGACCAGAGGATCGCGCAAGATGAGCCCGGAAGCCGCACAGACGATCGCGTTGCAGGCCCTTGGCTGGCTTGCCGGGAACGACGATCTTGGTCCGATTTTCCTTGGTGCGACGGGGGGCAGTGCGGATGATATGCGCTCACGCGCGCTGGATCCGGACTTTCAGGCGTCGGTGCTGGAATTCCTGACGATGGACGACGCCTGGGTCATCGCCTTTTGCGATACGATCGGGCTGGCCTACGATCAGCCGCTGATGGCGCGTTATGCCCTGCCGGGCGCCGAACAGGTCCACTGGACCTGACCCTGCCCTGACAGTGCAACGCGCCACCCCCGAAAAGGAGACCGCATGATCAAGGGGATCATCTTCGACAAGGACGGCACCCTGTTCGACTTCAACGCGACCTGGGGCGCATGGACCCGTGGCATGCTCGAGGACGAGGCAGGCGGCGACCCGGCAACGGTGACGCGGCTGGCCGACGTGCTGGGCTACGATCTATCACAGGGCCGGTTCCGGCCCGGATCGGTCGTGATTGCCGAGACGGGCGATAGGGTTGCAGATGCGATTCTGTCCGTGATCCCCGGGTCACGCGGTGCCCTGCTGGAGCGCATGCAGGCCCGCGCGGCTGAGGTCACGCAGATCGAGGCGGTGCCGTTGGCGCCGTTTCTGACGGGGTTGAAGGACAGCGGCGTCTTGCTGGGGCTGGCCACGAACGACAACGAAGCCTCGGCACGGCGGCATCTGACGCGTGCCTCTTGTCTCGATGCGTTCCATTTCGTCGCAGGCTACGACAGCGGTCATGGGGCCAAGCCGGGGCCGGGCCAGCTGCTGGCGTTTTGCGCGGCGATGGATCTGGCCCCGCAAAACTGCGCGATGATCGGTGATTCGACCCATGATCTCGACGCGGGCCGTGCTGCAGGGATGACATGTGTCGGCGTGTTGACCGGACCTGCGCCGGAGGAGGAGCTGTCGCCGGTGGCGGATGTGGTCCTCTCCAGCATCGGTGCGGTGCCGGACTGGCTTGATGCGCAACGGTCCGCAGTTTAGGCAACGCAAAAAGGAGACCGCGATGTTCACGGGTATTGTAACGGATGTCGGCGCCATTCTGGCGCTCGACCAGCGCGGTGATCTCAAGGCGCGGATCGCCACGGCCTATGATGTTGGCGGCATCGACATCGGGGCCTCTATCGCCTGCGAAGGTGTCTGCCTGACCGTGATCGCCAAGGGGACCGACCCGCAGGGCTGGTTCGAGGTCGAGATCAGCGCCGAGACGGTCGAGAAGACCAGTATCGGCCTTACCAACTGGGCCGCGGGGCGCCGGATCAACCTCGAACGGGCCTTGAAGGTCGGTGACGAACTGGGCGGGCACATCGTGTCTGGCCATGTGGATGGCGTGGCCCGCCTTCTGAGCCTGCGGGACGAGGGCGACAGCACCCGCATGACCTTCGAGGCTCCTGACGGTCTGGCCCGTTTCATCGCGCCCAAGGGTTCGGTCGCCTTGAACGGCACGTCCCTGACGGTGAACGAGGTGGACGGATCGCGATTCGGTGTGAACATCATCCCTCATACCAAGACCGTGACCACATGGGGCGACGCACGCGAAGGTGATGCGATCAACCTCGAGATCGATACGATGGCCCGCTACGTGGCCCGCCTGCGCGAATACGATTGAAGGGGGCGCCGAGGGGGGCAAAAGCAGACGCCGCGTCCCGTCGTCCCCACCCCTTCCAAACCCGATGCCAAGCGGCTATCTGGCAGGCGAACAAAGGCGAGTGACCGTTATGAGCGACATGTACGAAACACCCGGACCCGTCGAACAGGACTGGTCCGACGCGATCTCGTCTATCGAAGATATCCTCGCGGATGCCCGGAACGGCAAGATGTACCTTCTGGTCGATCACGAGGACCGCGAGAACGAGGGCGATCTGTGCATCCCCGCGCAGATGGCCACGCCCGATGCGATAAACTTCATGGCGACGCACGGTCGCGGCTTGATCTGCCTGACCCTGACAGGAGAGCGGATCGACCAGTTGGGGCTGCCGCTGATGGCCTCGCAAAACTCATCGCGCCATGAAACCGCTTTTACCGTCAGCATCGAGGCGCGCGAAGGCGTCTCGACCGGAATCTCCGCAGGCGACCGCGCTCGCACCGTTGCCGTCGCGATCGACGGCAGCAAGGGGCCGCAGGACATCGCGACCCCCGGTCACGTCTTTCCCCTGCGCGCCAAGGACGGTGGCGTGCTGGTCCGGGCCGGCCATACGGAAGCTGCCGTCGATATCTCGCGCCTTGCGGGGCTGCACCCCTCGGGCGTGATCTGCGAGGTGATGAAGGACGACGGCGAAATGGCGCGCCTGCCCGACCTCATCGCCTTTGCACAGCGTCACGGCATCAAGATCGGCACCATCAGCGATCTCATCAAGTACCGTCGCCGCCACGACAATCTTGTCCGCGTCCGCGAGGAAAGCGAGATCACCTCGGAGTTCGGCGGCGACTGGAAAATGCGGATCTATGCCGATGAAACCCACGGGGCAGAGCATATCGCGCTGATCAAGGGCGATATCGAGGATGGCGCGCCGGTTCTGGTGCGGATGCACGCGCTCGACCCGATGCTGGATGTGGTCGGCACGGGCCCCAAGGGCCGTCGCAACGAATTCGGCGACGCGATGGAGGCGATTGCGCAAGAGGGCCGGGGGGTTCTCGTCCTGCTGCGCGACACCCAGATGAAGCTTGCGGCCCATGACGAAGTCTCGCCCCAGACCCTGCGCCAATACGGGCTGGGCGCGCAGATCCTGTCGTCGCTGGGGCTGCACGACATCATCCTGCTGACCAATTCGCCAAAGCCCAAGATCGTCGGGCTTGACGCCTACGGTCTCGAAATCGTCGGCACGCGCAAGATTTCGGAGATCGGATAATGGCCGGACATTCCGACAACGTGCTGGACCTGCCGCGCTTTGAAGCGGGCACGACGGTGCTGATCGTGATTGCGCCTTACTACAAGGACATCTCGGAGGCCCAGCTTGCCTCGGCCCGCGCCAAGATCGAGGCGGCTGGATGCGCGCACGAGACGATCGAGGTGCCCGGCTCTCTCGAACTGCCGACCGCCATCGCCATGGCGAACCGCATGGGGGACTATCAGGGCTTCGTTGCGCTCGGCTGCGTCATCCGGGGGCGGACCTCGCACTATGACGTGGTGGTGAACCAAAGTGCCAACGCCATCGCGATGCTGGGCTTGCAAGGGCTTTGCATCGGCAATGGCATCATCACCGTCGAAAGCCGCGAGCAGGCCGAGGAACGCGCCGATGCAAACCGGCTGGATACGGCCGGGGCGGCTGCAGAGGCCGCCTTGCACCTGATGGCGCTGGAGCGTGATCTGCACGACCGCAAGCGCGACAGCGGGTTCGGCTTTACCGGCACGATACTGGCCAAGGGCGGCGATACCGTATGACGATTTCGAACAACCAGCGCCGCAAGATGAAATCGGCGGCCCGGCTCTATGCCGTTCAGGCGCTTTTCCAGATGGAAGCCGCCGATATGACCGTCGATCGCGTCATGCAGGAATTCGAGGACCATCGCTTTGGCGAGGTGTTCGAGGAAGGCGAGATGACGGAAGGCGACGTCGACCACTTTCGCACCCTGATGGGGCGTGCTGTGAACGATCAGGCCAAGATCGACCAGATGACCGACCGCGCACTGGTGGCCAAGTGGCCCTTGGGCCGAATCGATCCGACCCTGCGGGCGCTGTTTCGTGCCGCGGGGGCCGAAATGCTGGAAGGCGATACGCCGCCCAAGGTCATCATCACCGAGTTCGCCGATGTGGCCGGGGCCTTTTTCCCCGACGGGAAAGAACCGCGCTTCACCTCGGCGGTGCTGGACCACATGGCGCATGCGGTGATGCCAGAGCGTTTCTGATCCGCGGACCTGCGTCAATCCGACCATTGATTTTGCGCGGCGATAGGTCGATTGTGACGGTATGCATCCAATCGCTCGTTTCTATGCCAAACATTGTCTCATCGGCTTCGCCGCCGCGGCCGTGTTCGTGGGCCTTCTGCTGAAGCTGAACGTCGCGAACCTCTGGCACCTGATTTCAACATCCGACATCGGGCTGATGGCGGTCTTTCTGCTTTGGTTCTTTCACGGGATCGTCTTTGCGGGCGTCCAGACGGGTGTTGCCGTGATGGGGATGGCCGAAGACGACGACGGCAAGGGCGGTGGCTCCAAAGCCCCCGTGACACGGCTGGTGCCGGTTCCCGCAGGCAAGTCAGAGCCTCACGACGGGCGTTGACTCCTCTGGCGATGTCCAGAGGATGGGGGCATGACACAGACCCCTGATCCCACCTCTCCCGAAACGCTCTTGAGCATCGTGCGCAGAAACCGCAGCCGATTTCGCTGGATCGGTATCGCGCTCATCGTTCTGGGTGCGCTTGCTATCCTGTTTCCGCTGGTTTTCAGCATCGCTGCGAAGATCGCGCTGGGCTGGTTTTTCCTGATCACCGGCGGGCTGATGCTTTGGCACGCCTTTCAGGCCAAGGAATGGGGCCCGGCGCTCTGGTCAGGGCTGACAGCGGTGCTGCATTTGGCGCTTGGCGTCTATCTTGCCTTTTTCGCCCTGACAGGGCTCGTGGGGCTGACCTTGCTTCTGGGGTTCGCCTTTATCCTGCAAGGTGGGCTCGAAGGAATGATGGCGCTGCGCCACAGGCCCGAGACGGGCTGGGGCTGGTTGATGGTCAACGGTGTCGTGACGGTCATTCTGGGGGTGCTTTTGATCATCGGACTGCCCGGGACCGCGCTATGGGGAATCGGGCTGCTGATGGGGATCAACTTTCTGATGTCCGGCGTCGCGTTTCTCAGCCTCACGGCGGCGGCGGACAGGCAGGGCTAGCGGTGGCGGGAACCGCAGCGACCGTGCGAGGGCTTATTCCCGAGGACCTGTATGTACAGGTGGGCGCCAGATAACCGGACCAGGGCCCGGACAGAGCCAGCTCCCTCGGATTTGCTTAAGGCCACTGGAATGTAGCCCCCATGTGCACGAGAAGAGCAGAAGCCCGCCGTGGAGAGAGGTATGGTGCCGGGCTGCCCCTGACAAGGGGCGCATGCGCTTAATTCATGTGGCGTTCAGCCGCGCAAGAGCCAGCCGTCCGGGCCGACGGCGCTTTCGGGCAGATACGGCAAAACGAATCGGTCGATGGCCCCGATGCTCAGTGCCGTCATCGCGAGGTCGAAGAATGTGATATCGGTGAGGAAAGTCATGGCTGTGTCCCTTTGGATGCCGTCACCGTGATGGCGGCACGGGGCGCCGATGCGACGCAAATGCGGCTTTTTCCGGGGCGCCGTCATGGTTTGAGCCACGGTCCTGCCTGATTTCAGCGCCGACTTGACCGATGTTTCCCTTTTGTTCATATCTGTCGGCATGCCCGACAACCTCACAGACCGCCCCCTCATGCCCGGCCAGCTTCTGGCGCGGGGCGTATCGCGCCACCTGCGCAGCCTCGATTTCGTGAGCGTCGAGGAACTGACGCCGACACCCGGCCTGCGCGTCGATGTCATGGGGCTGGGGCCGAAAAGCGAGATCTGGGTGATCGAGTGCAAGTCCAGCCGCGCCGACTTCCAGACGGATCGGAAGTGGCAGGGCTACCTCGACTGGTGCGACCGCTTCTTCTGGGCGGTCGACACAGACTTTCCGACCGAGCTTTTGCCGGACGAGACAGGGTTGATCATCGGTGATGCCTACGACGCCGAGATCGTGCGGATGGGGACCGAAAGCAAACTCGCGGCCGCGCGACGCAAGGTGATGGTGCAAAAATTCGCAAGGCATGCGGCGCTACGCGCCCAGGCGGCACGTGATCCGGGATTTCTGCCAGCCTGGGGGTAGGGGGGTCAGCGGCGCTTGGGCTTGACCGCACGGGCGGCCATCGCGGCGGCCCGAATTTCCTCGGCGATCTCCTCGGCCTCTTCGGGTTCGAAATCCATCGGCACCTCGATGCCCTGGCTTTCGATGAAGATCCGCACCATGCCCACATCCGTCGGGCCGATCTGCATGTTGGCCTCGATATCTTTTTCGTCGTTGATGCCCATCGGTGCGGTCCTTTTGCTGGGGTCGGTCCTGCTTATCCCGACTGGGCTTGGCGTCACAAGGGGCGCTGACGCGCTTCGCTTTGTGGCAATCCGTGGCTGCGACCGTGAATTCCCCTGTCCGGTGGTCTTGCAATCGCGGAACGCTTTGGCTAAATCGCGAGGCGTGCCGCCTTAGCTCAGTTGGTTAGAGCGCTTGATTGTGGATCAAGAGGTCCCTGGTTCGAGACCAGGAGGTGGTACCACCCCCCATTCGCTGGCCTGCTTGGCTGTCGCCGGACCCTCCGGGGGGGATATTTTTGGCAAGATGATGACAGGGCGCATGGCTGATACGATCCGCTTTCTCATTGCCGCCGATCCGCCCCCGCGATTGGACAAGGCGCTGGCCCGTGATGTGCCCGACGATGCCTCGTTGAGCCGGTCGCGGCTGGCCAAACTGATGGAAGAAGGCGCGATCCGGGTGGACGATGCGGTCGTGACCGATCCGCGCTTTCGGGTCGCCGCAGGAGCCGAAATCCTGGTGACTGTCGTGGCGGCGGTGGACAGCCACATGGAGGCGGAAGATATCCCGCTGACCGTGATCTTCGAGGACGAGGACCTGATCGTCATCGACAAACCTGCCGGGATGGTCGTTCATCCCGCGCCCGGCACGCCTTCGGGCACGCTGGTGAACGCGCTGATGCATCACTGTGGTGACGATCTGTCGGGTGTGGGCGGCGTGAAACGCCCGGGTATCGTCCACCGGATCGACAAGGATACCAGCGGGCTGTTGGTGGTGGCCAAGTCCGACGCGGCCCACAACGGGCTGGCTGCGCAGTTCAAGGACCACAGCGTCGAGCGTCGCTATCTGGCCGTGTGTTACGGCACGCCGGATACCGGTGACCCGCGACTGCGGGGCGTGCGCGGGGCGTCATTCGAGACAGGCAATATCCTGCGGGTGCAGACCTATCTCGGGCGTCACCGCACGGACCGGCAGCGGCAGGCGGTATCCTTTGAAAAGGGGCGGCATGCGGTGACCCGGGTGCGCGTCGTCGAGGGCTATGCGGGCGCTGCGGCCTTGGTGGAATGCTGGCTCGAGACGGGCCGCACCCACCAGATTCGCGTTCACATGGCCCATGTGGGCCATTCGCTGATCGGTGATCCGGTTTACGGCGGGCGGCGCAAGCTGAGCGAGCGCACCTTGGGCGTAGAGGCAGTGGCAGCCGTGGTCGCTTTTTCGCGGCAGGCGCTTCATGCCGCGACCCTTGGGTTCGTGCATCCCGTGACGGGGCAAGACCTGTCATTCAGCGCCGAAATGCCGCAAGATATGGCGGAACTCTGCGCACATCTGGCGGGCGCGCGCTGAAATAATCGTTCATCTGTGCGTGAGCGCACGGATTTTCGGCTTTCGTCGGGAACACGGCGGGTTCATGAAGTGTTAACCAACTGATGGCACCAACTTGAACTGATCGGTTCAGCAACCCATATCCATGTGAGCCGGAAGAGGAATACATGCTGGCCAAGCGGTGGGTCGAGGAAGAGGACACCGAAGCGGCCCACAAGCTCGTGACCTCGCATCTGCGGCTCGCCGCCAAGATCGCGATGGGTTACCGCGGCTACGGTCTTCCGCAGGCCGAGGTCATTTCCGAGGCGAATGTCGGTCTGATGCAGGCGGTGAAGAAGTTCGATCCCGAGAAGGGGTTTCGTTTGGCGACCTACGCCATGTGGTGGATCCGCGCCTCGATCCAGGAATATGTCCTGCGGTCCTGGTCGATGGTCAAGCTGGGAACCACTTCGGCCCAGAAGAAGCTGTTTTTCAACCTCCGCAAGGCGAAGAACCGGATCGGCGCACTTGAAGAGGGCGATCTGCGGCCGGAAAATGTGCAGCGGATCGCCACCGATCTGGGCGTGACCGTGGACGAGGTCATCTCGATGAACCGGCGCATGTCGGGTGGCGATGCCTCGCTGAATGCGACCGTCGGATCCGAAGGCGAGGGAACGATGCAATGGCAGGATTGGCTCGAGGACGAAGACGCCGATCAGGCCACTGATTACGCGGAACGTGATGAACTGGACACGCGGCGGGCCCTTCTGACCGAGGCGATGGATGTTCTGAACGATCGCGAAAAGGATATCCTGATGCAGCGCCGCCTGTCCGACGAGACAGTCACGCTGGAGGACCTGTCCGGGCAATACGATGTGAGCCGTGAGCGTATCCGCCAGATCGAAGTCCGTGCTTTCGAAAAGCTCCAGACCAGGATGAAGGAGCTGGCGAAAGAGCGCGGGATGCTCGAAACCGCCTGAAGACGAAGACAATTCCGGGAAAGCCCGTCGCATGTCCGGCGGGCTTTTCTGCGTCTGGCCTTCCTGCGTGGGGCTGTTAGGTTAGCGCAAACAGGGAAAGGAATAATCATGAGGTGGGGCGTTCTGGGGGCCGCGAATTTCGCGAAACAGCACATGGCACCGGCAATTCACGCAGCCAAGGGTGCGGAGCTTTACGCATTGGCCACATCAAGTCCCGAGAAGGCCGCGGGATTTCAGGCCTTTGCACCTGGTTTGGCTATACACGACAGCTACGACGCGCTGCTGGCTGATCCGATGGTCGATGCTGTTTATATACCGCTGCCGAACCACCTTCATGTGGAATGGTCGGTCAAGGCGCTCGAGGCGGGCAAGCACGTGCTTTGCGAAAAACCGATGACCCTTGCCGCGCCGGAATTCGACCAGCTGATCGCGGCGCGGGACAAGGCCGGAAAGCTTGCCGCCGAGGCATTCATGATCGTGCACCATCCGCAATTCGCCCGTGCGCGAGAGCTGGTGCAGGCCGGGGCCATCGGTGCCTTGCGG
>JAIVHI010000161.1 GCA_020201155.1 Loktanella sp. | reverse complement strand
AAATTGAACAAGACGGCCCTTTTCGTGGTGATGGCTACAGCGGCCTCGCCGGTTATGGCGCAATCTCTCACTGGTGGTGAAATCTCGCTTGGTTACTCGGCGCTAACGGACGAGGACCTCGAAACGTCAGGGACGCAACTTGGGATCAGTGCAGAGGTTGCGGTGAGCCGTGAGATTGCTTTGCAAGGCGACGTTTCCTATCTCGACGGAGAGGTTGTCGGTTTTGAAGGTGATGAAACATCGCTCGGCTTGCACGCCATTTACCATGCAAACGAACAGGCGTCTTTCGGTTACTTCTTCGGTCAAGACCGGTCAGAGGGTGAAAAATCAGATTTCTACGGGGTAGAAGGCGGGTTTGAAGGTGACAACTTCAATCTCGAAGGCTATTTCGGCGTGTCACAGATAGAAATCGGGACCGTTGAGGGCTTGGACGTCGGAGAGCTCGACCTCAATCGCTTCGGGATTCTGGCCTCCTATGATCTGACACCGGCGTTCACGCTGATGGGCCGCTACGATGACGTAGCTTTCAGCGATCTGGTCAGTGCAAACCGTCTTGGATTGGGCGTCAACTATGCCGTCACGTCTCAGTTCGGCGTCTCTGCCGAAGTCGGCAAGCTCACTGGCGAGGTCGTCGGGTTTTCCGAGGATGAAACCTATGCCAACGTGACAGCCAGTTACACATTTGGCTCCCGACAGACCCGTTAAGCTCGGCTTCAAGAGGCGAGTAACGCCTCACATATCGAGGCGAGTATCATGATCCACAAAGCAGCACTTGCAGCCGGCGTCTTGTCGGCTATCGCAGCCCCTGCCTTCGCACAGGGCTTCAGCGGCGGCACACTTGGCGTCGAAGTGAACGCACCCACCGATTTCGACGATTTCGGCGGAACGACCTATTTCCTTGGCGGCGAATACGCAGTCACCCGCCAGTTCTCGATCGGGGCCGATGCGTCGAGCTACCGGTTCGACAACATCGGACAGGACGCGTCTTCCGCAACCCTTCACGGCATCTACCACCTTTCGACCACCGCGTCGGCGGGCCTTTTCGTCGGCTTTGACCGCTTCGACGGTGACGATTCAAGCCTGCTGGGTCTTGAATTCGGGACCGAGTTTCAGGGCGGCTACGTCGAAGCCTATGCCGGGCGCATGGATGACGGGGCCGAGACCGGCAGCCTTTTCGGTGCCACCGGTGCCTATGCGCTGCAGAACGGCTTTGCTCTGACCGGTGATGCCGCCCGCGCCAATTACGATGATGGTGACGTCAGCAAGTTCGCCGTCGGCGCAGGCTACACATTGCAGGCCGGACCCGAGCTTTACGCAGAGATCGGCAAGGTGTCCCAGACGGACGACGGCGTGAGCATGAACAAAACATTGAATATCATCGGTGGCGGCATGGCCGGGTCCGAAGCGGCCTGGCAGGCCGCCAACGCGGGCCTGCAGGTCGTCATCCACGAAATGCGCCCGACCGTCGAAACCTTCGCCCATCGCACAGGGCATCTGGGCGAGATGGTCTGCTCCAACTCTTTCCGGTCGGACGATCACGAACAGAACGCCGTGGGCCTGCTGCATTGGGAAATGATGCAGGCGCAGGGGCTGATAATGTCCACTGCCTACAAGCATCGCCTCCCCGCCGGTGGCGCGCTTGCAGTCGACCGTGATCCCTTCGCCGAAAGCGTGACCGCCGCCCTGACCGCGCATCCCAATATCAGCGTCTCGTATGAAGAAATCTCGGACTTGCCCGATGATGGCCAGTGGATCGTCGCCACGGGTCCGCTGACCTCTGGCGCTCTGGCCGAATCGATCCGCGCGGAAACCGGTGCCGACGCCTTGGCCTTCTTCGACGCCATCGCCCCCATTGTCTACGCCGACACGATCGACATGGACGTCGCATGGATGCAGTCGCGCTACGACAAGGGCGAGACAGAAGCGGAACGCACCGCCTACCTCAACTGCCCGATGACCAAGGCGCAATACGAGGACTTCATCGACGCGCTGCTCGCGGCCGACAAGACCGCCTTCAAGGAGGGTGAGACCGCAGGCTATTTCGACGGCTGCCTGCCGATCGAGGTGATGGCGGAACGCGGCCGCGAAACCCTGCGCTTTGGTCCCATGAAGCCTGTCGGCCTGACCAACGCCCATGATCCGGCGACCAAGGCCTATGCCGTGGTGCAACTGCGCCGTGACAATGCGCTGGGGACACTCTTCAACATGGTCGGCTTCCAGACCAAGATGAAGTACGGCGCGCAAAAGGATGTTTTCAAACGCATTCCCGGGCTGGAAAATGCCGAATTCGCCCGGCTGGGCGGCATCCACCGCAACACGTTCATCAACTCGCCCACGCTTCTGGATGACCAGATGCGCCTCAAGTCCCGCCCGAACATCCGTTTCGCGGGCCAGATCACCGGCGTCGAAGGCTATGTGGAATCCGCGGCGATGGGTCTTCTGGCCGCGCGTCTCGCGATCGCAGAGATGACGGGCCACAGCCTGCCACCCGTTCCCCACACCACGGCGATGGGTGCGCTGATGACCCACATCACCGGCGGAGCCGATGCCAAGACCTTCCAGCCGATGAATGTGAACTTCGGCCTCTTCCCGCCGCTCGACGGTGTGCGGGGCGGTCGCCGTGGCCGCAAGGACCGTTACAAGGCCTATACCGACCGCGCCAAGGCGGATTGGCTGGGCTGGCTTGGGCAGGACGCCGTCTCTGCCGCATGATCACCCGCTTTGCCCCATCGCCGACGGGGCCACTGCACCTTGGGCATGCTTTTTCTGCGCTGACGGTCTGGACGCAGGCTCAACAGCAGGGCGGCACGGCCCTGTTGAGGATCGAGGACAACGACAGCACCCGCAGGCGCCCCGAACACATCGCGGGCATCACCGACGACCTCGCCTGGCTTGGCCTGACCTGGCCGCAGCCGGTCCGCATCCAATCGGACCACTTGCCAGACTACATCGCATCGCTCGGCGCCCTCGAAGATCTTCTCTACCCCTGCTCCTGCACCCGTCGCCAGATCAGGCAGGCGGGTGCGGCGCAGGGACACGAAGGGCTGGTCTACCCCGGCACCTGCCGTGACCGGCCTCTTGCGGCGGCAAAACCCACCGATGCCCTGCGCCTCGACCTGCGCCGCGCACTCGATCGCGCGGGCCCGCTGACCTTCACCGAGGCCGGCCCACTTCACCCCGGCCGGCACGCCTGCCACGCAGACGACATGATCGCGATGATCGGAGATCCTGTCCTGCGCCGCCCCGGCAACGGCGACATCGCCTACCTGCTCGCCTGCAGCCACGACGACGCGGCCCAAGACATCACCCATGTGGTGCGCGGCATCGACCTGTGGCACCAGACGCCGGTTCAGGTGCTGCTGCAACGCCTCATGGGCTGGCCCACACCGATCTAC
>JAIVHI010000337.1 GCA_020201155.1 Loktanella sp. | reverse complement strand
CGCTTTGGCCCGGATGGATCGCGGCCTTTGTCCTGTTCCGGCTTTTCGACATCACCAAGCCCTGGATCATCGGCTGGGCCGACCGGCGCAACGACGCGTTGGGTGTCATGCTGGATGATGTCATCGCCGGTGTCTTTGCAGCCATCGGCGTGGGCGCCCTTGCCGCGCTCTATCACGTGGTTCTGGTATGAGCGCCGCTGCCCTTGTTGGCGCCGCGACCGACGCGGGCGTGATGATCGCCACTGCGGAAAGCTGCACCGGAGGGGGCGTCGCCGCCGCCATCACGGAAATAGCAGGTGCATCGGCGGTCTTCGATCGGGGGTTCGTGACCTATACCAACCGTGCCAAGCAAGAGATGCTGGGGGTTCGTTCCCAGACCCTGCAAGCCCATGGCGCAGTCAGCGAAGCCGTCGCGCGGGAAATGGCGGAAGGCGCGCTGGCCCACTCACAGGCCGGCATTTCCGTCTCGATCACGGGGATCGCCGGACCGGGTGGGTCCGAACACAAGCCGGAAGGCCGCGTCTGTTTCGGCTGGGGGACCAAGGGGCATATCCGTTGTGAAACGGTGGATTTCGGGGCGCTTGGGCGTGCTGACGTGCGCGCTGCCGCCTGCGATCACGCCATGGCTCGCTTGCTGGACTGCGTCCGGGCTTACGGCTTGCCGTAAAGCGCGTTGGCGCGGCGCTCGAACGCGCGCACGATGCGTTGCATCGCTTCGTTGAAGAACATGCCAGCCGCCCCCTGCAGCAGACGGTTCTTGAATTCGAAATCGACGTTGAAGCTGACTTCGCAGCCGCCTTCCACATCGCGGAACTGCCACCGGCTTTCCATATGTTTGAACGGCCCGTCGATGTAGGCGGTGTCGATTTTCATCGCTTCGTCCCACAGCAGGACCCTGCTGCCAAAGGTTTCGCGGAAGACCTTGAAGGAAATCACGAGATCGGCCAGCATTTCGCGATGATCGCCCTTGTCCGTCACCGACCGGATGCGCGCGGCGGCGGTCCAAGGCAGAAACTCCGGATAAGAGGCAACGTCGGCCACCAGATCGTACATTTTCTGGGCGCTATGGGGCAGCACCCGTGTTTCGTGATGGCTTGGCATCGGACCCTTTCCCGCCGTGGCGCTTCGTGTCATTCATGTGACCTCTGGCCCCCTGAAATCAACCCCGGAACCGCCATGTCGCACCCGCCCTACGTCATAGATCAGATGATCAGCGCCAAATCCATCGCCGCACGGATCGAAGATCTTGCCCGCGAGATCGAGACCGAATTCGCAGCGACCGACAAGCTGGTGGTCGTGGGCCTTTTGCGCGGGTCCTTCGTGTTCATCGCCGACCTGGTGCGCGAGTTGCGTCTGCCGGTCGAGGTCGACTTTCTCGAAGCCTCGTCTTATGGCGACGGCACACAAAGCAGCCGGGAAGTCCGTATTCTCAAGGACCTGCGGGCCACGATCGGTGGCCGTGACGTGCTTGTTGTGGAAGACATCGTCGATACAGGCCACACGCTGCACCATGTCACGGCCCTTTTGAACAGCCGGGAGCCGGCAAAGCTGAAGACAGTGGCGCTTCTCGACAAGCCCGCGCGCCGAGAGGTCGATCTGCGCGCCGACTACATCGGTTTTGAAATCCCCGATGAATTTGTCGTGGGCTACGGCATTGACTATGGCCAGCGCGACCGGAACCTTCCTTTTATCGGTAAGGTTCGGTTTACGGATGGATAATTTGAAACAACCCTGTCGCAATGGCGTCGGAGGTCGGACATGATGAACCTGCACTGGCTATTGCGCGCCAAACGTCTTGCGCAGAACCCGCCGTCGATGGGGCGGGTTTATCTGGTGCTGGGCATCATCGCCGTCTGCATCGGGCTTGTCGTCATCGAGCGCACGGCAGACTGGCCTTTGAGTGGCGTCCGGTTAACCTAGCGTCAATTCAGGTCAAAGGAGTTCGTTCATGTCCCGTCTTTCATCCCTTGCGATTCCCGCCGCCATCCTGGGCCTTGCCGGTATGGCCCTTGCCGATAGCCATGTCAGCGACGAAGTCGCGGGTGCGGTCAACATCAGGCAGTCCCATATGTCGCTTTATGGCTTCAACCTTGGGCCGCTGGCCGGAATGGCGCGCGGCCGGATGGATTATGACGCCGAGATTGCCGGTGCCGCAGCCGCAAACCTTGCCGCTCTGGCGGCGATGGATCAGGCCGGATACTGGGTTGAAGGGTCAAGCAACGACGATCTGGAAGAAAGCGAAGCCCTTGCCGCGATCTGGGACGACCCCACGGGTTTCGAGGAACGCATGATGGCCTTGCAGCTTGCATCGGCGGACCTTGCGGCGGTTGCCGGCAACGGCCTGACGGAGTTGCAAGCCGGAATGGGGCCGGTGGGCCAGTCCTGCGGCGGCTGCCATGAGGATTACCGGATCTCCGACAATTAAGCGGCTGCGATGCGACGCTTGATCCTTGCGATTGCGGTTCTCGGACTGCTGGCGGCTCTTGCCCTGTTCGTGACCCGCCCGCGCGAGGTTTCGGCCGAGGCCCTGGCCGGCGTGACACCGGATGCGGAGAACGGCGCAATGGTTTATGCCGCTGCCGGCTGCGCCTCGTGTCACTTGCCCCCCGACGTGACCGAGGGGCCGCTGGCAGGCGGGCAAGCGTTCGAGACAGAGTTCGGGATCTTCTACGCCCCCAATATCAGCACCGACCCAGAGCATGGCATCGGTGACTGGAGCGATCTGGAACTGGCCAGCGCGATCATGCAGGGCACATCGCCCGACGGCGCCCACTACTACCCGGCCTTTCCATATGCGGCCTACCAGAACGCCGATTTGCAGGACATCGCGGACCTGATCGCGCATCTGCGCACCCTGCCCGCGTCCGACACGCCGTC
>JAIVHI010000043.1 GCA_020201155.1 Loktanella sp. | reverse complement strand
TCCTGATGCTGCTTTGGTTCCTTCCCTTCTTCCTTGTCCTGTTGATGATCGGCCTGCCGGTGGTCTTCGCCCTGCTGGTGAGCCCGATCGTGCTGATCATGATGGAAGGCGACACGCGCAACGTGGTCGCGGGGCTTTACCGCAACCTGTATGTCGGCATGGACAGCTTTCCGCTGATGGCCCTGCCCTTCTTCCTGCTCGCGGGCGAGATCATGAACCGCGGCGGCATCACCATGCGGCTGGTCGAATTCAGTCAGGCCTTCATGGGTCACCTGCGCGGCGGTCTGGCGCACGTCAACATCCTGTCGTCCATCCTGTTCGCCGGGCTGTCCGGCAGCGCCGTCGCCGACACCTCGGCCCTTGGATCGACGCTGATTCCGGCGATGGAAAAGAACGGCTACACCCGCCGCTTCGCCGCCGCGATCACGGCAGCGTCGTCGGTCATCGGCCCGATCATCCCGCCTTCGGGCATCATGATCATCTACGCCTACGTGATGGGCGAAAGCGTGGCGTCGCTGTTCCTTGCGGGCATCGTGCCCGGAATCCTTGTCGGCGCGGGCCTTATGCTGACGGTGCGTCTTCTGGCCGACCGCTACGACCTGCCCAAGGCCGAGCGGATCGTGAACAAAGGACAGGGCATCAGCACCACCGAATACTGGGTCAGCCTGATCCTGATCCGCATCAACCTTGGTGGTCTTTTGTGGTGGATCGGTTCGTTCTTCCTGCCCGATGGCGGCGCGGGTCTGGGATGGGCCCTGTTCGCCGCCGCCCTCGTGGCCGCGCACCTGATCCTGCTGGGCTATCGCAAGCGCGTCAGCGCGGACTTCCGCACCGTGGCGAAAAAGGCCGTAGCGCCGCTGCAGACCCCGATCATCATCCTTGGCGGTATCCTTGCCGGTGTCATGACACCGACCGAGGCCAGCGCCATCGCGGTTGCCTATGCGCTGATCGTCAGCTTCCTTGTGCTGCGCTCGATGAACGGGGCGGACCTGTGGCATGTCCTCATGAAATCGGCCCTTTCGACATCGGCCGTTCTTCTGCTTGTCGGCGCGGCCGTCAGCTTCAAGACCGTGGTGTCGCTGTCCTATGCGCCGCAGATCATGTCGGACTATATTCTGAGCCTGTCCGAAAACCCGCTGATCCTGCTGTTCCTGATCAACCTGCTTTTGTTCGCCGTGGGCATGTTCCTCGACGCCGGTCCCGCGATCATCATCCTTGGCCCGATCCTGGGTCCAATCTTTGTCGACCTTGGCGTTCACCCGGTTCACTTCGCCATCATCATGAGCGTGAACCTGACAGTGGGGTTGGCCACACCACCTATGGGGCTTGTGCTATTCGTCGCCTCGACGGTGTCGGGCGAAAAGGTCGAGACGATCTCGAAAGCGATCCTGCCCTTCCTTGCCGTCGAGATCGCTGTCATCTTCCTGATCACCTACGTGCCCGCGATCTCGATGACCGTGCCTTACCTCACGGGCTTCCTTGGCTGCGGTCCTGAACTGAGCTTCGGCGACTGCATCAGCCCGCCACCGGGAGGAAGATGATGTTGGGAACACAAGCACGGACGACAGGGCGACATACGCCCGTTGCAATCGGATGCGACGTGAAGGGCGCACAACCGACAGACGACACTGCCACGCGACTTGCAAACCCGGTCTGCGTGGCAAGACCAAAAAACCAACAGCAGAAAAGGGAGAGAACTATGCTGAACAACCTCACCAAGATCGCCGCGGCAGCGCTTATCGCGGCGCCACTGATGGCGCAGGCGCAGACCGACCCGGAATACACGATCCGCGCCACCGCCAACTCCAACGAAGACGACGAGGATTACGACGGTCTGGTCGTCTTCAAGAACTACGTCGAAAGTGCCTCGAACGGGCGGATCGGCGTGGAACTGTTCATCGGCACGCAGCTGTGCTCGACCGGTCTGGAATGCATCGAGGGCGTGTCGGAGGGCTCCATCGACGTCTACATCTCCACCTCGGGCGGTGCCGCGGGCATCTTTCCCTACGTGCAGGTCCTTGACCTGCCCTACCTGATGTCCGGTGACCGCGTGGCGGAACACGTGCTGACCGACACGGATTTCGTGCGCACCATGCGCGACATGGCGCTTGAGGACAGCGACAACACCGTGCGCCTGATGACCATCGGCAACACCGGCGGCTGGCGCAACTTTGCCAACACTGTCCGTCGCGTGCAGACCCCCGATGACCTTGCCGGTCTGAAAATCCGCACCGTGGTCGCCGACCTGCCGCAAGAGCTGACACGCGCGCTTGGTGCCTCGCCCACGCCGATCCCGTGGCCGGAACTGTTCACATCGCTGCAGACCGGCGTTGTGGAAGGCTCCAAGAACGGGATCACAGACATCATGGGCATGAAGTTCCCCGACGCGGGCCTTCAATACATGACGCTGGACGGTCACGCCTACATGGGCGCGCTGTGGTGGATGAACAACGACCTGTTCATGTCGATGGACGAAGACCTGCGCCGTGTCGTGGTCGATGGCTTTGCCGAACTGCAGCAAGCCACCTTTGCCAGCCCCAAGCGCAAGTCGATCGAAGCCTATGAGGCCTTCGTGGAAGGCGGCGGCGACCTCTATGTCCCGACCCCCGACGAGAATGCGGCCTTCGCCGAGGCCGCGGCCCCGGTTCAGGACTGGTTCCGCGAGAATGTGGACGGCGGCAACGAAATCCTCGATGCGATGATCGCAGCCGTGGATGAAGCCGAGGCAAGCCTTCAGGCCGGATACGACGCCGATCTCAACTAGGCCTTGTGATTGAGACGTTCGGGAAAGGCCGCCCTCGGGCGGCCTTTCTCATGGGTGGTGAAGGAATTACCCGTCGCGGATCAGCACACCCAGATCGGCCACGTTCGTGCCAGTCGCCCCCGTGGTGAACAGCGCGTCCGCCAGACTTAGCGCCCGGTAGCTGTCGTTTGCAGACAAAAGCGCGCCTGCATCCCCGCCTGCCGCTGCGATCCGGGCAAATGTGTCCTGATCCACCAGCCCCCCCGCTGCATCCGTCGGGCCGTCACGTCCGTCGCTGCCCGCCTGCAGGCATGTGAACCTGTCCCAGCCCCGTGCGCGGGCCTCCGATGCGATCCACAGCGCCAGCTCCTGATTGCGCCCGCCCTTGCCGGCGCCGCGCAGGCGGACCGTCGTCTCGCCCCCCCAGAGCGTGACACCCGGCCCTGCAGCGTCGCAAATCAGCTTTGCCGCAGCTTGCACATCGCCCTCTACCGGGTGTGGGATCACGCGGCCCTCGCCTGCCCGACCCGCCATCGCGGCCACGCTTTGAGCGTTCGATCCGACAAGGACGTTCACCGCCTCGGGCGTGTCTGTCGCAGAAGGCGGGCTTTGCAGATGTCGCCGGATCGACGGTGCGACCCTGCCCCACAGACCTGCATCCTTCAGCACCGCGATTGCATCCGCAGGGGTGCCGATGGGCCGGACGGTGGGACCGCTGGCGATGACGGCCAGATCGTCACCGACCACATCGGACAGGATCAGGGCGGTCACGGGGTTGGGGGCCGCCGCCCGCAGCAGCCCACCGCCCTTGAGGTCCGACACCTGCTGCCGCACGAGGTTCATCGCGCGGATATCCAGCCCCGCCCCCAGAAGTGCTGCGTTCAGCGCCGCCTTTTCGGCCAGCGTGATCGGCGCTGTCGGAGCAGGCAGCAGCGCCGAACCGCCGCCCGAGATCAGCGCCAGAACCGGCCCGCGCGTCTGTCGCAAAGCCGCGATGGTTTTGCGTGCTGCGGCCTGACCTGCGGCGTCGGGCACGGGATGGCCTGCGGCCAGGACCTGCGCCCCGGCGACCGGATGGGCGTTTTCGTGGTTGGTGACGACCAGTGTCTCGACACCCGCAAAACGCTGCAACGCCGCCGCGGCCATGCCCCCGGCGGCCTTGCCCACAGCCAGGATCAAGGCAGGGTCTGGCACACCGTCAAGATGCCGCTGGACCGCCGCCACGGGATCGGCGGCAGCGACACCGGCCTGCCAGATGGCAATCGCACGGTCGGCAGGGGTCATGGGATCAACTCCGACAGCGGTCTGCGCGCGCGTGGCGGGGGATCGCCCATCGGCACGCCAAAGCGGATCACCTGCACCAGCCGGTCGTCGGGGTCGATGGCCAGCCTGCCCTCGATCTCTTCGCGTGCGGCGGGATGGTCCGAAAGTGCGGCCATCGGCCAGCCTGCAAAACCCAGATGCGTGGCTTCAAGACAGAGTCGCAGATAGGCGCGTCCCGTCTCGACCGGGCTTTCCGTGACGGGGCGATGAAAACAGGCGATCACCGGAGCCGTGCGCGTCATCTCGGCCTCGGCGGTCAGGCTCTTTGCCCGCCCGAGCGCATTCATGACCGGCCAGAGCGGTCCCAATTGCCATGGGACCAGCCGTGCCCGGCCCTTTCCCAGTCCCAGAGCCCGTCTTGACAGGCCGTCGGACGGGGCCCTTGGGTGATCGTCGCGCAGCCGCATCCAGGACAGCAACTCGCGCCGGAAAGGGCCGCCCCGCATGATCTCGAAGCTGGCCCGGTCGTTCAGATGGGCCAGCCAGTCGCGGGTCGGGGCATCCAGCACGAGTTGCGTGTCCTTTCGGGTCCAGCCGTAAAGCTGCGGTGTGTCTCCGGCGAAGGGCCCGCGCCACGTGAACCGGCGCTCCAACTGGTCCGCAAGCATCGAAGGGGCCAGACGCGCCCGTGTCACGACCTGTTCGAGCGTCTCGTGTTCCATGCCGCCCTCTCAGGTTGACCACGCGCGGCAGCGGTGCCGAACGGGGGATCGTCGCCGTTATCTCAAGGTTAACGTCACGGGCGCGATGTGTGAACGACCATTCAGCCGCCAGCTCTGCCAGCCCGTTTTTTTCACACGACAGATCAGGACTCTAGCCATCCGGAGGTGGCACAGGGGCGACTGTTCATTTGACCGGCGGCTCTGACAGGACTAGAACAAAAGAAGAACAAATGGAATCGAATCGTGACTGTGCTGCCGCCTCTCTCAGACCGGAACCTTGTCTCACCCGCCCACCTGTTGAAGGGGCGCAACGCGCCTGCGCGGGCCGATCACGCCACCCTGTCCGAGGTCTTTGCGGACAGCGCTGCGGATGCGGGCGTGACCGGCTTTGTCATGGCACAGCTGCATCACGCCAACGATTCCGACAAACCGGTGCTGTGGATTCAGGACCGTCTGTCCCGGCGCGAGGCCGGACGCCCCTATCTGCGGGGGCTGGGCCTGCGGATCAGCATCCTTTACGTGGCCGTCTCAAAGCCCATCGACGCGCTCTGGGCGATCGAGGAAGGGCTGGGGTGTTCGGGCCTCTCGGCGGTCGTGGGGGAAATCTGGGGCGACCCGCAAGCGCTTGATTTCACGGCGACAAAGCGCATCGCGCTGCGGGCCGAGGCACGGAATACGCCCACCTGGATCATGCGCCGCGCAGCCACGCCGAACCTGTCTGCCGCGCGGATGCGCTGGCGCGTGTCCTCCTTGCCATCGGCGCTGGAACCGGACGACCAGCGCAGTCCGGGCGCACCCCTGTGGAAGGCAGAACTGTTCCGCGCCCGCTGGGACACCCCCGGCGAATGGGTCGCAAGCTACGGGGCAGAGGGCATCAGCCTCAGCCACGGGGTCGCAGACCCGCCCGCACCGGTGGCGATCACGGGATGAGCGTTCAGGACAAGCTGCCCGTCCTTGCCTTCCCTTCACGCCGCACCGCGCCTGCCCCCAAGGACGACCGTCGCGCGCACCCCGATGATCTGGCGCGCGCCATGGCCGCCTTGCGGTCGGCTTTCGAGGATGACGCGCAGGAGGCGGAGCATCAGCGTGACACCCCCCGCCACTACACGACCGAGGAAGCCTTCAGCCCCATAGGCACCCCCCGCCCCACATGGCGGGCGAGCCTGAAGAAAGGCGGAGAAGTCACTGATACAAAAGGACAGTCGAACCATATCGCATCGGGCCCAGCGACAGAGCGCGATGCGCTGGCACGGCGGATCGTGTCGATCTACCTGCCCCGCTTTTCCATGGAGCGCTGGGACCGTTGGGCGACCCGACAGCCCGATACGCCCCCGCCGGACCTGCCCGTGGTGCTGGCCGTCGAAGGCCCGCACGGGCCGGTCGTCCATGCCACCAACCGCGCCGCCGAAGCGCAGGGCCTTGCCGCAGGATCGCGGGTCGTCGATATCCGCGCGCTCTGCCCCGAGGTGAGGGTGGAGTTCGCCGATATCGCCGGTGACCGCATGGCACTGGACAAGCTGATGCTCTGGGCCCGCCGCTGGTGCCCCTGGACCGCCGTCGACGGAACATCGGGGCTGGTGATGGACACCACGGGGTCCGATCACCTTTGGGGCGGCGAAGCGCAGATGCTGCGCGAGATGGAGGAACGGCTGTCGCTTCTGGGATTTTCCGCCAACCTTGCCGCCGCCTCGACCCATGGTGCCGCATGGGCGCTGGCCCGCTTTGGCGGGGTGCGCCGCGTGGTGCCCCCCGCAGCGCTGAAGGCCGAAATCGCCCCCCTGCCCACCCGCGCCATGCGGATCGACGCAGATACGGAACTGGTGTTGAAACGTCTGGGCTTGAAGACCGTTGCTGATGTGGCAGCCGTCCCCCGGATCAGTCTTGCACGGCGGTTCAGCCGCGCCGGGATCGCGCAGAACCCGCTGATGCGGCTCGACCAGATCATGGGACGCGTGGCCGAACCCGTGAACGCCCCCGACGATCCGCCACGCTTTGCCGTGCAAAGCCAGTTGCCCGAGCCGGTCCAGGACCCGACCCCGCATCTGCCGTCGCTCTGCGAGGAGCTTTGCCGGGGGCTGGCAGCGGAGGGTTACGGCGCGCGGCGCATCACCGTCACCGTCTACCGCACCGACGGTGAGGTCAGCACGCTGACCGCCGCCACGGCCCGGGCCAGCCGCGACCCCGGGCACCTGCTGCGCCTGTTCGATGACAAGCTGGAGCGGATCGACCCCGGCTTCGGGTTTGACCTGATCACGCTGGGCGCATCGGTGATCGAGGATATGCAGGCGGTGCAGACGCGGCTGGACGGGGCGGTCGACGACGGCGCGGAACTGGCCCGGCTGGTGGACCGGCTGACCGCACGGCTGGGCGCCCGCGCGATCCGCGCGCCCGCCCTGACCGACAGTCACATGCCCGAACGCGCCGAAGTCTGGCCCCAAGCCCTGCGGCAGGCACCGCGCGCGGTCATCCCCCGTCCGCACCGCCCCGCGCGGCTGTTCGATACGCCCGAAGAGATCCGTGTGCTTTATGCCGTGCCCGAAGGCCCGCCCGCGCAGTTCATCTGGCGCAGGCAGACCCACCGCGTCACCCGCTTTGCCGGCCCCGAACGGATCGCCCCCGAATGGTGGCGCGACAAACCGGGCACCCGTCTGCGGGACTACTACCGGATCGAGGACCAGCACGGGCGGCGCTACTGGATCTACCGCGACGGCGTGCTGGGCGACGGGCGCGGCGAGACCCCGCGCTGGTTCGTCCACGGGGGGTTCGCGTGAAAGCGCGCGGGTCTTGTGCCTGCGGCGGCGTGGCGGGGGGGCTCTGCCCCCCGTCCTGCGGACTCCCCCCGGAGTTTACGGGCCGAGATGAAGGAGCGGAGATGGCCACCCGCGGCGCGGGGAGGTGACGGGCGATGCCCCAGAACGATCACGCCATTCCGCGCCGGACCCTGGCAGAGGACGAGCCATTCACACCAAACCCGCCCGCGGACTTCGTGGAGCTGGGGCTGGCCAGTTGCTTTTCGTTTCTGCGAGGGGCCTCGGATGCGGTCGATCTTGTAGCGCGGGCCTGGGCCCTGGGCTACGACAGGCTTGGCGTGGCCGACTGGAACACGATGGCCGGTGTCGTGCGCGTCCATATCGAGGCGGGCAAGGCGCAGATGCGACCGGTGATCGGCGTGCGGCTGGTGCTGGTCACCGGCGATACGTTTCTGGCCTATCCGCGCGACCGCGCCGCCTACGGGCGGCTTTGCGCGCTGATCTCGAAGGGGCGCAACCAGACGGTCGAGGGGGAATGGCAGGACAAGGGGGCCTGCGACATCACGCTGGACGATCTGGCGGAACGAAGCGAGGGTGTGCAGCTGATCGTCGTCCCCCCACGCAAACTGGCTGGGTTTTCAAAGCGTTTGCAGACGCTCTTGAAGCGGCTTCCGACCCTGCGGCATATCGCGGCGAGCTATCATTACCGCGACGACGACGTGGCCCGGATCACCCAGCTGGACCGTCTGGCCACGGCGCACCGCATCGGGCTTCTGGCGACGAACGATGTGCTTTATCATGCCCGCGACCGACGCGCGTTGCAGGATGTGATGACCTGCATTCGCGAGAAGACGACCGTGGCCGAGGCCGGGCACCTGCTGGAGCCGAACGCCGAGCGGCACCTGAAATCCCCGCAGGAGATGAAGCGCCTGTTCCGCCAGTGGCCCCATGCGATCACTGCCAGCCGCCAGATCGCGGATGCCTGCGATTTCAGTCTGAGCGAGCTGAAATACGAATACCCGCACGAGATCCTGCCCAAGGGCCGGACGTCCATCGCGCAACTGCGGCTCAATACGGCGGCGGGGGCGGCATGGCGCTATCCCGGTGGCGTGCCCGAGGCGGTGCAGAAGACCATCGACAGGGAGCTGGCGATGATCGAACAGAAAGAGATCGCCAATTACATCCTGACCATCGAGAGCATCGTGCGCTTCGCCCGCGAAGAAGTGACGCCGCCGATCCTGTGTCAGGGGCGCGGGTCGGCGGCCAATTCCGCGGTCTGTTATTGCCTTGGCATCACCTCGGTCGATCCCTCCGAGCATGACCTGCTGTTCGAGCGGTTCATCTCAGAGGACCGGATCGAGCCGCCCGATATCGACGTGGATTTCGAGCACGAGCGGCGCGAGGAGGTGATCCAGCATATCTATGACCGCTACGGGCGACACCGTGCTGGGCTTTGCGCAACGGTCATTCATTACCGCCCCCGCAGCGCCATCCGAGAGGTGGGCAAGGTCATGGGCCTGTCCGAGGATGTGACCGGCGCGCTGGCCAAGACCGTCTGGGGGTCCTGGGGCCGCGAGATCGCGGAAGGCAACGCCAACGAGGCCGGCGTCGATCTGGACGATCCGGTGATGCGGCGCACGCTGATCGTCGCACAGCAACTGATCGGGATGCCGCGGCATCTGGGCCAGCACGTGGGCGGCTTCATCCTGACGGAAAATCCGCTGACCGAGACCGTCCCCATCGGCAATGGCGCCATGCCCGACCGCACCTTCATCGAGTGGGACAAGGACGACATCGAGGCCTTGGGGATCTTCAAGGTCGATATTCTGGCGCTGGGGATGCTGACCTGCATCCGCAAGGGTTTCGATTTTATTTCAGCGCATTACGGGCAGGACTGGACACTTGCGAACGTCCCGCAGGAGGACCCGCGTGTCTACGACATGCTGTGCAAGGGTGACAGCCTGGGGGTGTTTCAGGTCGAAAGCCGCGCGCAGATGAACATGCTCCCGCGGCTGCGTCCGCGCACCTTCTATGACCTTGTGATCGAGGTCGCCATCGTTCGGCCCGGTCCCATACAGGGCGACATGGTGCATCCCTACCTGCGGCGGCGGCGGGGCGAAGAGGAGATCGACTATCCCAGCCCTGCCCCGCCGCATGATCCGGCGGAGCTGAAGAAGATCCTCGGGCGGACGCTGGGCGTGCCGATCTTTCAGGAGCAGGCGATGAAGATCGCCATCGATGCCGCCCGCTTCAACAGCCGCGAGGCGAACGAACTGCGCAAGGCGATGGCGACCTTCCGCAGCCGTGGCACCATCGAAAAGCTGCAGGAGAAGATGGTCGGGCGGATGACCGACCGGGGCTATGATCCCGTCTTCTCGCAGCGCTGTTTCGACCAGATCAAGGGCTTCGGGGAATACGGCTTTCCCGAAAGTCACGCGGCGAGTTTCGCCAAGCTGGTCTATGTATCGAGCTGGATGAAATGCCACTATCCGGATGTGTTCTGTGCGGCCTTGCTGAACAGCCAGCCGATGGGATTCTATGCACCCGCCCAGATCGTGCGCGACGCACAGGAGCACGGGGTCGAGGTGCGGCCCGTGGACGTGAACTTCTCGGACTGGGACTGCACGCTGGAGCCTTGCGGGGCGGGCAAGTTCGCGGTGCGGCTGGGGTTGCGGCAGGTGGGCGGGCTGCGCGCGGAGACCGCCCGGAAGATCACCAGGAACCGCGACACCCCCTACCGCGACATCGCCGATCTGCAGAAACGTGCAGGCATCGGGGCGGCTCATGTGCGCCGTCTGGCCGAGGCCGACGCGATGCGGTCGATGTTCATCGACCGGCGGCAGGCCCTGTGGGAGGCCAAGGGCCTGCGCGACGCGCCCGATCTGCCGTTGTTCCGGGACGGGGCGGACGAAGGCCGCGAGGTCACGGTCCCCCTGCCCGTCATGCCGGTCTGCGAACAGGTCGTGTCGGATTACCAGACCATGCGGCTGTCGCTGAAGGCCCATCCGCTGGCCTTCCTGCGCAAGTCGATGCGCAAGCAGGGGCTCTGGGACAGCAGGCAACTCAGGGACAGCCGGAATTTCCAGAAGATCAGGATCGCCGGGCTGGTGCTGGTGCGGCAACGGCCCGGCAGCGCCAAGGGCGTGTGTTTCATCACCATCGAGGACGAGCACGGGGTCGCCAACCTTGTCGTCTGGCCCAAGGTGATGGAGCAGTACCGCAAGACGGTGATGCAATCGCGGCTTTTGCTGGTGGAAGGCTACGTGCAGCGCGACGTCGAGATCATCCATGTCGTCGCCCAGCATCTGGAGGACCGGTCCGAGGCGCTGTTGCGGTTGGCACCCGACGCCTTTGCACCGCAACTGTCCCGTGCCGACCATGTGGTCAGCCCGCTTCCGTCACAGTCCAACCGCCACCCGCGCGAGGTGCGGGTCATCCCGAAGAGCCGCGACTTTCACTGATGTCGCCGGCTGGAAGACGCACCTCGGCCACGAGACCGCCCGTTTCACCATTGCGAAGGGTAACCTGCCCTGCGTGAGCGTTCACAAGGGTCTGGGCAATGGAAAGGCCCAGACCTGCGCCGCCAGTCTGTGTGTTGCGGCTGTGGTCCCCGCGCGCAAAGGGCGCGAACATCGCGGCCAGCCTGTCGTCGGGGATGCCGGGGCCCGTATCCGCCACGCGGACCACGACCTGCGCCCCTTCGTGTGCGACCGAAACCGCCGCGTCGCCTGCATAGCGCAGGGCGTTGTCGATCAGGTTGCCGAAGACACGGCGCAGGGCGACGGGTCGTCCCGTCACGCAGGCCGGCGGGCCACCGGACCAGACCGCGCCGCGTTCGGCGCATAGTTCCTGCAGCAAGGTGGTGATATCGACACGTCTCTGGGCCTCATCCTCCTGCCCTGACCGCGCGAAGTTGACCAATCCGTCGGCCATGACGCCCATCTCGTCGAGCGTGCGGATCATCGGGTCACGCAGGTCTGCATCATCGACCATCTCGGCGCGCAGGCGCAGGCTGGTCATGGGCGTGCGCAGATCGTGCCCCACGGCGCCCAGCGTGCGCATCCGCTCGGCGTCGAACCGCGCGATACGGGCCTGCATGTCGTTGAAGGCCCGCGCAGCCTTTTGCACCTCGCGCACGCCTTCTTCGGGCATCCGGGCGGTGCGGTCGCCGCGCCCGGCGGCTTCGGCGGCGCGGGCAAGATCGGCCAGCGGGCGGGTCAGGTGCCGGGCGACCAGCAGCGACACGCCCAGAACGAAAACCAGCGACAGCCCAAGGGCGAGGCCGAAGATCACCGGCCCGCTGACCCGCCGGTCGTCGGGCAACCGGCCGGTGGCCACGTTCAGCCAGTCCGCCCCGTCCCCCCTCAGCGCGATCGAGACGGCAAGGGCTGCCGGTGCGTGGCGGCTGTCGTCTCTGTGTCCCATGGGCCGGGGGCCGAAAGCCACCGAAACGCTGCGCCCGCCAAGGGACGCAGACAGACGGTCGGCGACGAACATCGCGCGGCGGTCCCGGCTTGTCGCGGGGACCGTCGGTGCCGGATCGATAGAGGCCTGTAAAAACCGCGTCGAGGCATCCGCCGCGATGTTCCGGCGCGCTTCGGCATCGACAGCCTCCAAGGCGGGGACAAGGGCCACGATCCTGCCGATTTCGCGGTCGCCGTCCATGCGGCGGTCGAAATCGCGCTGCTGACCGGCGAGGATCAGCGCGGCCAGCAGGTTGGCGACCAGCAACGCGCCAGCCAGCAGCAGGGCGATGCGGCCTGCCAGCGTGCGGGGCAGAAGCCGTTTCAAGGCGCGTCCTCGACATCCGCGACCAACCGGTAGCCGCCGCCCCATTCGGTGACCACCAGCGCGGGTGACTTGGGGTCGTCTTCGATCTTGCGGCGCAGGCGGCTGACCTGATTGTCGATGGCACGGTCATAGGCCTTGGCCTCGCGCCCGGCGGTCAGGTCCAGCAGCGTGGCCCGCGACAACACCTGACGGGGATGGTCCAGCAGCAGGCCCAGCAGCTTGTTTTCCGCCGTGGTCAGCGCCTCTTCGCGGGTGTCCGCATGGCGGATCACCATGCGGTCCGGGTCGTGGGTCCATGCGCCAAAGCGACGGCGCCCGGTCGGCACGGGCAAGGTCTGGGGCGGCATCCGGCGCAGGACGGCCCTGACCCGTGCCAG
>JAIVHI010000225.1 GCA_020201155.1 Loktanella sp. | reverse complement strand
TCATAGAGCGCCTGCAGCATCACATCGCGGGCGATCGGCGCGGCCGCAGTCGATCCACCGCCGCCGTGTTCCACGACGATTGCAATGGCAAAACGCGGGTTTTCGATCGGGGCATAGCTGACGAACAGGGCATGATCGCGCCGCTCCCAGGGCAGGTCGGCATTGGAGGTCACGCCGCGGGCGCGCTCTTCGGCGGTGATCCGACGCACCTGACTGGTTCCGGTCTTGCCGGCCATCTCGAACCCCTCGGTCACGATTCGGCTGCGGAAGGCGGTGCCACGGTTGTGGTTGGTCACCGCATTCATCGATTCACGGCAGCGGCGCAGGTTGTTTTCGTTCAGCCCAAGGCTTTCGCCCCGGCCCGACGGCTCTTCGATGCCGTTGATGGATTTGATGATGCGCGGCGTCACCGAGCGACCCGTCGCGAGGCGGGCGGTCATGATCGCCAGTTGCAGTGGCGAGGATAGCGTATAGCCCTGCCCGATAGAGGCGTTGACGGTGTCACCGATGCGCCAGTCTTCGCCGCGCACCTCTTTCTTCCAGGCCTTGTCGGGTGCCAGCCCCTCGGCCACGGCAGAGAGCGGCAGATCATGTCTGATGCCGAGCCCGAAGACGCGGGCCATCTCGGCCATCTTGTCGATGCCGACGCGCTGGGAGACCTCGTAGTAGTAGCAATCGCAGGACTGCTTGAGGCTTTCGTGAAAGTTGATGTTGCCGTGACCGCCCCGTTTCCAGCAGTGAAAGCGGATGCCGTAGACATCCGTATGCCCCGGGCAATAGACCGTATCCTCGGGCGAGATCACGCCCGCTTCGAGTGCTGCGAGGGCTGTGATCATCTTGAAGGTCGAGCCGGGCGGGTAGGTGCCCTGCACGGCTTTCGCGGCCAACGGACGGTATTTGTTTTCGTTCAGATCGGTCCAGTCCTTGACCGATATGCCTCGCACGAAAAGGTTGGGATCGAAGGACGGCGCGGAGGCGACGGCAAGAAGGTCGCCGTCTTGCACGTCCATGACGACAAGGCCCGCGCTTTCGTTATCGAGGCGCGCCTGCGCGTAGGCCTGTAGCCGCGCATCGAGTGTCAGTTGCACGTCCGCGCCGGGCTCGCCGTCCTGCCGGTCGAGTTCGCGCATGACACGCCCCAGCGCGTTCACTTCGATGCGCTTGTTTCCCGCGCTGCCGCGCAGGGTCCGTTCGAGCTTGTTTTCGACACCGGTCTTGCCGATCTGGAACTTCGGGATCTGCAGCAGCGGGTCCTGATCGTCGATCCGGTCAAGATCGAAATCGCTGACCGGGCCCACGTATCCGACGACATGCGCCAGATCGGCCGCGTAGGGATAGGCGCGCGACAGGCCGACCTCGGCGGTGATGCCGGGCAGGGCGGGGGCATTGATATGGATCTGCGCCACGTCATCCCAACGCAAGCGGTCGGCGATCGTCACCGGCACGAAGGGCGATCTGCGGGCGAGCTCTTCGCGGGCCTTTTCCAGATCGCGCGGGTCGATGGGCACGATCTTGGTCAGACGGTCGAGCACGTCATCCACGTCGCCTGCATCTTCCTTGACCATGACGACGCGGTAGTTCTGTTCATTCTCGGCGATGGCGCGGCCGTTGCGGTCGAAAATCAGCCCGCGGGCGGGGGGCAGAAGCCGCACGTTGATCCGGTTTTCCTCGGCCAGCAGGCGGAACTGATCCGCCTGATCGACCTGCATGGCGTGCATGCGCGCACCCAGCGCCCCGACAACACCGAGTTGGACACCGCCCAAAAGAAGCGCCCGTCGGGACAGGCGCCCCTGCACGATACCATTGCCCTTGTCCGGTCGCTTCATAGCCTTTGCCCCGCTGCATTGGTTTCCCCAGGACTACGCCGGCGCAGGCCAAAAAGAGACACGGCAACGCCGACGACGATCGGGTAGACAAGGATCGTCATCGCCATCTGGATCAGCGATAGGCCCAGCGGCGGTTGCGGTGTCATGAAAATGACGAGCGCGACCCGGTTGATAACGGTGATCGCCATGATACCCAAGGCTGCCGTGCCCCATTCCACGAGAAACGGCATCTGACGCATGCGACCGCCCCGCTTGCGGATCATTTCGGTCACGATCAGGGCCACCGCGGCGTAAAGACCCGGCGGGCGTTGGAACAAAAGGTCGCTCAGCAACAGTATCACCGCCAACAGAACGGCGGATGCATATTCCGGGCGCCGGATGACCCAGGCAAGGATCGTGGCCACAAGGACGTCGGGCGCGGCCCAGCGGTTGGGTTGCATATCGAGCGGCAGCAGCATTGCGAAGATGATCGCAAGACACAGAACAGCGAAGGCCCCGCGCCCGATCCAGGTGCTGGGAACGCTGCGTTCAGCCATCAGACACCTCGGCGGTTTGCGGCAATTGGGGGCCGATCAGCGTATCGGTCTCCAGCAGACCACCGGGGTCGGTGATCGGCTCGTGTGGGCGACTGCGCAGCACCCGCAGAAATTCCAGACGCCCGTAATCCGCACTCAGGCGCACCCGCATCCGGCGGTCGGTGCCCAGTGCCACCTGACCGACCAGAAGATCGGTCGGGAAGACCCCGCCGTCACCCGAGGTCACCACACGGTCACCGGGGCGGACAAGATCCCGGTCCTCGATGAAGTTCAGGGGCGGGTTCAAGGTGTTGTCGCCGGCCAAAATCGCTTTCTGCCCGCTGGGCTGGATCGTCACGGGGATGCCGCTGGAAGTGTCGGTCAGCAGGATCACGCGCGAGATCTTTTTCCCGACGCCACTGATCCGCCCCACAAGTCCGATGCCGTCCATGACGGCCCATCCATCGACGATTCCATCGCGGGCGCCGACGTTTACCAGAACCGATTGCCGGAACGGCGACCCGCTGTCGGTCATTACCACGCCGGTCACGTAGGTCAGCTGTGGATCAAGCTGGACGTTGTTGAGATCAAGCAGGCGCGCGTTCTCTTGTTCGAGCTGGAGCGCGGCCTCTTTCCAAGCCTTCATCTGTTGCAATTCGCGCCGTAGATCGTCGTTCTGGGACGCGAGCGCCTGATAGGACCGGAAGTCGCTGACAAGGTTCACGAAGCCGGTCACAGGCACCATCGCCCAGTCCATCGACGGGACGACCCTGTCGATCACGGCCAGACGGAAGCGTTCGACGCGGGGGCTGTCGACACGCCAGACAAGGAACAAACCCAGCAGACAAACGACGATCACCCCGACCAGCAATCGCCGGACAGGCTTGAAATATTCTTCGCTGTTGCGGTCGCGTGCCAATGGGATCGGGTCCCTGTCTCAGGGTCAGCTATCGTAGTCTATCACATGCCGGAGTTGTTTTTCATACTCCAAAGCCTTGCCGGTGCCCAAGGCGACGCAGTTCAAGCTTTCGTCAGCGACGGAAATGGCAAGGCCGGTCTGCTCGCGCAGCGCCAGATCGAGTTGCCCCAGAAGGGCCCCGCCACCTGTCAGCATCACGCCGCGGTCGACGATGTCGGCGGCCAGATCCGGAGGCGTGGCCTCCAGCGCGGTCATGACCGCTTCGCAGATCGCCTGCACAGGTTCGGCCAGCGCCTCGGCCACCTGGGCCTGGCTGATCTCGGTCTCTTTCGGGACACCGTTCAGCAGGTCACGGCCCCGGATGTGCATCGAACTGCCGCGCCCGTCGTCGGGCATCCGCGCGGTGCCGATCGAGGTCTTGATGCGCTCGGCCGTGGATTCACCGATCAGCAGGTTATGCTGGCGGCGCAGGTAGTTGACGATGGCCTCGTCCATACGGTCGCCACCGACGCGGACCGACCGCGCATAGACGATATCGCCCAAGCTGAGAACGGCGACCTCGGTGGTGCCGCCACCGATGTCGACGACCATCGAGCCTGTGGGATCGGTAATCGGCATCCCGGCGCCGATGGCGGCTGCAATGGGTTCTGCGATCAGCCCGGCGCGGCGTGCGCCGGCCTTGAGCACGCTTTCGCGGATCGCACGCTTTTCGACAGGCGTGGCCCCGTGGGGCACGCAGACGATGATCTTGGGCTTGGAAAAGGTCGAACGCTTGGCCACCTTGCGGATGAAATGCTTGATCATCTCTTCAGCGGTGTCGAAGTCGGCGATCACACCGTCGCGCATGGGGCGGATCGCCTCGATCGAACCGGGCGTGCGGCCCAGCATCAGCTTGGCATCTTCGCCAACGGCAAGAACCTTCTTGACGCCATCCTTGGTGTGGTAGGCAACGACCGATGGTTCGCTGAGGACGATGCCCTTGCCCTTGACGTAGACCAGCGTGTTCGCCGTCCCGAGGTCGATGGCCATATCCGCCGAAAATAAGCTGCCGAAGCCAAACATGTTAAACTGTCCTGTCCCGAAAAATGTCCCCGATCCGCGGGTCGCCATCCCGCGCGATGCTGCGCCTGTATAGGCAATGCGCCATACAGGCGAAAGAGGCGCATCGCGCGGGATCAGCGCAAACTCGCCGCTAGTCATTTTGCGATAATTTCAGGTGGGCGTCGGGATTCTGCCCCTTTGGTAATTTCACTTTTCGAACATATTCGGCCAATTTTGAAGGCTGCGGCACATGTCGGACACCGGTCGGTGCCGACCCTGCGTCAGGTTTCAGTCCCGCGGCGGCCCAAGGCCGGGCCACCGCAGATTCGCCTCACGCGTCCTTGTAGCTGACGGATTTGTCGTCAAAGCCGACCTGCGTCCGCTCGCGCCGGACGATCAAACGGTTGAGCGCCGCGATATAGGCGCGGGTCGAGGCGACGACGGTATCCGTGTCCGCCGACTGACCGGTCGCGATCCGCCCGTCCTCTTCCAGGCGCACGCTGACCGTGGCCTGCGCGTCCGTGCCTTCGGTCACGGCGTGGACCTGATAGAGTTGCAGCCGCGCGCTATGATCGAACAGCCCCTTGACCGCATTGAAGGCGGCATCGACAGGACCGTCGCCAGTCGTCTCGATCCGCTTTTCCGCGTCGTCGATGGTCATGGTCATGCTGGCCTTGGCAGGCCCGCCGGTGCCGCAAGTGACGGACATCTCCACCAGCTTCAGCTGGTCCTCGGCGCCTTCGCTGACCCGCATCAGGGCGATCAGGTCGTCGTCGAACACCTCTTTCTTGCGGTCGGCCAGTTCCTTGAACCGCACGAAGATATCCTTGAGCTGGTTGTCGCCCAGCTCGTAGCCCAGCTTTTCCAGCTTGTCGCGCAGGGCGGCCCGGCCCGAGTGCTTGCCCAGCGGCAAGGACGTCCCGGCCAGACCCACGTCTTCGGGCTTCATCACCTCGAAGGTCTCGCGGTTTTTCAGCATGCCGTCCTGATGGATGCCGCTTTCGTGGGCAAAGGCGTTCTTGCCGACGATGGCCTTGTTGAACTGCACCGAAAAGCCGCTGACAGCGGCGACACGGCGCGAGATGTTCATGATCTTGGTGGTGTCGATCCCGGTGGCATAGGGCATCACGTCCGCCCGCACCTTCATCGCCATCACGACCTCTTCCAGTGCTGTATTGCCCGCACGTTCGCCCAGACCGTTGATCGTACATTCGATCTGCCGTGCCCCGCCGTTGACGGCGGCAAGGCTGTTGGCTGTCGCCAGCCCCAGATCGTTGTGGCAGTGCGTCGAGAAAACGACCTCGTCCGCGCCGTCGACTTCGGCGATCAGGCGCCGGATCAGATCGGCGCTTTCGTTCGGTTCGGTGTAGCCCACGGTATCGGGTATGTTGATCGTGGTGGCCCCGGCCTTGATCGCGATATCGACGGTGCGCTTGAGAAAGTCCCATTCGGTCCGGGTCGCATCCATGCTGGACCACTGCACGTTGTCACAAAGGTTGCGGGCGTGGGTCACACATTCGTGGATGCGTTCGGCCATCTGGTCCATGTCGAGGTTGGGGATGGCGCGGTGCAGGGGCGAGGTGCCGATGAAGGTGTGAATGCGCGGTGATTTCGCATGCTTCACAGCCTCCCAGCAGCGGTCGATGTCCTTGAAGTTCGCACGGGACAAGCCGCAGATCGTGGATTGCTTCGCCCGTTTCGAGATCTCGGAGACGGCGGCGAAGTCACCTTCCGAGGCGATGGGAAATCCCGCCTCGATGATGTCTACGCCCATTTCGTCGAGCAATTCGGCGATTTCGAGCTTTTCGGCGTGGGTCATGGTCGCGCCGGGCGATTGCTCGCCGTCGCGCAGGGTGGTGTCGAAGATCAATACTCGGTTGTCGGTCATCTTTTCTGGTCCTTAGCTGATGTCATGTCGGCGCTGCACCCCTCTGAGCGGTCGCGCCGTATGGCACGCTCAGAGGCGGCTAAGGAGTAGGGCGCGCAGGATCAAGCCATTGCTGGCGATCGAAATGATATGTGTGTGCGCGGTCATGACGCGACTATACGCCGCGAATGGTGAAAGAAAACCCCTGATTGCAGCCGAATTGTCGCGACACTCTGTCTGCATCGCTCGGTCTTCGCTGGACCCACACCGCGGGCGGTCTAACTGCCCTTCCATGAAAACAGCATTAGTCATAGGCGCATCGGGCGGGATCGGCGCCGCCGTTGCGGATCATCTTGAAAGCGACGGCGTGCGCGTCACCCGTCTGAGCCGCAGTGCGGACGGGTTCGACGCCACGGACCCCGCGTCCGTCGAAAAACATCTGGATGGGCTGGGCCCCTTCGATCTGGTCTTCGTGGCTATCGGAATCCTTGCCCCTGAAGGTGAAGCGCCGGAAAAGCAGCTGCCTGCGATTACCGCCGACAACATGGCCCGGACCTTTGCGGTCAACGCGCTGGGGCCGGCGTTGGTTCTGCGCCACGCAAGCAAGCTTTTGGATCGTCGATCAGACGGCGTTCTGGCGGTTTTGTCCGCACGTGTGGGGTCCATCGGGGACAACCAGATCGGCGGTTGGTACAGCTATCGCGCCTCGAAGGCGGCCTTGAACCAGATCGTGCACGGCGCTGCCATCGAACTGGGCCGCAGCCACAAGCAGGCGACGATTGTCACACTGCATCCCGGCACGGTCGAAACCCCCTTCACCGAAGGATATGCCGACCGGCACAAGACGGTGACCGCACCAGAGGCCGCCAAAAACCTGATCAATGTGGTCCGGTCACTGACGCCAGAGCAGTCGGGCCAGTTCTTCGACTACGCGGGGGAGTCCATTTCGTGGTGAACCTTGTTCTGGTGCTGGGCGACCAGTTGTCTTCGAACGTCGCCGCCCTGCGTCACGCGGACAAGGACAACGACGTCGTGGTCATGGCCGAAGTCGCCGCCGAGGCGACCTACGTCAAACATCACCCCAAGAAGATCGCTTTCATCTTCGCCGCGATGCGGAAATTCGCAAAGTCGCTGCAGGACGATGGCTGGACCGTCGCCTATGCCAAGCTGGACGATGACGACAACGCGGGTTCGATCCCCGGCGAGTTGTTGCGGCAGGCCGAGATTCATGGCGCGGATGAGGTCATCGTCACCCAGCCCGGCGAATGGCGGCTGATCCAGGCGCTGGATGATTGCCCGCTGACCATCCACACCCACGAGGATGACCGCTTCATCGCGAGGATGCCATGATGGACGATGAGCCCTTCATGTTCCACGCGCTTGTCGGGGCCTACATCAACGCCGGATTGCTGGACCCGCTCGAGGTTTGCCGCGCGGTCGAGGACGCATGGCGGGCGGGTGGCGTGCCGATCAACGCTGCCGAAGGCTTCATCCGGCAGATCATCGGCTGGCGCGAATATGTGCGGGGCATCTATTTTCGTGAAGGGCCGGACTACACTTCGCGCAATGTTCTGAAGCACGACCGCGATCTGCCGCCGCTTTACTGGGGGGCCAAGACTTGGATGAACTGCCTGTCGCAGGCCGTCGGTCAGACCAAGCGCGAGGCCTACGCCCATCACATCCAGCGGCTGATGGTGACGGGCAATTTCGCGCTTTTGGCGGGGGTCGATCCGCATCAGGTGCATGAATGGTATCTGGAGGTCTATGCCGATGCCTACGAATGGGTCGAAGCGCCGAACGTGATCGGCATGAGCCAGTTTGCCGACGGCGGCATCATCGCGTCGAAACCCTATATCAGCAGCGGCAACTATATCGACAAGATGAGCACCTATTGCAAAGGCTGTTCCTACAAGGTGCGTGACAAGACAGGCAAGGATGCCTGCCCGTTCAACCTGCTGTACTGGCACTTCATGGACCGTCACCGCGACAGGTTCAGCCAGAACCCCCGCATGGGCCAGATGTACGCCACCTGGGACAGGATGGACGAAGCCAAGCGCAAGACGGTGCTGGCCGAGGCCGACGCGTTTCTCGAAAAGATGGAGGCAGGCGAGACGGTCTAGAACCTACTCCTCTGCCTCCTCGTTCGTGTCTTCCGCCACGTCGCTGGCAGGTATCTCTTCGGCGGTGCTTTCACCGGCGACGAATGCACCATCCGACCATTCGCCGTCTTCCACGTCGCCGCTGGCATAGCGCATGACACCCGGCCCCTGACGCCGCCCGCGTACGAAGGTGCCTTCGTAGACATCGCCATTGGCGTAGGTGGCCACACCTTCGCCCGACATCTCGCTCTCTTGCCAGTCGCCTTCGTAGGTGAAGCCGTCTGGCAGGGTGATGGTGCCGGTTCCGTGACGCTGGCCGTCCTGAAATTCGCCTTCGTAGACCGTGCCGTCCGCATAGGTGGCCACACCCATTCCGTTACGCTGGCCATCGGCCCAAGCGCCTTCGTAGGTGTAGCCGTCGGCATAGGTCATCTTGCCTTGGCCGTGGTTCTTGGCGTCCCTGAACTCGCCTTCGTAGACCAGCCCGTTGGCGTAGGTCGCCGTGCCGGTGCCATTGATCACGCCCGAATCCCACTCGCCTTCGTAGGACGATCCGTCGGGATAGGTGATCCTGCCCATGCCGTCTGCAAGGTCCGCCGCGAAGCTGCCTTCATAGACCGACCCGTCGGGATAGGTCACTTCGCCCTGACCGTCGATCTGGCCCTCGGCCCATTGGCCTTCGTAGCGGTAGCCGTCCGCGCCTTCGAAGACGCCTTCGCCGTGGCGGCGGTCGTCCAGAAAGCCGCCTTCGTATGTGTCGCCGTTGGCATAGACGACGCTGCCCTGTCCCTCGCGCCGACCGGCGACAAGATCGCCTTCGTAGACGTCGCCGTTCGGTTGTTCGAGCCGACCCTGCCCCTCGATCTGTCCGTCGGCCCAGGTCCCTGTATAGGTCAGCCCGTCGACCATGTTCAGCGTGCCGGTGCCTTCGCGCTCGCCGTTGCGCAGCATGCCCTCGTAGACCGACCCGTCGGGGTAGGTGATTGTCCCTTCACCCTCTTTCACGCCGTTGACCCAAGGGCCGGAATAGCTGTAGCCGGAGGGCGAGGTCATGGTGCCGGTGCCGTGGTGCATGGCATTGCGCAGCTCGCCTTCGTAGGTCACGCCGTTGGCGTAATTGGCGATTCCACGGCCCGTGATCGTCCCTTCGGACCAGTCGCCCTCATAGGTTCCGCCATCCGCAAAGGTGATCTTGCCGGTGCCATCGGGTTTACCCGCGACGAAGCTGCCTTCGTAGATCGACCCGTTGGGGAAGGTCGCTGTGCCCTGGCCGCGGATTTCACCTTCGACCCATTCGCCGGAATACTCGTAGCCGTTTGGCAGGCGGTAGGTGCCTTGCCCATGCTGCTTGCCGTTGAGAAAAGCGCCCTCGTAGACGCCGCCGTCGTCGTATTGCTTCGTCTCGACGGTCTGGGCCGCCGCGCCCGTGGCCGCCCAGACAAGGGCCAAGGCTGTCAGTGTGGTCCGCATCGAAGTCCCCATCAGTTTGGATGCAGCCTAGTCATGACCGACGAAAGTGACAACTGCGCTGCGGCATCCAAGCGGCTTTCCCCTGCTGCACTTTCTGCTAAGTCGGGACACAAGTGTGAGAGGATGCGACATGGCCGATACCTTCCGTCTGACGATGGCGCAGCTGAACCCCACCGTGGGCGATCTGGCCGGCAACGCGGCCAAGGCCCGATCCGCGTGGGACGCAGGCAAGGCCGCCGGCGCGGATCTGGTGGCACTTCCCGAGATGTTTCTGACCGGCTACCAGACGCAGGATCTGGTGGCGAAACCGGCCTTCGTGGCCGATGTCGAAAACCACCTTGACCAGCTGGCCCGTGATTGCGCGGACGGACCGATGCTGGCCATCGGCGCGCCCGCCGTGAATGTCACCAAGCTGCACAACAGCTATTTCATTCTTGGGGCAGGGCGGATCGTGACCCGCTTCGACAAGCATTACCTGCCGAACTTCAACGTCTTCGACGAGGTGCGCCTGTTCAATCGCGGCGCGATCAAGGGGCCTTTCGCCACCTCGGGCCCGCGCATCGCCGCACCGATCTGCGAAGACGCATGGTACCCAGACGTGGCCGAGGCAATGGCCGAAAGCGGCGCGGAACTGTTGCTGGTGCCAAACGGGTCGCCCTATTTCCGGGGCAAGATGCCCGTCCGCATGAACGAGATGGTGTCACGCGTCGTGGAAACCGGTTTGCCGCTGGTCTACCTCAACACGCTGGGCGGGCAGGACGACCAGATGTTCGACGGGCGGTCCTTCGTGCTCAACCCCGGCGGCAAGCTGGCCGTGCAACTGCCATTCATGGAAGAGGCGGTCGTGCACGTCGACTTCGAGCGGCGCGAGGGTGCATGGCATGCGCTGGAAGGACCCAAGGCCACTTTCCCCGAAGAGCTTGAACGCGACTACCACGTCATGGTCGGCGCGTTGTCTGATTACATGCGCAAGACAGGCTTCACCAAGGTGCTTCTGGGGCTGTCGGGCGGCATCGATTCGGCCATCGTGGCGGCCATCGCCTGCGACGCACTGGGCCCCGAAAACGTGCGCTGCGTCATGCTGCCGTCGAAATACACCTCGGAGGCGTCGCTGGACGATGCCCGCGCCGCCGCCGAAGCGCTGGGCTGCAAGCTCGATACCGTGTCCATCGCGGAGCCGGTCGATGCGGTCGACGCGGCACTGGCGCATCTTTTCAAGGGGCTAGAGCCGGGTCTGGCCGAGGAAAACATCCAGTCGCGCCTGCGGGGGCTGTTGCTGATGGCGCAGTCCAACAAGTTCGGCGAAATGCTTTTGACCACCGGCAACAAGTCCGAGGTCGCGGTCGGATATGCCACGATCTACGGCGACATGAGCGGCGGCTACAATCCGATCAAGGATCTCTACAAGACGCGGGTCTTCGCGACCTGTCGCTGGCGCAATGAAAACCACCGCGACTGGATGAAAGGGCCACCGGGCGAGGTCGTGCCGGTCCAGATCATCGACAAGCCCCCCAGTGCCGAACTGCGCCCCGACCAGAAGGACGAAGACAGCCTGCCGCCCTACGACGTTCTGGACGGCATCCTCGAGATGCTGGTGGACGGTGAAGCCTCGGTCGCAGATTGCGTTGCCGCTGGCTATGACAGGGAACTGGTCAAGAAAGTCGAACATCTGATCTATATCAGCGAATACAAGCGGTTCCAGTCCGCGCCGGGCCCGCGGCTGTCCGACAGGGCGTTCTGGCTCGACCGTCGCTATCCCATCGTGAACCGCTGGCGCGATCCGTCGTAGCGGAAGATGGTGGCGGAAACGCACAGAGTTTGTGCGATGGTCGCCCTGTCGCTTTGCGGTGCGCAACCTTACCTGAGGGCAAACGCAAACCAAGGAGCTTTCGATGACCACGCCCAAGATCGCCGTATTATTCTATTCGACCTATGGCACCAACTACGCCGTTGCCCAGGAAGCCAAGACAGCCGCCGAACAGGCCGGTGCCGAAGTGCGACTGGTCAAGATCCCGGAAACCGCGCCGCAGGACGTGATCGACGGCCAGGAAGGCTGGAAGGCGCAGCAGGACCGCGTCGCGGAGATCCCCGAGGTGACCCATGACGATGTGATCTGGGCCGATGGCATCTTTCTTGCCGCACCGACTCGCTTTGGCGGCCAGCCCAGCCAGGTGCGCGCCTGGATCGACACGCTCGGCCCGCTTTGGGGCGAAGGCAAGCTGATCAACAAGACGGTTACCGCGACGACCTCGGCTCAGAACCCCAACGGCGGGGTCGAACAGACGCTGATGAACTTCTACAACGCTGCCGTCCACTGGGGCGCCATCCCGATCTACCCCGGCTTCACCAATGCCGTGAAGTTCGAAGACGGCGGAAACCCCTATGGTTTCTCGAAGCCAGCAGGCGACCTGACCGAGGTGCATAGCCGGTCGATCGCGCATCAGTCCAAGCGACTGGTCGAACTGACAGCCAAGATCATCGCCTGATCCAAGACGGGACCCGTCGCACTGGCGGCGGGTTCCGTGTTACGCTGGGCTATGACCCAGTCCAAGACCCAGCCGACCGACACCAGCCTGGTGCGCGAATTCGTGCACGGTTACATGGGCGACAAGTGCCTTGAGCGTCACGTCGCCCCGTTCGGCCCATTCCGCGAGGATCGGCTGGCGAAAAAGCCAGACCACATCCGGCCCCGAGGGCTGATCCATATTCGACTTCAGTGTCACCGGGATACCGTCGTAAAGGCCCGTAAGCTCGAAAGGATCGCTGTCCATCTCGGACAGGATCGCGTCGCTGGCGAAATCCGCGACCCTGATGACCACGTCCTTGGCCAGGTCGCCAAAGGGCGGCGGGAATTGCCGAACCGCCTCGGCGGCGACATCGTGCATTTCGTCGGTGGTGGGGGCTGTCCAGTCCATGCCGTCTATATGGACTTAAGACACGCGATATGAAAGGACGCGACCAACAGGAGAGAACCCATGACCACGACCCGTTTCGCGCCTTCACCCACCGGCTGGATTCACATCGGCAACCTGCGGGCCGCCTTGTTCAACTACGCCATCGCGCGGCAGAATGGCGGCACCTTCGTCCTGCGGATCGACGACACCGACCCCGAGCGCAGCAAGGAAGAATATGTGGAGGGCATCAAGGAAGACCTCACATGGCTCGGCATCGGCTGGGACCGGATGGAGCGTCAGTCACTCCGCTTGGACCGCTACATGGACGCCAAGGACAAGCTTGTCGCAATGGGTCGTCTCTACGAGTGTTTCGAGACGCCGACCGAACTCGACCTCAAGCGCAAGAAGCAGCTGAACATGGGCAGGCCGCCGGTTTACGACCGCGCCGCACTCGAACTGACCGACGCGCAAAAGGACGCCTATCGTGCCGAAGGCCGCAGCGGTCACTGGCGCTTCAAGCTGGATCAGGAACGGATCGAGTGGGAGGATGGCATTCTTGGCCCGATCTCGATTGATGCGGCTTCGGTGTCCGACCCGGTGCTGATCCGGGGCGATGGTCAGATTTTGTATACGCTGGCTTCGGTCGTCGATGATACCGAGATGGGGATCACGGACGTGGTGCGGGGGTCCGATCACGTGACCAACACCGCAACGCAGATCCAGATCATTCAGGCGCTGGGCGGCACCGTGCCGACTTTCGCGCATCATTCCCTGCTGACCGGCCCGCAGGGCGAAGCGCTGTCCAAGCGGCTGGGCACATTGGCGCTGCGCGATCTGCGCAAGGCGGGAATCGCACCGCAAGCGGTGCTGTCGCTGATGGCGCGGCTGGGGTCCGCCGACCCGGTGGAATTGCGCGCGAATGTGGATGAAGTCGTTGCAGGGTTCGATTTATCCAAGTTCGGCTCTGCGCCGACCAAGTTCGATGCCGAAGACCTCAAGCCGCTGACCGCCCGACATCTGGCCAGTCTGCCCGCCACCGACCCGGTCGTGGCACAGGCGATGGAACAGGCGGGCGTGCCCGCAGACCATCAGGCGGCTGTCTGGTCCGTGGTGTCGCACAACATCGACACGCTGGACGGTATCAAGGGATGGTGGACGCTGTTCCAGACCGGCGCCGACCCCGTCGTCGCCGAGGAGGACCACGATTTCATCACACAGGCCTTCGGTCTGTTGGGCGAACCGCCCTATACCTCCGCGACATGGGGTGACTGGACCGGGGCCGTCAAGGACGCGTCAGGTCGGAAGGGCAAGCAGTTGTTCATGCCGCTTCGCCTTGCCATCACGGGTCAGGCCCGTGGCCCCGAAATGGCCGATGTCATGCCACTGTTGCAGAAGAAACCGTCTCTTTAGCGCTGAATGCGGGCCAACGACCGGGCGTGGTGCGGTCGTCGATGATCGGCATGTCCCAGCCGCGCGTGGTATCGAAGAACCGCGTCACACCGTCTTCCCCGAAGACCTTGAGGAAGCCCTGCACCACCACGTCGAGGTAGGATAGCAGGATTCCGTGCTCCGGGTCGGCGGTCACGGCCAGATGGGGTGCGACGCTGTAGATCGCTGTGGGTTGCGGGGCAGCCAGCGCGTCCGTCACGTCGATCCGCTGATAGGCCCCCTCGCGCCGATCGAGAGCGTCCCAATCGGCGCCGGGCACCTTGGCGATGATCCCGTCGATGCCATCGCCCCCCGGCGAGGCCGACAGAAAAGCGGCGTCGCGGGTGTCGGTCATGTGCCAGACGCGGTGCCAGCCGGGCAGGGTGGCCGGCTGCGGGTCGGCGTAGTCGTGGGTCGCGAGGTTGACCAGACTGCCGTATCCGAAAAAGGCGGGATCGCTCATTCCCGCGCCCTCAGCACACGCGCGGGCCGCACCCGCAGCGGCCGGATGGCAAATCCGAGACCCGCAAGGGTCGACACCAGAATGCCGCCGCCGACGATGACCAGTGCGTTACGCCAGATCACTGTAAATTCGCTTTCCATGATGTAGGTTTGCACGGCCCAGCCGCCCAGTAAACCGGCCGCCAGTGCAACAACGCCTGCAGCCAACCCCAGAAGAGCCGAACGCAGGATGAAGCTGGTCACGATCTGCCTGCGGGACGCACCGATGGTCTTGAGCACCGCCGCCTCGAAGGTGCGCGCGCGTTCCCCGGCGGCGGCGGCCCCGATCAGGACCAGAAAGCCGGTGATGAGCGTAGCGAGCGCACCATAGCGTGTGGCCGCAGAGATGCCTTCGACCAGTTGCGTCACCCGGTCGATGGCGTCACGGATGCGGATGGCGGTGATGTTGGGATAGCTGGTGGCAAGGTCGCGCAGGATGCGCGCCTCGGCGTCCGGCGTTGAATAGACGGTCGCGATCCACGAATGGGGCGCACCGGCAAGGGCCGCCTGATTCATGGTCAGAACGAAGCCGATGCCCGCGTCCTCCCACGTCACTTCGCGGAAGCTGGCGACGGTGCCGGTGATGTCGCGGCCAAGGACGTTCAAGGTCATCGTGTCGCCGATGGACAGGCCGATCTCGGCGGCTTCTTCGGCCGAGAAGCTGATAAGCGGGTCGCCCGCGTAGTCTTCGGGCCACCATTCACCTTCGGTCACGACGGTATTGTCCGGCTGCGGCCCGTCATAGCTGATGCCACGGTCGCCCTGCACGACCCAGTGCCCATCGGCAAAGTCGGCGGCGGGTTCGTCGTTGATGCGGGTGATGATCCCGCGCAGCATGGGCGCGGCATCGACCCGTGACACCTCGGCGTCGTCGGCAAGCGCTGACCGGAACCCGTCGATCTGGTCCGGCTGGATGTCGACGAAGAAATACGATGGCGCAACGGCGGGCAGTTCGTTGTCGAAGGCCTGCCGCAGGTTGCCCTCGATCTGTCCGACAGCCGCGAGAACCGACAGGCCAAGGCCAAGCGACAGCACCACCGAGGTCGTCTCGCCTCCGCGGGCACCGATGGACCCCAATGCCAAGCGCAGGGCGGGCCGTCCGCGCGATGCGCTTCTACTGCGCCGCGCGATGAACCGGATCAGCCAGGCCGACAACGTCAGTAGCGCCAGAGAGCCGATGATCCCGCCCGCGATCCACAGCGTGAGCCAGGCCGACCCCGAAAACCAGATGGCGGATCCGACCAGCGCCGCGATCAACAAGGCCGTGGCGATCAGGAAGGGCAGGCGCGGCCATTGGCGCTGGCCTGCGAAAGCATCGCGGAACAGGGTTGCGGCGCGGATGTCTCCGGCCTTGCCAAGCGGCCAGAGCGTGAAGATCAGGGCGGCAAGTATCCCGTAGGTCGCCGCTTCGAACAGCGGTCGCGGATAAAGCCCGATCTCTGCAGGAATGGGCAGCTGCGCCGCGATGACCGGGGCCAGCAGAATCGGGACCCCCGCGCCAAGGATCAGCCCTGCCACGATTCCCAGAACCGTCAGCACGCCGATCTGGGCGAGGTAGACGAGAAACACGGTTCGCCGCGTCGCGCCCAGCGTCTTGAGCGTCGCGATGACGCCTGTCTTGCCGTCAAGATAGCTGCGCACGGCCGCACTGACGCCGACGCCGCCCACGGCAAGACCTGACAGCCCGATCAGGATCAGGAAGGTTCCGATGCGGTCCACGAACACGGCCGTGCCACCTGCGCCGTTGCGCGCATCGCGCCACCGCAGACCCTGACCGCCGAACCGGCTTTCCGCCTCTTCCTCGAGCGCTTGCAGGTCGGTGCCCTCGGGCAGGGTCAGGCGATACTGCGTGTCGAAAAGCGTGCCAGGCGACAAAAGCCCTGACCCTTCCAGGTCCTGCGTGCGGACGATACTGCGCGGGCCCAGCCCGAAGTTGCCGCCGTTGTCTGGGTAGCTTTCCAGGATCGCCGACAGGACGAAGGTGCGTTCGCCCAGTTGAAAGGTATCGCTTGGCATCAGGCCAAGCCGGTCAGCCAGAACCGGTTCCATCACCGCGCCGGGCAGGTCCAACATCCCGTCCAGCGCTTCGTCCAGCCGCATCTCGGGCGTCAGGCGCACACTTCCGACCAAGGGATATTCATCATCCACGGCACGCAGTTGCGTCAGGGCGCGCTCGGGCCCCTCCGGCCCTTCGGTGACGACCATCGACCGGAAATCGATGGTTTCCGAGACATGGGTGGCGATGCTGTCCAGCCAGCCCTGTTCGTCCTCATCCGCGAAGCGGTAGGTGAATGTCGCCTCGGCGTCACCGCCCAGAATGGCCGCGCCCTGTTCGGCCAGACCTGCCGCGATGCCGGACCTTACGGTGCCGACACCCGCAATCGCCGCGACACCCAAGGCAAGGCAGGCCAGGAACACGCGAAACCCGCGCAAACCACCACGCAGCTCGCGCCGGGCGAGTCGAATGACAAGAGAGTTCATCATGCAGTAATACGCCCGTCCGTCAGTCGCACGACCCGGTCACAGCGATCGGCAAGGCTGGGATCATGCGTCACAAGGATCAGCGTCGCACCGTGCTTGTCGCGCAGATCAAACAAAAGTGACATGATCGTATCGCCTGTCGCCGCGTCCAGATTGCCTGTCGGCTCGTCCGCCAAAAGGATCGCCGGGCGCGGCGCCGAGGCGCGGGCAAGGGCGACCCTTTGCTGTTCTCCGCCCGATAACTGCGCGGGATAATGATCTTTTCTGTCGGACAGGCCCACGGCGTCCAGCTCTGACGCGGCCTTGTCGAAGGCGTCCGCATCACCTGCGATTTCCAGCGGTGTCGCCACGTTCTCCAGCGCGGTCATCGTGGGGATCAGGTGGAAAGACTGAAAGACCACCCCCATATTACCCCTGCGAAAGCGCGCCAGTTGATCCTCGTCCATCGTGGTCAGGTTCTGCCCCAGCGCCATGATCTGCCCGCCGGTGGCCTGTTCCAGTCCGCCCATGACCATCAGGAGTGACGATTTGCCCGATCCGCTTGGCCCCACCAGCCCCACCGTTTCCCCCGCCGCGATGTCGAGCGTGATGTCGTGCAGGATTTGGACCCGACCCGCGTTGCCGTCCAGATGGAGGCCGATGTGGTCGAGTGACAGGAGTGGGGCGGTCATGGGGCGGGCCTTCAGTTGTGTCCTTCGGGGATATGGTGCATTGGGCCGCGCCCGCAACCTTCTGTGGGCCATTCCTGTCACCGCATGTGCCGCCAATGCCGAACCTGTGACAATCGTCGCCTTGGGCGACAGCCTGACTGCGGGCTACGGGCTGGATACGGCCGATGGATTCGTGCCGCAGATGCAGGCTTGGCTGGATCAGGAGGGTGCCGAGGTCGAGCTCGTGAATGCGGGCGTCTCCGGTGACACCTCGGGCAATGGACTTGCGCGGGCCGACTGGACTTTGACGCCGGATGTGGATGGGATGATCGTGGCGCTGGGCGGGAATGACTATCTGCGCGGCTTGCCGCCCGAGATGTTGGAGACCAATCTCGACCAGATCGTGGGCAAGGCCAAGTCGCAGGATGTGGAGGTCATGCTGATCGGGCTGAGCGTCGGCGGAAACTACGGAGCCGAATACAAATCGGAGTTCGAAGAGGTCTTCAGCCGGATCGCCGAAGAGGCCGATCTTCCGCTCTACGTGGACTGGTTCGCAGGCCTTCAGACGGCTGCCGATGGCGGCAGCATCGCGCCCTACATGCAGGACGATGGCATTCACCCCAACGCTGAGGGCGTCCGCCTGATCGTGTCGGCGATGGGCCCTGCGCTGCTGGAGTTCGTGCAGACGGTCGACTGAATAGGGGAAGGGTGCCCGGTTGCCGGGCACCCAGTCTGCACCCTAGTCGGCTGGCGACAGGTTGACGGCGCTTTCACGCCCATCACGTCCCGCTTCGACATCAAAAGTGACTTTCTGGTCATCCCGCAGGCCGGTCAGGCCCGAGCGTTCGACAGCCGAAATATGCACAAAAAT
>JAIVHI010000160.1 GCA_020201155.1 Loktanella sp. | reverse complement strand
CACATCGGCGCTGGCCATTCTGGCCGTCACCGCCACTGCGGCAGCCGCCCAGAGCCGCGAAGAAATCCGCATCGTCGGCTCGTCCACCGTGTTCCCCTACACCCAGGCCGTGTCCGAGCAGTTTGCCAACAACACCGAATTCCCCTCGCCAGTTGTCGAATCGACCGGCACAGGTGGCGGTATGCAGATTTTCTGCGAAGGCATCGGTGAAGCACATCCCGACCTGACCGGCGCATCGCGCGCCATGACCGCATCGGAATGGAACCTTTGCGCCGAGAACGGTGTCACGGACGTCACCGAAGCCCTGATCGGCTTTGACGGCCTGTCCATGGCCGTATCGCGCGACAACGATTTCGATTGGGACATCAGCCTCGGCGAGATGTATCTGGCACTGGGTGCCGAAGTTCCCGTTGACGGCGAATGGGTTGCGAACCCCTACCAGCGCTGGTCGGAAATCGATTCGCGTCTGCCCGACACCGACATCGTCGTTATCGGCCCCCCGCCCACATCCGGCACCCGTGACGCATGGGTCGAGATCGCCATGCACGCTGGCTGTGAAGAGCTGGACTATGTCGCTGATGGCGATTTCGACGGTGACTGGGTCGAAGAGAACTGCTCGCGCATGCGCACCGACGGACCCTTCGTCGAAGCCGGCGAGAATGACAACCTGATCGTGCAGCGTCTGCAAGCCGACTCCGAGGCGCTGGGTATCTTCGGTTACTCCTTCGTCTACGAGAACCTCGACACGCTGGAAGGTGTGAAACTCAACGGCGTCGAGCCTAACTTCGAAACCATCGCCGACGCATCCTTCCCGGTCTCGCGTCCGCTTTACTTCTACGTCAAGAACGCGCACCGCGGCGTGATCCCCGGCCTGAACGAGTTCGTCGAGGAATACATGTCCGAAGACGCGCTGGCCCCCGGTGGCTACCTTGCCGAGCGCGGTCTGACACCGCTGGTCGATGACCGTCGCGCTGAACTTCAGGACGCCGTGCTCGAAGGTGTCTCGATGGACCCGAAGACCGAGTAACCCTCGCGTTGCCAAGGACCCGCCCGGACGTAACTCCGGGCGGGCCTCTTTTTTTCTGGACGAAAGTTTCGCCATGACCCTTGCGGCCTTTGTCATCCTTCTCTCGCTCACCCTTCTCGGCTACGTCCTGAACATGCGGACGGCCAGTGCCATCCGTGGGGGTGGTGCGCGGCTGCATTCGCTGGCGGGGTTTCACGGCCTGTTCTCGGCCCTGCTCGTTCTGGTTCCGGTGCTGGTTCTGATCCTTCTGTGGCTCGCCTTCGAAGGCGTCATCATCGACGCCATCGTGATGGCCAGCCTGCCCCCGGGCACGCTCGACGGGATGGGGATCGGGCAGATCCAGCTGACACTGGCCGAGATCAAATCGGTCGCCAGCGGTCGCGTCTTCGGCACCCCCGAAGACTGGAAGCTGGCCGCTGCAGAACGGCTGGTCTGGATGAACGACATGAGCGGTTGGTTCTTGCTGATCGTCGTCGCGACCGGATCAATCGCGATCCTGCTCTATGCGCGACGCCAGGTTGCGGCGGACTTCCGGGCGCGGCAAAGGGTCGAACGCATCATTTCCGGCCTGATGATCTTTTGTGCGACGGTCGCCATTTTCACCACGGTCGGCATCGTATTCGCGCTGACCTTCGAGACGATCAAGTTCTTCTCCATGGTGCCCGTCACCGACTTCCTGTTCGGCACAAGCTGGGAGCCGCAGATTCCGATCCGCGAGGATCAGATCGCCGCCGCAGGCGCCTTCGGAGCCGTGCCGGTGTTTCTGGGCACCATCGTGATCGCCACCGTGGCGCTGACCATCGCGGTGCCCGTGGGCCTGCTGACGGCCATTTATCTCAACGAATTCGCACCGCACGGGTTTCGGCAGGTGGTCAAGCCGATCCTCGAGATCCTGGCCGGCGTGCCCACCGTGGTCTACGGCTTTTTCGCCATTCTCACCGTGGCCGACGATGATCGTGGTGATGGCGGCCGGCCTGATCGCGCGAATGACGATCAACCCGCTGGACAGCGTCACCGCCGTCACGGTGCAGATCGTGACCCTGCTGATCGGGGATACGTCATTCGACAACCCCAAGACGTTGTCCGCCTTCGCACTTGGCATGGTGCTTTTCATCGCCACGCTTTGCATCAACGTGCTGGCCCTGCGGATCGTCCGCAAATACCGCGAAATTTACGACTGAGGTTGCGCAGACATGACTGACATCACTCCGAACGGCACGGGCGGCCCGTCGACCAACGCCACGACAGACGCGGTGCGCGCAAGCCTGACACGGCGCAACCGCAAGCAGCTGCGGCTGCAATTCTTCGGTCTTGCGGCCATCGGTTTCGCCCTGCTCATGCTGTTCATCCTCGTGGGATCGCTGGTCAGCACCGGCTATCACGCCTTCGTCCAGACCCATGTCGAGCTCGAGGTCTTCGTCGACCCCGACGAAATCCCCGCAGAGAACCTGCCCCGCGGCGGGTTCACCGAGGTGCTGAGCAATTCTCTGGGGCAGTATTTCCCCGACGTCGACATGACCGACCGGGCGGATGCGCGCGAAGTGTCGTCGATCCTGTCGAACGGCGCGCAATTCACCCTGCGCGACAGGGTCGTGGCCGACCCGTCGCTGATCGGGCAGACCATCACCATGAAGGTGCCGGTCTCGGACCCCTATGACCAGCTTGCCAAGGGTCTGGTGCAACGCGAGACGCTTGAACAGAACCGGCGCGTGAACGATGCGGCGATCGCCCGCTTCGACCAGCTGGCCGACAGCGGCATGATCTCCCGGCCGCTCAACACGCAGCTTCTGACCAACGCGGATTCGCGCTTTCCCGAACTGGCAGGCCTGCGGGGCGCCATCGTGGGCTCGTTCTGGGCGCTGCTGACCTGTTTCGTGATCTCGTTTCCGCTGGGGATCGGGGCGGCCATCTACCTTGAGGAATTCGCCCCCAAGAACAAGGTCAGCGATTTCATCGAGGTGAACATCAACAACCTTGCCGCGGTGCCTTCTGTCGTGTTCGGCCTGCTGGCGCTGGCGGTCTTCATCGGCTGGTTCGGGATGCCGCGATCTGCCCCCTTCGTGGGGGGTCTGACGCTGGCGCTGATGACCCTGCCCACGATCATCATCGCCACGCGCGCCGCCCTCAAGGCGGTCCCGCCCTCGATCCGCGAGGCGGCACTGGGCGTGGGCGCGTCAAAGCATCAGGTGGTGTTTCACCACGTCCTGCCGCTGGCGATGCCCGGCATCCTGACCGGCACGATCATCGGTCTGGCGCAGGCGCTGGGTGAAACGGCCCCCCTGCTGCTGATCGGCATGAACGCCTTCATCACCTCGGCCCCCTCGGGGCCCTTCGAC
>JAIVHI010000042.1 GCA_020201155.1 Loktanella sp. | reverse complement strand
GAGGCGCTGGCCGCCGCCCAAACGGCGCATGCGACGATGAAAGAAGCCGCGCCCGATCTCGCCAGCACAAAGGCGACCCTGATGCGGGCGGAGTCGGTCGAACAGCAGGCCCGCGAAGAAATGGCCCGTCTCAAGCCCCTGTTGGCCCGCCTTGACGAACGTATCAGCCGGTCTTCGGGTGACGCGGTCGAGGAACGGCTCGCGGAAACGGAACAAGAGCTTGCAGTCGCACATGCCAACCTTGCGCGCATCGAACATGAAGTCGCCGTCCTGAACCGGCTGGAAAAGGCGCTGGAAGCTGCCCGAAACGAAGCCCGTGAACGCTATTTCCTGCCCATCGCACGCGAGCTGAAGCCGCTCTTGCAGCTTCTTTGGCCGGATGCCGAGTTGACCTGGGGCGAAGAATCCCTGCTGCCCGACGCACTGATCCGCAACGGTCAGCAAGAGCCCATCGATATTCTGTCGGGTGGCACGCAAGAGCAGGTTGCCCTGCTTGTCAGGCTGGCGTTTGCCCGCATGCTTGCCACCGCGGGGCGGGTCGCACCCGTGATCCTCGACGATGCGCTGGTCTTTACCGACGATGACAGGATCGAACGGATGTTCGACGCCCTGCACCGGCAAGCGGGCGACTTGCAGATCATCGTGCTGACCTGCCGGCAGCGTGCCTTTCGCGACTTGGGCGGCAATGCCCTGCGCCTTGCCGCACTTTCGTCAGATCAGCTTTCGATGAATTGAGGGTAGTCAACGTCGCCTAAGGCCTTGGCATCATTCAGGATATGCCCCGGCAACGTGTTGGTCGAAATCCACAAGCGATCCCGTCATGACACCCGACGAAGGGCTGAGCATGAAACAAGCCAGTTCCGCGACATGCGACGGTTTGACCAGCATCCCGAATGGCTGAGCCGCCTCTGCTTTGGCAAGCCAGTCGTCATCTGCGTCGTGGAACTTGCGCTGGACGGCATCTTCACCGGGGGTGTCCATCCAGCCGCAGTTGATCCCGTTGATCCGGATGTGGTGGCGGCGCAGGGCCTGCGCCGCATTCTTGGTGACATTGGCGAGGGCCGCCTTGGAGGCCGAATAGGGCGCCAGAAAAGACTGCCCCCCGTGAACCACCATCGACAGGATGTTGACGATCTGTGCGGGGTGGTCTGCCGCGATGGCGCGCTGGGCCATACGCTGGATCGCGAAAAAAGGTGACCGCGCGTTCGCCGTCATGATCCGGTCCCAGTCTTCGGGTGTCGCGTTGAGAATCGACCCACGGTCGGTCACCGCGGCGGCATTCACCAAGGCATCGAGTCGGCCCATCTCGTCAGCGCAATGATCGACCAATGCGGTGACCGCTTCGGTATCCGCCAGATCGACAGGCCGGAACATCGCACCGATCTCCTCTGCGGCGGCCTGCCCCTTGGCTGCCTCGCGCCCTGCAATCACCAGATGTTCGCATCCTTCCGCCACCAGCCGTTCGGCGATGGCGCGCCCCACCCCCTGCGTTCCACCGATCACCAGCGCATGTGTCTGATCATGAGCCATCCCGTGCCCTCCTCGTGGTTTCAGTCCAGCGTCTGCGATCTGGCCAAGACCATCGCCACTGGTCACAGTTTCATTCGTGATGACCAGTCTGGCGCATATCCCGTCACACCGAAAGACCGGCACCGCCGTTGGAGATGTCAGACACGATCAAGCAAGGTCAAAAGCCCGAAAGGATGGGTACTTTTATTTGAACTGGGATATGGCGGACAGGAAGGGATTCGAACCCTCGAGACGGTCTCCCGCCTACGCACTTTCCAGGCGCGCGCCTTCGACCACTCGGCCACCTGTCCGAGGCCGCGTTTAGACGAGGCGGAAACAGGGTGCAAGAGGTGAAGTCACAGCTTTGCGCAGCCATTGCTCTTGCACCTTGGTCCGGTTCATAAGGAGGAGTGCCACGCCAAAGGATCACATGAAACACGACCTTCCACCACAAGATCAGCGCGCCACCCAAGACTTTGCCCGTGTTCAGACGGGCGCGCTGGTGATCATCGCGTTTGCGGTCGTCCTTTTCCTTCTGGTGCAGGCGCGTTTTCTGCTCATCTCGCTCGCCACGGCGATCATCGTCTTCTCTCTGACCTCGGACGTGATCAATTTCATCGCCCGTCAGCGGGTCGGACCGTTTCGCATTCCCAACTGGCTGGCGTCGATCGTGGCCGTCCTGCTGATTTCCACAGCGCTTTTCGCACTGACCTCCTTGCTGGTCGCACAGATCAACACCGTGTTGATCACCACATTGTCCCTTTCGGAAATGGCGCCCTCGGCGGTAGCGTCGCTTTTTGCATGGCTGGGCGAGGACACGCAGGCGGCGGTGTTGAATTCGGTCCGGTCGATCGATTTCGCCAGCTATATCCGCACACTTGCCGGACAGGCAGGCGACTTGACCCAGGGCACCGTTCTGGTGATCCTTTTCGTGGGCTTCCTGTTTGCTGAAAGGATATGGTTCGGCACCAAGCTGCACAATTTCATCGGCGATCCCGAACAGGCCCGCCGGGTCGGAAAGATCATCAGTTCGATCATTCACCGCGTGAACTACTACCTGCTGGTCAAGACCCTCATTTCGGCGGTGACGGGTGGAATGGTCTTTGTTGCGGCCAGCGCCTTCGGGCTGGATCTTGCGGCGGCACTTGGGGTCATCACCTTCGTGTTGAACTTCATTCCCAACGTCGGGTCGATCGTGGCGACGGGTCTTCTGGCGCTGGTGGCGCACATCCAGTTCGCCGACGGGACCGCCACGCTGATCCTGTTCCTGATCGGCGGGTCGATCCAGTTCGTGAACGGAAACATCATCGACCCATGGCTGATGGGGCGGGCGCTGCGGCTATCGTCCTTCGGCATCATCATCAGCCTTGCCTTCTGGGCCGCGGTCTGGGGGATTCCGGGCATGTTCCTGTCGGTGCCGATCATGGTGATGCTCATGGTCGTCTGCAGCCATGTCCCGGCCCTGCGCCGTGTCGCGATCCTGATGTCGCGCGAAGGTCTGCCCGAGACGGAACAGCAGTTGGACGAAAGCGGCGACCTTTTCCCCAAGGGCCGTCGCTAGGCGCTTCGCAGCTGGGCCGATCGTCTACTCGGCTGGTTGGTCCGCGGCGGGCGGGGTCCGATCAAGTGAAACGTCCCGGGACGCAGGCTGGCCATCGTCGGAAGATCGAAGAAGGCAGGGCAGACATAGACGGTATAGGGTTCGTCCGGATAGACGAAGGCATAGCTCGTCCGCTCGCACCCTCCGGTGCCGACGGTGGCGCAGATCGTCGAGACACGGCCGGATTTGATGGCGGTGAAGACAGACTTGAGGTTGGCGCGAACCACGTCCGAATGGCGTGGCGTGTATTTGCCGAACCATCGTGCATAGATTTCAGTATCGGCGACAGCGGCAGAAGCAGCAAATGTCAGGCCCTTTGCGCGGCTAAGCGCCGCGTTCACCGCCTGACGCTCTACCTTGGTGCAGCTTTGTACGTTTTGGGCCACGGCAACAGCCGGGGTCGAGACAAGAAAAACTGCCAGAAAAATGCCTCGCATGGACTCTGCTATACCAGATGCAGATAGACGCGACGATTCTGGCGACCTTTTTTCTCGATCTTTCCGATGCGGACCTCACCGATTTCGGCGGTGCGGGCGACGTGGGTGCCGCCGCAGGGCTGCAGGTCGGCTGTGTTCTCGCCTGCCCCGATCCGGATCAGCCTGATCTGTCCCGCACCGCGCGGCGGCTGGACGGAAAGGGTTTTGACCAGACCCGGGTTGGCGTCCAACTCGGCTTCGGAAATGAACTCTTCGGTCACCGCAAAATCGCAGGCGATCAGGTCATTGAGTGTCCGTGCCAAGGCGTCCTTGTCGTCAGGAGGGGCGTCCATGTCGAAATCAAGCCGACTGCGTTCGGAGGCGATGGACCCACCCGTCACGGGACGCGGGATCACGACGGACAGCAGGTGCAGTGCGGTATGCATCCGCATCAAGCGGTGACGCCGGTCGAAGGCGATGGCCTGCCGGACGGCAGCCCCCGGCCGCGGCAGGGGCAAGGGTTCAGCTGGGATCAGGACGACAGTGTCGTCCGGCCCCTTGATCGTGGTGGCGATGTCGATCGCGCCATCATCCCACTGAAGTGTGCCGCTGTCACCGGGCTGGCCGCCCGAGGTCGGGTAGAAGACCGTTCGGTCCAGAACAATCCCGCCTTCATCGGTGACCATGCGAACCGTGCCCTGCGCCTCGCGCAGGTAAGCGTCCTTGCGAAACAGGAGTTCTGTCACGTGCTCGGCTCCTCTGACGGGTCTTGCGTCTGTCGCATCCAGATGTCGCGTTGCGGGAAGGGAATGTGGATGCCTTCCTCGTGAAACCGTCGCGCGATTTCAAGCCCGACCTCGGATTTGACCTCCATGATGAAATTCACGTCGCGCAGGATCGCCCGCACCTCGAAGTCGAGAGAGCTGTCGCCAAAGCCCATGAACAGGACCCCCGGCGGCGGGTTGTGCAGCACCATCGGGTTTTCCATCGCGACCTCTTTCATGATCTCCTTCACACGCTCGACATCCGAACCGTAGGCGACCCCGACGGACACGATGGCCCGCCCGACCAGGTTGCCCCGCGTCCAGTTGATGACCTGCTCGCTGACCAGATCGGCGTTCGGGATGATCACGTCCTTGCGGTCAAAGGTCTCGATCCGCGTGGATCGCACCGAGATGTCGCGGACATAGCCCAGCTGACCGTTGATCTCGATCAGCTCGCCTTCGCTGATGGGCCGTTCGATCAGCAGGATGATACCAGACACGAAATTGGACACCACGGTCTGCAGTCCGAAACCGATGCCGACCGACAGCGCACCCGCGACGATCGCAAGATTCGAGAGGTCGATCCCGGCGGTCGTGACCCCAACCAGTGCGGCAATCGTGATCCCGATATAGCCGAACCCGGTCACGACGGCGTTTTGGCCGCCAAGATCAAGCTTTGTACGCGGAAGCACCGAGTTGCGCAGCGTGCCTTGTATGAACCGGGTCAGCAGAAAGCCGACAAGGAACACGATCAGTAATGTCATGAAGTCTCCGGGCGAATACCGGGTCTCACCCAGCACGAAACCGCTGCGGAACCGCGCCCAGTATTGCAACAGATCGGCCCCGCTCGCCCCCCAGATAAGGGCGAGGATGGGCAGCGCCAGTGCAAAGAACAGTACGCCGATCAAAAGCGGCGCAAGCGGTCCCGCATCCTCGCTGTCGCGCACGCGGTTGCGCATTGCGATGTCGTTGACCAGCTTTTGCGCCAGAATGACCACGCCCAACACCGCAAGTGTCTGCACCGCAGGCACAATCAGGGCCTGCGTCGCATTGCCAAAGCCCAACACCGCCAGAAGCGGGGCGACGATACCGACCAACATGATGCCGCGCCCGACGATACTGCGGGTGCGCGGCACGCTGCGCGGCGTATCCGGGTCCTCGTCGTCGGGTGGCTGCCTGATCAGGTTGCCGAACCGGAACAACAAAAGCCCGGACAGCAGGTGGATGGGCAGCAGCAGAACCAGCCGGGTCCCTTCCTCCATCTCGCCCACTTCGATGACGGTCGACCACAGGATTCCCGCGGCGATGGTCAGACCCAGCGACAGGCTGACCCTGCGCAACTTGCCCCTGTATTCCCGGTAGTAGTGCAGCGGCCCCATGCGTTCGCCCGTGGGAAAGAACCGCTGGCTCAACCAACGGGTCGCGATGGCCGTCATGCCGGCAGGCACGCAGGCCATCAGGACATTCTCGAGATAGGGCGTGAAAAGCTGCAAAAGCTCGATGCCTGCCACCACCAGAAAAACTCCGATAATGGGCATGAGCAGCGCCAGCATGTCCGACAGGAAACGCCACAACAGGTTTGTCCGGTAGTTTTCCTCGTTGGCAAGCGAATCCCACCGCTCGAACAGGTTATGGCCGAGCGTCAGCAAGGCCAGCCCCGCGATGACGATCCCGATCACGACCGGCAGCCGGTCTACGGTATTGTCGCTGTGGCTCGCCCCTGTAAGGGCCGCGATACCGCCACTGTAAAGGCCGCTCACCACATCGCCTAGATGCACGAAGGCATCCGGCCACAGCATGGGATTGAGCGGGGTTGGCGCGCGGCTTGTGAGGTCGGAAAAATCTTCGGCCCGCAGTTGGGCGTCAATCTCGAGGATCAGGCCGTCTGCGCGTGCAAAAGCCTCTTGCGCCAGAAGTTGCGGGGCACGGATGGTATCCCGCTCTTCTGTCAGTTCCGACAGGCGGGCCGCGACGATCTCGGGCGGCTCCTCTTCTTCGGGTGTCGTCAGCGCGGCGATCTGCGCGTTGAGTGTGGACAGCCGCCCGGCGTTTTCCGACGTGATGCTTTCGAACCGGTCCCGCCAGTCGAAAACCTCGTCCCAGAAGTTGCCAAGGGTGAAGGCAGAGGCGTTACCCCGCACAAGCGCTTCCTCGACACGGCGCGCGATGGCGTTCCATTCATCGTAAAGCGGAAGCGCTTCATTCAACGCGCCGGGTTCCGGCGGCGGCACGGGATCCGATGGTGGCTCTTCTTCGGCTTCGGCGGACTCTTCCGTTTCGGTCGTATCGCCGCCCTGCCCGGTCAAGCTATCCAGCGACCCCACTTGCGCCGCGGCCATCCCCGCCCAGAGGACGAGGCAGACCGCAAAGATCAGGCGAAGAAGGATCATGCGTCTTCGAAGACGTCCGGCAGGTCAGGGGCCGCACGCTCCATCCATGCGGGAACGGGCAGGTTCTTGCTGCGCAGAAACGCGGCATTATAGAGCTTGGACTGGTAGCGCGTGCCGTAGTCGCACAGGATCGTGACGATCGTGTGCCCCGGCCCCAGATCGCGGGCCATGCGCTTGGCGCCAGCCACGTTGATGCCCGACGACCCGCCAAGGCACAGCCCCTCATGTTCAAGCAGATCGAAGACCACCGGAAGCGCCTCGGTGTCCGAGATGTGGTAGGCGAAATCGGGTGTCAGCCCTTCGAGGTTGGCGGTGATCCGCCCCTGCCCGATACCTTCGTTGATCGACCCGCCATCGGTCGCTTCCAGCTTGCCGTGCGCGTAGTAGTTGTAAAGCGCAGCCCCGTCGGGATCGGCGATGCCGATCCTGACGCCCTTGGGCTGCAGCGCCATCGCCACGCCCGCAAGCGTACCACCCGATCCGACGGCACAGATGAAGCCATCGACCTTGCCATCCGTCTGCGCCCATATTTCTGGGCCAGTCGTCTCGATATGGGCCTGCCGGTTGGCGAGATTGTCGAACTGGTTGGCCCAGATCACACCCTCGTTGGTCGTGCGGGCCAGCTCTTTGGCCAGACGCTCGGAATAGCGGACGAAGTTGTTGGGGTTGCGATAGGGCTTGGCCGGCACTTCGACCAATTGCGCGCCTGCCAGCCGCAGCATGGACTTCTTTTCCTCGCTCTGCGTCTCGGGGATGACGATCACCGTCTTGAACCCCATCGACGCGCCGACAAGCGCAAGACCGATACCGGTGTTGCCGGCCGTGCCTTCGACGATCGTGCCGCCCGGTTTCAACGCGCCCCGCGCCACCGCATCGCGAATGATGAAAAGCGCCGCGCGATCCTTGACCGACTGGCCGGGATTCAGAAACTCGGCCTTGCCGAGAATGGTGCAGCCCGTTTCCTCGGACGCCTGCCGCATCTTGATCAAAGGCGTATTGCCGACAGCCTCGGCCAGATCGGAATGAATTTGCATGAAGCGGCCCTTTCGCGTGTCTGTGCCCTGTCTAGGCGGGGGACCGGATGGCTTCAAGCACGTGCGCGCAACCGGTCGCGGTTCCTTGCCAGCCAATAGAGCATCAGTACCAGCGGGCCGACGTTGATTTCACCTGTGTCGATCAGGTCCATCACCGTGTCGAAGGGCAGGACGTGAAGGCGCAAATCCTCGTTTTCACTGGCCAGCCCACCGGTCCAGGTCTCCGCATCGGGCAGCGCACAGGCACCGACATAGGCGTGAAAGTAATCCGTGGTCGACCCCGGTGACGGGTAGAAACTGGTTATTCTTTCCAACGCATCGACCTGCAATCCGGTTTCCTCGCGCATTTCACGACGGGCGGCATCTTCTGGGGCCTCCAGCGCGTCGACCATCCCCGCCACCGGCTCCAGCGTCCAGGGGTTCTGATCGCCGCGCACGAAAGGCCCCATGCGCGCCTGCTCGACCAGCAGCACCGCATCCCGCTTCGCGTCGTAGGGCAGCAGCATCACGGCTTCCATGCCGATGAAAATCTCGCGGGTCAGGATATCCGACCGCTGGTCTTGAAAGGTGCGGTGATGGGCCTTGAACGATTGAAAGCCGAAGAACTGCCCCCGGATCGGGTCCGCCTGCATTATTGTCAGATCACCGTCTTTCGGCGCATACCGGATATCGCTTGCCGGTGGTGGCGCATCCTGCGCCCGCGCGAACGACCACGCCCGCTTGAGGATCTGGGGCCAGCTTCTGCGCAGGCTTTCTGCCGTATGGGGCGGCGCATGATGGAACACCTCTTCCGCCGCATGGACCGAAAACGTCTCGTACCGAGACCACTTATCGTAACACCACGGCGCCTCGCCTGCTTCCAGACCGTCAGGCGGCAGATAGACCTGTGCGGGCAGCATCCCCCCCTCTGCAGTCCGGACCGAAACCGGCGCAAGGCGGTAGCCAAAGGTCCCTTCGTAAAGGTCGAGGCGCAAGGCGACATCGTCTGGGACATCAAGCCAGACCGCACCCTCGGTCACGCCATCGGCGTTGGGGCGGATCAACGGCGTGATCTCATCGGCGACAGACCAAACTTCGAACCCGTCCAGAGTTGCCGGAACGGATGGCATGTCGCGGCCCGCAACTGCCGAGGCAAGCCGAGACGACCGCAGCGTTCCATAGAGAAAAAGGTTCATGTCAGGGCAGTCTTTTCCCGAAAAAGCCGGTCACGAGCCCCGCAAGGACGCTGCCGCCAAGGATGATGCCGATCAGCGTCGGTGAATAAAGCTCCAGCGCCAGATCATACATTTCCTGCGCCACGTTCACGACAGCCTCGACCGGGCCGCTGTAGGCGCCGCGCATGCTTTTCTCGATCATGATCAGAAAGCCGGTCACGAACAGCACCCAGAAGACAAGGGCCACGCCACCGGTCAGCCCGTTGCTGATACTGTCGCCGTTCCGCGCCCGTTTGCCGACGACGACCCAGCCCGCCCACAGACCTGCGGCAACCGCCAGAACGAACCAGTAGGATGGCAGCGTGCCTTCATCGAAGACGGGGGCGGTGTAGGCCGCGATGGCAAAACCGAGCAATGCAAAGGTCACGGCTCCGAAAAGGCGGCCTGCGGTGGGCATGATGCTGCTCCTCTGTGCCGTGCCGCCCTTGTTTCCGTCAGGTCATCCCTGTCAGGCGGGGCGTGTCACCGTGATCTGCGTCACGTCGCAGTTTCCACTTTGAAACGTGCTCGCGCAAGAGGTCAGATAGAAGTTCCACATCCGCCGGAACCGGTCATCGAACCCGAGGCGGGCCACCTGATCCCACTTTTCGTTGAAGGTTTCGCACCACCGGCGCAGCGTGAGGTCGTAGGACGCCCCAAATTCGATCGATTTCTCGACCGTCAGACCAGCGGCCATGACCGCCTCGCGCAGCTTGGTCGGGCTGGGCAGCATGCCGCCGGGGAAGATATAGCGCTGAATGAAATCGGGACGATCCGTGTAGACGTCCCACCGCCGGTCAGCCACCGTGATGATCTGCAACGTGGCGTTCTTTCCGGGTTTCAAACGGTTACGCACCGTTTCGAAGTAAACCGGCCAGTATTTCTGACCGACGGCCTCGAACATCTCGATGCTGGCGATACCGTCATATTCACCCCGTTCGTCGCGGTAATCCTGTAGCTTGAAGGTCACCAGATCGGAAAGTCCCGCCTTTTCAATACGATCCTGCGCGAACTTCAACTGTTCTTGGCTGATCGTCAGGCCGGTCACCTTCAACCCGCGCTCGCGGGCGGCATATTCCGCAAAACCACCCCAGCCGCAGCCGATTTCCAGAACATGATCGCCCGGTTGCGCACCCATCTGATCGATCATGCTGGCGTATTTCTGGGTCTGCGCATTTTCCAGGCTTTCCTGCCCCGTCTCGAACTTGGCGCTGGAATAGGTCATCGTCTCGTCCAGCCACAAACCGTAGAATTCATTTCCAAGATCATAGTGATAGCTGATGTTCTTGCGCGCCTGCCGCTTGGAGTTGCTTTGCAGCCAGAACCGCAGCCGTTCGTAGGCGCGCACAAGAAACTGGCCCGGAAAGCCATCGTACATGTCTTCCGCTTCGTCGTGAACGAGATCCATGAAAGCCTGCAGATCCGGTGTCGACCACCAGCCGTCCATGTAGGCCTCGGAGAAGCCCAGATCGCCTTCGCGGATCGTGCGGGTGAACAGGTCACCGTTATGGACCTCGATCATCGCCACGTGGCCGGGATCGCGCCCTTCCATGCGGAACACGCGGCCATCGGGCAGCTTGATATCAAGGCGCCCGCGCTTGAGCTGACCGGCACGTTTGAAGACCGCCGCAAAGTAGCGCGGCAGTTTCGTCTGGCCCTCGGTTGAGGTCAAAATCATGGATGGTCCCCGTTTCTTATTTTGTAGCGAAGGGCACCCTCCGCGCGCTGTGGAAAACTAACGCTTTCGCAAGGTTTGTCACGTCAAAGCCGGATCAAAGGTTTCACTTCATCTGTTAACCTAGGGTCATTGCGTCAGAAATCCCGATTTTCATAGGCAGCAAGGGCACGTTTGCGGCCTTCGTCCGCCCTCACGATCGGATCGGGATAGCTGTCGCCGGGCTGCATGCCCCAGCTTTCGGGGATGGCGTCAAAATAGGCCAAGGCGGTGTCCGGGGGATTGTCCTGTCCCTCGGCGATCCATGCACGCGTATACTCCCCCTGCGGGTCGAACTTGTCGATCTGCGTTTCGGGGTTGAAGACGCGAAAATAGGGTGTGGCGTCGGGGCCGGAACCTGCGGACCACTGCCAGCCCATCGCGTTCGACGCCGGATCCCAGTCGATCAGGCAGTGCTCGAACCACTTCTGACCGATCCGCCAGTGGCACATCAGGTGCTTGGTCAGGTAGGAGGCCACGATCATGCGGCCCCGGTTGTGCATCGTGCCGGTCACGTACAACTCTCGCATGGCGGCATCGACGAACTTGATA
>JAIVHI010000167.1 GCA_020201155.1 Loktanella sp. | reverse complement strand
CGCCGACCCATAATCTCAAGCAAGTCGTCGATGACGCCGACCGGATCAACGCCCAAGGGCGGTCATCACCTGTGTCCCTGCAACATCGATCAATACCGAAATAGCTGTCAACGCAGTCGCTGGCTCAACTCAAGCGAGAAACGCCTCTGGCACTCGCAGAACATGCCTCTCAAGGACGGGCAAAAAACGGCATCACCCAGCCTTCAGCCCGCTGAAGAGCCGCTTCGGTGAATAATGCGGGTTCATCCGAACCAGATCAAGAAGTGGTGTGACCAGCTTCTTGAGGGCGCGACCGGGGTGTTCGGTGCTGGGCTGCAGGTCGATTCAGAACCGGTGATCGACGTGAAGACCCTGCATGCAAAGATCGGGAAGCTGACGTTGGAGAACGATCTTTTGTCCGGCGCGCTCGGGAAGGCGGGACTGTTTCCGAGCGCAAAAAAGATGATCTATCCAAATGCGAAGTTGAGCGTCAGCCGCCAAGTGCGCGCTCTCGGATCAGCCGGGGCAGCGTCTCCTACAAGCCGCGCCCGGTGTCGGGCGCTGATCTGAAGCTGATGCACCGGATGGACAAGCTGCACATGGAATTTCCTTTTGCGGGCAGCCGGATGTTACAGGGACTGTTGGTCCAGGAAGGGTTCAAGGTTGGACGGCTGCATGTTGCCACGCTCCGTTTCGTGACATTGCTGCGCGATGAACTGCCGGGCAGTGGATGAAGCGCATGGGCATCGAGGCGTTGTATCGCAAGCCAAACACCTCGAAACTGGCGCGTCCATACGCAGCATGGCATCGCCATGATGGCACAAGATCTATCCCTATCTGCTGCGTAAGCTGCCCGTCACCCGGCCCAACCAGGTCTGGGCTATGGACATCACCTACAGACCCATGGCCCGCGGGTTCATCTACCTTGCCGCTGTGCCGGACTGGTTTACCCGCCGTGTCTTGGCCTGGCGAGTATCGATCACGCTGGAAGCGGATTTTTGCATTGAAGCAGTGGAGGAGGCGCTTGCGCGCCATGGTGCCCCTGAGATCTTCAACACGGATAGGGTAGCCAGTTCACATCGACCGACTTTATCAAGGTGCTGGCCGCACGTAGGATCAAGATCAGCATGGATGGCAAAGGAGCTTGGCGCGACAATGTTTTCGTGGAGCGTCTCTGGAGGACGATCAAATACGAAGAGATCTACCTGCGGGCCTACACAAGCGTCTCGGGAACCCGCGCAGGGATCGGTCGCTATCTGACCTTTTAGAACAGCCGCCGCCCTCATTCATCGCTTGACGGCAAAACGCCGGATCAAGCGTACTTCAACCAGCCGATGCCCGAAGCGGTAGCGGCATAGACAAGGCAGAAATCCACTTAGAAAACGCCCGGAACCTGTTCAGACAAACCGAACCACTTCTCTATCCCATCGGAACCAAGGGCAGACGCGCAAGCGAATCAGCGACTTAGAAATGGCTAGTCGGATTGTGTCGCCTAACGAAAGTTCTAAAGGGCTTGAATACAAAAGCAGTGTCGTCAGTACCTTTATTGTCTCCATTTGACGAACAGTTCCGAACATAACGACGGATTGTTGTGAAATAAGCAGTTTACTCTCCCATGGGTTGTTTTCAGAAAGTTATCTCACCCAGAATTTAATAGGCCGAAATTGGGCGACAAAATGTCAAAATCGTGCAAAGCTTGCTTTAAGATAAGTCGCCTTGCTTAATCGTTTACAAGCATTTGGCGCATTGAGCGGCTCTGGATTATGGGGGAAGACAATGAACACGACTGACCTTACACAGAGGGTGGCCTCTGCACGGGCGGGCGCCAAAAGCGGTCGGCGGCTTCACGCTTACACAAGCCTGCCAAAACGGATATTTGATCTCGCGTTCGTACTTCTTGTGGCGCCCTTCGTCTTGCCACTCGTCGGCCTACTGGCGCTCCTCGTCCGACTTGATGGCGGCCCAGCCTTTTATGTGCAGGAAAGGGTTGGGCGCGGTGGTTGCCGCTTCCCGATGCTGAAGCTCCGCACTATGGTTCCCAACGCCGAGGAGCGGCTCACCCTTCATCTTTCCAAGAACCCAAGCGCCGCTGCGGAATGGGCTCGGTTTCAGAAGCTCTCGGATGATCCCCGCATCACGACCATCGGACGGATCCTGCGGCGCACCAGCCTTGACGAGTTTCCACAATTTATAAATGTCCTGCGTGGGGACATGAGCGTGGTCGGTCCGCGTCCTTTCACTACGGCGCAGGAGCCCGCCTACAAGGCGGCCGGTGGGATGCTGTATTTTGGCCTTCGGCCCGGTCTCACCGGACCTTGGCAAGTCTCCCAAAGACACACTTCCAGCTTTATCGACCGTAAGTTTTTCGATGACTTCTATGCGTCCAACCTGTCGCTTGCGTTCGACCTTCGTCTGATCGCAATGACTGTTGTCAGCATTCTTCGTGGTTCCGGACGATAACACTTCAGGTAGCTTTGGCTTTGTAGACAAGTTTTTACTGACCGAACGCGACATACATGCGACTGGGCTGCAGAATCAACGCGACTAGGACCCATGCTATTACGCCGAGCATACCGCATATTACGTAGAGCAGGACCGCCGCAAGGAACCCGAATGCAATCCATCCGACGATTGACCCGCAAATGGCAAAGACCAGCCCCGCCGCGATGGACCAAGTTGTTTTCATTTGAAGTCACCTTTCGGGCAAAGACGCTTTTTAGCGACAACCGACGATCAGAAGATATCACCTATATTCAGTATGCAGCATCATCACGTCAGAAAAATGACAACTGTAAAGAATCCGGCAGTCAAACCGCATCAAAGCACGCCTCAGGGAACCAACCTCTCCACCATCCGACGGGCAACCTGATCCCAATCATAGCGGTCCTCTGCGATCAAACGACTAGCGGCACCATACCGTGCCGCCAGTGCCGGATTATCGAGGATCGCGCACAACCGATCGGCCAGCGCAGTTACATCGCCTGGTGTGATGAGAGCGCCGTTCACCTCCTCTACGACCATGTCGGGAATAGCGCCTACCCTCGTGGCGACTACCGGAAGTCCGTGCCACATCGCCTCGACGAAAACCACGCCGAAGGGCTCGCGATGGGTCGGAAGGCAGAAAATGCCAGATTCTGCAAAGTGACGCGGCATCTCGTCCAGCGGCACCCGCCCCACGATGTCGCAATTGGCGATGTGCTTGGTCTCTGGGTTGCAGCCAACAATCCTCAGCCGAGCCTCGGGATGGCGCTCAAGAACCCTTTCGAAGGCTTCGAGCAGAACGGGTCCGCCCTTTCTCTCCCAGTCGATTCCGGCAAACAGGATGGTCTTGCATTGGCCCGGAGCGGTCACTTTCGCCGGCGCCGCGGGAACCTGCGCGTTGCTGCCCGCGTAAACGCAAAGCACCCTATCCGGTGGGCAAGAATACTCGTCGATCAGAGATCGCGCGACATTACTGCTGCGCACAAAGACAGTTTCGGCCCTAGTATAGATCTCCCGCTCGCAGGCCATCCATGCCGCCGAGTAGAGTGCAGCCTCGTCGGCCGCGCCGTATCTACGGTTCTCAAGATGAGTATGATCCGTATAGACGTAGTGCGGAATGCCGGTCACACTTGCATCGAAGAGAGACTGCATCTGGAAGGTGGCATCGAAACCCCGCTCATGGGCAACCCGGGCCGCCATCCGCTTAATCCAGCGAAACAGATAGGGTGTGCGGATAGCGGCATGTTTCAGCGACTTGCGCCCGTAGAGAAGGTCCGGAGCATAAGTGACGGTGGCAACGACTGCGGCCGTTCCGAAGGAGACTGGCGCTTGCCTCAGTCGCGGAATGATCTCGATCACTTCAATCTCGCTGTCCGGAAGCGCTCTGCGCAAGGCGGCCAGCGTGCGTGCGTTGGCCTGCGGTGCGGGTGGGGACGGCGTCAGCGTGAAGAACCCAATTTTGCGCAAAGTCCTCCGCCTTCACTTGCTTCCGGCAGCACGTCTCACCGAACCATCAGAGGCACCATGCCGGACTGCTGCCAACTAAGCCAGAGAAACGATCGTATGTCCTCAGGCAATGGCAATAAGACCAATCCTGTCTTGAACTGGCCGGGCATACGCCCAAGACAGGAGAACCCCGAACTTCGTCGTAAAATGGCGCCCTCGTGCGCTCTGACGAGCACGTCCTCATGAACCAGTCGTTTCTCTCCGCACCGCGTCGACTGATTCTTCGGTCCGGAGGCTGGCTCATTGCCAAACAGCTCGCGAAGCTCGCCAACGGGCTACTCATAGCCATCTTCGTCGCGCGCCACCTTGGCCCCGAAGGTTATGGGGTGCTGAGCTATGCCGTCTCGCTCGTCGCTATAGTAGCCCCGTTAAACACGCTGGGGATGCGCAACCTGTCTTTACGCGAATACAAGATGTACCCGGAAGAGGCCAACTCAATCCTCGGCACCGTCACAGCGATCCGCTTCGCCGGCGCGATCTTCTCCGTCTGTATTGTCTTCGCCGTGGCGTGGATCTACCCGATCTCCCACGAAAATATCGCGGTCCTCTGCGCGATCCTCGCCAGTGCCGCGCTGGTAAAATCCATCGACACGATCCAAGAGTATTTCATCGCGGAACAGGACCCGAAGCCCTTCGTGATCTTCTCCGTGGCCGTCATGGCAGTTTTTGCCGGCGTGAAGATCTTGTTGATCTTTGCAAACATGGGCGTCGATGCCTTCATTTTGGCCCAAGCTGCGCAGGGTGCGGTGTCGGGTCTCGGCGCACTCTTGGCCTACCGCCGCCGAACCAGCGGTTTGCCCGGCCTGCGGATCGAAGCGTCGCGGGTCAGGCGCTATCTCGTCCAGGGGTTCCCGCTGATGTTGGGCGCGCTTTCGGCGGTGATCTACCTCAAGTCCGACATCCTGATGCTCTCCTACATGGTCGGGCAGGAGACGACGGGTATCTACGCCGTGGCCGCGCGCCTGTCGGAGGCGTGGTATGTCCTGCCTACCGCCCTCGCTATGGCCCTCTTTCCGCGCATGGTGGAGCTGCGCGCGAGCTCGCCCAGCCACTACGCCGCTCGCGTGCAGGACGCCATGGACAGTTTCGCCGCCTTCGGCACACTGATTGCGGCGACCTCGCCCTTCTGGTCCGCGCCACTGGTGATGCTGCTCTTCGGCGCGGAATACTCACCCGCAGCGGGTGTGCTGCAGATCTACGCTTGGGTGGGAATCGTTTTCGCTACGCGCGCCCTCGTCCACAAGTGGTTGCTCGTGGAGGGCATCTTTTGGGCTTCGGCGATGATCCATGCGACGGGGGCCGTGACGAACGTACTCCTGAACCTCCTGCTCATCCCGCGCTACGGGGCGGAGGGCGCTGCGATTGCAACGGTCATCTCCTACACACTTGCGCCGATCCTGCTCGCACCACTTGTCCCGTCGCTGAGAAAGCCCGCGATTATGCAACTCAAGGCCATCGCCTGGCCACGCCGGTTCGCCGACCTCTGGGCATGCCAAAGCGTGCCGTCGGTAAGGGAGTGACCCAATGAAACAGCTCCTGAAACGTCGCTGGAGACAGGCGCTTCGCCTGATATTGGAGCCGGTACTGCCCGTTCTCGGGCCGGACACGCGCCAATGGGCCGAGAGACAGGTCAACCCGCGGGGCAACCGCTACATCCCACCTGCACTGGCAATCGAGGGCTTCTTTCGCGCGCTTCACGAGGCGGGCACGCCCCATGTCGTACTGCGCTGGTTCGAGGATCTGCCCCGCGTCGGCCGCGGTCATGACGTCGACATACTGGTGTCCGACGACAGCATGGCTTTTGTAGGCAATCTGCTTTCAAAATGGCCGCGTGGAAAAAAGATCGACGTCTTCTCGGTGACGGGAGCCCATGGCGGCGGTTTCCGGCCCGATCTCCTAGAGGACGGCCTGCCCGGCTTTCCTCCGGCCATTGGCGCCGAGATTATCGAGACCCGCCGTCGCGGCCATGGCCCGTGGTCCGTGCCCGCCCCGCGCCTGCATGTCCTAGGACTCGCCTATCACGCTGTCTACCTGAAAGGCTATCAGTCGGGGCTTCCACCCGATGCCGCCACGCCGCCGCGCCAGAAGGGCTCCCGCGATTACCCAGCTGTACTGCGGCGGCTCGCCCCTGCCGCGAGTCTCGAGTTACCCAAAGACATCACCCTCGACAGCCTTGACCATTTTCTTGCGGACCAAGGCTGGCGCCCCAGGCCTGCGCACCTGGAGGCGCTGAAGCCCTTCAACCGCTGGCTGGCAGAGCACAGATGAGGGGCCTCTGCGTCGTCGCTCTCGCCCTCGAGGCAGAAGCGCTCAGCCCTCGTGTGGTGACTGCGCTCGAGGCGCGGGGATTCGAAGTCTTCCGAACCTGCGCGGCCGCCCCCCTCGCGGAGCTCCTTGAAGAGTCCTGCTTTTCGAGCGGACAGGCGATCATAGCGTTCAATGCGAAGCCGAAGCCGAGCATGCCGCCCGGCGTCTTCTATCTCCCGAAGACCTGAACGAACTCGACACCGCCATCGCCGCCCGCCGCGCCGCTATGCACACCGACCGTCCCGTTCTCGCTGATCTCAGCCGTTTCAAGTATCGCGCCAAGGTCGAGCGCGTGGCCCACGGCGACGGCACGGCTGTGCTCAAGACCTTCCGACACACCGCCCGTGACGCGCTGACTCGCGAACTGGCATTCTTCGAGGTGATGGGAAGACTGAGTGAGATACCCCCACGCCTTCTCGCCCGTGACGAACGTTCCCTTCTCTTCGAGGACATTCCGAATGCCCTGCGCACACGTCGGATCTTGGGGTTCCGCTTGCCGCTGCCGCTGCCGCTCGCCCGTGTACACGAGCTTGCGGCGTTCGTCCGACTGTGCTGCGCTCACGGGTTCGATGCGATCGATCTCACCCCACGCGACAATATCCTGATCGATGCACGGACTGGGCGCATGCGGGCCATCGACTTCGAGTTTGCCACCCGGCGCGCCGCCCCCGTGGCACCCGAGCAGAGCTACTTTCTGTCCGGCGTGCCCGAGGAGGCTCCCGTCGCGCGCCCGCTTCTCAACGCGATGAACGAAGACCCATACCCGGCGAAATGGCGCCCCTACACTGGCCTGTCAAAACACAGTTTTCTTCATGACCCGCCTTGGCTGCAGCATCTCAAGCGAGCAACGCTTCATCCGTTCTGGATTATTGGCTTTGCGGCGGGCGCCGCCCTGCGCCGACGCAGGCATACCCGTCAACGGTCCGGCAGTCTGGCACGCGTGGCCTGGCGCCCGGCTGTCGAGCGCTAGCCACGCCGCCGCAGGTGGATGTGCAGCAGGGCGGAGACAGCCCGTGAGATCCCGGTCTCGCCGCGCCAGAAGAGCGCTGCGGCAGGCCGAAAGATCTCGCGCGACAACCGCATCAATGGTGCCGAACCACCCAAGAACACGGAAGTGGAAATTCCGGTCAGCCGGGCCAGTTCGGCGCGCGTTACGTTGTGCTCCAGTGTGGCGGACAGGAGTTGCGGCCCATCGAGGCACCGAGGCCGGTCGAAGCCCAGCAGCCGCAGCTCGGTTCGCTTGTGGTTGACGAGCACGTTTTGCGCCGGGTCCCAGTGATCCAGCACGATCCCCGCCTTCGCGGCCTCCACCAAGAGCGCGCGCAGGCGCAGGGCCAGCGCAAAGGGGAGGGGGCCGCCAAGTGTTCCAGCAGGCGTGAATTCCGGCCCCGGGTCGGTGAAATCCACGATGCCCTCGCCCGTCTTCAGACACTCGCAGACCTCGGGCCAATCAGGACGTAGCAGCTCCTGCGCCTGCACCACTGCGGGGACATGACTAACAAGATGTGGCCGAAACACGCGTCGCACGACGCCGCCCCGGCGCAGAGTGACCGCAGTCACGTTTCGTCCTTCCTCGGGCTCAGCCTGACCCGTCGTTTCGCGCAGGGCCAAACGGCGCGCCGCAACACCGGCCTTCAGCGCGTCGAACTCCGCTGCGGACAGCAGCGTTTCGATGACACGGTAGGCCTCGCTCGAATGGTCCGACGAATAAGAGTATGTGCCGCGGCGGCCCGCCGCTGACCGAAAACGGCCCAGACCCCCAGTTCCCGCCCCGGGTCGACTTGCGCATCTCCTCCGCTGTGTCCCCGACCAGCTCAACTTCGGTCAATATCTCAAATCCAATTTCTGCGATGACCTCGCGGATCCGGGGCAGAAAGCACTCCGCCACAGCCCGTTCGCGCACGAAAAAGGCCGTCAGGCCCGGCGGGAGCCCCGGTCCTTTGGTTGGTAGCAAAGACTTGCGGATCCAGGGGTCGGCAAGGGCCAGACGTTCGAGCATGTCCTGCGGTGGGCGCCACCCGGCAGTCAGAAGATCGCGGTCGAGCTCGCTCCGATGGGTGTCTGCGGCCGGATCCTTCTCCGCGCCGCCCGCCAACCGCGACGGCGCGCGGAAATAGGCGCTCACATAGGCCGCAAGCCGGACCCGATCCTCTCTGGGCAGGCCAATTGCGCTCCGGGCTCGCGCCAGCAGCGTCTCTGCAAGATCCATCGGCATAAAAGCGAGGCTGATCGCACTGAACTCCGCCTCGTCCAGTCGGAAAGACCCACTCTTGGAGCCGTTTGTCGTGTAGACCGTGGCCTCTACTCCCTGCACGGCACGGAGAAGTTTCCGAACAGGCAGGGCGTCCCGCGCCTCGACCATAAGCGCTAGCCGGCTGACTTCTTTGCCGCGTAACGCGCAGAGCACCAGAGCGTCGATTTCGCCCAACCGGACGAGATCGCCGACCTCAGCGGTTGCAAGTCTCCTTCTATCCGGCATCAGGCCCTCCTGCACTCGACACGGACCATTTGGCGGACATCCTTGCTGCTCGGGACGACCCGCACCCAAGTATCTCAGCATAATCCGCCACCACGCAAGCGGACCGGAAAACTTCCACGCGACGGGCCGCGCGGCGCGACAGATCAGCCCGACTGCCCTCATCGTCGAACAGGTCCATGGCCGCCGTTAGCGCCGCGATGTCGTTTACAGGCACAAGAAGCCCCGCCTCGGGTTTGCCGTCCTGCGGCGCTAGGATCTCACGCGGACCGGAGCGGCAGTCGGTCGCGATGACGGGCCGCCCGAGCGCCATGGCCTCAATCATCGCGTTGGGAAACCCTTCGCTGCGCGAGGCGGAAATGTAGCCATCGGCGCGCGCCACCACTGCATGAGGATTTTCAAGATGTCCCGGCAGGTGTACCCGATCGCCAATACCGATCTCCTCCGCCAGTGCGGTGAGGCGACCGCGCTCCGATCCTTCTCCAAGCATCACGAGATGGCGCCGAGGTTCGGCATGCGCTGCAAACGCTCGCATCAGAACGTCTCCGCCCTTATTCTTCACCAGACGCCCAACGCTGACAAAAAAGCGGTCAGGTAGCGCGATCGCGGGGGTCTCGGCACCCGACGCCTGAAGATCGCCGATTTCAACTGGATTGTGGATGACCCGGAGTCGTCCCGCGGGGACGCCATAGCCAACGCGCAGCTCATCAGCCACGCCCTGTCTGCGGGCACCGGGTAAGCCGCAGGCAAATCGTCGAGCAGAACGAGACGAATATCTGCACCCGGCACAGTTTCCGAAAGGCCCGAAGCGAGCCGCACCATGACGTTTTCTGCCCCGCCGCCTTCGAGCGAATTGATCAGCAACAGGATTCGCCGCCTGCGAGCCTTAGGCATCACCCGCCGCCCTTGGGTTTTTGGAGATACAGCCGGAATTCTGTGTCACCTCATCAAGTGCCTCCAGCGTGCGGTCCGCGATGACGTCCCAATCGTAAGCTGACGCGTCAAACCCTTCGCGTACCGCGTGCCGCGACAGATCACCGCGGAGCCCCTCGGCCCAAGCTTCGACCGAATCCGGCGCCAGGTAGTGGCGATCCTCGAGGCCGATATTCCGGTTCGGCTCGATGTCGCTCAGCAGCACCGGTGCGTCCGCCTTCAAAGCCTCGAGAGCCGCAATGGACAGTCCCTCGTGCAGAGATGGTAGCACGAACAGCGCCGCCTGCGCATTCAGCGCGAAAACTGTGTCGCGGTCGAGGCGGCCTGCCAGTTCGACGCCGTCTCCCTTCATCGTCGCGATCTTGCGCGAATAAGCGCTCTCGTGGTCCGCTGCACCCACGAGCAGCAGTTTCACCGGAGACTTTGCCAGTGCAAGCCCTGCGGCGCGGTAAGCCTCGATCAGCATATCCTGCCCTTTTTCCGGTTCGATCCGGCCGACATGGATCACGAAGCGTCCGGGTTCGAGGTGGTGGCGCTCCATAACGACTTCGGCAGCCCCACCGGTTGCCGGGGCGGAGACTCCGTTGGGAACATGAATGATCCGGTTGGCACGCGCAGGCGCGCGCTTTTTGAGCCGTGTGGCGGTGCCGGCCGAAACGGTGATGATGCATTGCGCAAAGCGAAGTGCCAGGAATTCCCCCACCCGCAAAACAAACCGTGCCAGCCAATTCCATTTCGCGCGCGCAAAATCCTCGCCATGATGGGTAAAAAGCACCCCCATGCCCAGCAACCGCGCAAGCGGCACCGAAAGCCCGGGTCCGATACCATGAATATGCACCGCATCCGCCTTGAGAAAGAGACGCGCATATAGCACCGACCAATGGGAATGAACCAAGGCCTCTGTCCCCCTGCCGCTTGGCGCGTATAGGGCGATCTGCTTTACTCCAGGCACGGGATCCGCGACGGTCGCATAACGGCGTCGGGCGAGGACCGTGAGCTTCAGATCCTCCGATTTCTTGGCCATGCGCGGCAGTAACTCGGCGCAATGGGTCTCGATCCCCCCCATAACGTCAGGGATACCGCGAAGACCAATGATCGCAACATGTCGCATAGTAGGTGCTCTCCGGGGACTTCCATCGTAACTGGCTGATTATGCCCAACGTTGAAGCTTGCGCCCGGTGAGCTTTGAATGCAACATTACCCATGTTGGGAAAAGTGATAAAGTTTCAATTTTGAAACTTTCCGCGTTCGCCCTGCGCAATGTTTTAAAGTATTGAGGAAATATACGTTTTTTATCGCCAAGCCTGTGGCACCATCGAGGATAGATTCCGATGACTGCGCCCCGCGTCAGCGTCATCATTCCCACCTGCAACCGCTCGGAATTGCTTGTCGATGCAGTGCGCAGCGCGCTGTCCCAGACGGTGGAGATGCTCGAGGTTATTGTCATCGACGACGCATCGACCAATGATCCCGCCCCAGTCCTCGCCATTTTCGCCGACCGTGTCCGCCTCGAGCGTTTGCCACAGAGGTCCGGCGCGAACGTAGCGCGCAACCGGGGGATCGACCTCGCCCGGGGCAATGTGGTTGGCTTTCTCGACGACGACGACGTCTGGTTGCCCCACAAGACCGAAACCCAACTCGCCGCAATGGCAAAGGGCGACTACGCTGCCTGCCTCTGCCGGACGCTCGGCAGCACGGCCCGCCGCACACCGCAGGCCGTCTCCGAAGTGGACGCGGACTGGCTGCGCCACGGCACGCCCTGCGGCACCTCAGGTCTGCTGATCCGGCGGGACGTGGTGGCCGGAGTGCGGTTCGACCCAACTTTGCCCCGCGCACAGGATTGGGACCTCTTCGTCCGCCTCGTACAACGCGGGCGCGTCGCGATTGTGTCCGAGCCGCTCTATACCCGGCGCAAAGGGCACGGCAGGATCACAAACGCGACGCTGAAACTGAGCCCCGAGGATCTGCTCGAACAGGCCGCAGCGCTTCACAAGCACCGCGCCTGGCTCGGGGAAAATGCCTACCGTAGGCGCTTGGCGCGCCTGCTACTCGCCTACCTGCCAAGGCGGCGTGGTAAGGTGCGATTCATCGCCGCGACCCTGCGCCACGCCGGGTTGCGCGCGATGCTGAGCGAGGTCACGTCCAAAATCAGGCAGCGGCGCTGACTGGCTGACGCCCGACGCTAAGGTTCCACGCAGTGGCGGTCAGGATAGCCAACACGATCATCCCCTCAGGCCGGTCGAAAAGTGAGGTGCCCGTGGCCGCGATTAGGAACGCCGCAAATCCCGACGCTGTCAGGACCCCCGCCCTGCGCGGCTTCGCCCGCGCCGACACCACGGTCAGGGCGATCAGCAAGCCGAACAGCCCGACGACGCCGAGGATCCCGTGCTGATAGGCCACCCGCAAGTATTCGTTGTGCGGATGCGTCCCCATACCAGGCGCCAGCGCCTCGGCTCCGTGACCCAGTAACAGTTGCGGAAGATCTGCCTGCGCCACCGCCGCAGCGTAACGCGCCCAAATATAGACCCGCGCGGATAGCACATCCTTTTCCGCCGCAGTAAAGGTTTCGGGCGGCTTCAGGAGCTGCTCCCAGTCGCTGGCCAGCGTCCCCAGATCGGCAAAGCGCTCGATCAGCGCAGGCGGCATTGCTGCGGGCAGCAAGATCAAGCCGACCGCGCAGATTGCTAGAACACGGGGCAAAATCCGGCCGCCTTGGCCCACTCCGTCGAAAATCGCGAAAGCAGCGATGAGTGGAAGCGCGGCGATCAGCATAGTCCGGTAATTCGCGAGTACAAGCGCGGCGAGACACACCGCTACAGCGAGCCAGGCAAGCCGCCGGTTCGGCCAAGACGAAATTGTTGCCGTCCACAGCGCCCCGAGCGCCACGATTGCAAAAACCGCCTCATGGGCATAGCCGCCTATATAGCTCAGGGAACCGTCCGGCCCGACCTTGGGCAGGCCTGCGCCAAACGAGACCACTTGCATCCCGAGCGGCAGCGCGAATACGGCAAGTAGCGCGCGCAGCACCATCGCTGGCCCGTGCAGCGTGTAAGCCCGGTCGAGCAGCAGCGCAAGCGACGCGAACAGGACCCAGAGCGTGACATAGCTCGGTAGAGCTCCGACCGACCCCGACAGGATAGTGCCGGCTGCTCCCAGCGACGCGATGCCATAGATCGGCGCGGCCTGATCGGCACGGTATAGGCTGAGCGGGATGACGACGGCCACGAAGCTGACCGTGATAAGCGTTCCGAGCGCAATCAGCGACTGGCCCGCCAACTGCGTCTGAACGGCGGACGGACCAAGCGCTGCAAGCGCGAACCGGCTCCAGATAAGCCCGAAGGCTACAAGCGTGAGTAAGTCGCCGCGCATCGGACGAAGCTGACGCCACAAAAGCCAGAGACTTGCCGCCAGAACTGCCGTAGTGCCAGCTTGCAACATCGCCCGCGGTCCCGCTCAGCCCTGCGGTGCCGCAATCGCCTTAGGCGGTTGCGGTGAGCGGGGCATATAGGTGACGGGCTTAAGCGACCGGCGCGGAACGTTGTTCATCGCGATAGCGTCGACGCGGGAACCGGCGTCGCGCAGCACGTTCACACTTTGCTGTACCAACGCGGAAGGCGTCTCGTTCCAGTTGCAGACCAAAAGCACCCGGCTGGCCATCTCGCTCATCTCCAGCGCGTCTGCCGATCTCAGCACGGAAGGGCCGTTGATGATGATGACATCGGTGCTCTTGAGAATTCGAAGCCGGTCGGCAAGATCGCCTGCGGCCTCCCCCGCGCATTCGTTGAGCGCGCGCATCGTGTGTTCGGTATAGTCAAGATAACGGAACGGCATGTCGCGCAGGGCGCCAACGCTGTCGATGGACAGTAGATCGGTGGCCTGCCCGTCGATATTAACGAGCACAGTCGAGACCCCATCCGATGCAAAAGTCTCGGCGAGCGCCACGCTGATGCCAGATTTGCCAGTCTCAGCGCGGGCAGAGGTGACCAGGATAACGTTGGTCTGGCCTTTCCTTCGGGCACGCAGCCGGTAGCGCAGCCAGCGCAGGCTCTGGGCCCCGGGTGACTCTGGTTCGGCGCGCATTCGTTCCAGCAGCGCAAGCGGTGCGCCGGCTGCCCCTGGCGCGGGAATCTGTTCGATAGCGTCTACCCCAGTCATCTCCGCCAGTTCTTCGGCGTTGCGGACGCGCGGACGGTTGTCGCGCAAAAGAGCGATCAACAGCAACGCCAGTGCGCCGCCTCCAAGGCCCGCCACGACGGCCATCTTCGCTTTCTGCGGTGCTGTGGGCGCCACCGGCACGTCAGCCCATGTGATGATACGGGCGGCGGGCGTCTGGAACTGGCTGCGCTCACGCACCTCCTTCACCTCGACCAGAAAGCGGTTATACACTTGTTGCGACGCCTCGGACTCGCGTTCCAGTTCGGTGAGCCGAAGCTCAGTCTGCTGCCGATCCACAAGTTCGCGGCGCATGGCCTGCAGATCCTCTTCAGCATTGATCAGCCGCTTCGAAAGTACGTCCACCCGAACGTCGAGCCCCGCAAGGGCGTTCCTCACCTCGGCCTCGAGGCGAGTCCTTACCCCGTCGCGCACCTGCCGCTGCGCGGTCACCGAAGGGTCGTCGCCGAACCGCGCTGTGCGGTCCACGAGTTCGGTCTCGGCCACCAGAAGTTCTTGATGTAGCGCCGTGATCGAGGCGATGCCGAACAAAGGTACGAGCGACATGAAATTGTCTTCCTCATAAAGTTGAAGAAGCTCGTCGCGCTGCGCCCTCGTATCCGAAAGCTCCGCTCCAACCCGCGCAATCTGCCGAGTGAGCTCCTCCAGCCGAGGCTCAATATCCGCGACCGTCTGCGCCCCTGCGGAAAGCTGCTCGCTGCGAAAATCTGTCACTCGCGCGTCTGCGTCCTGAAGTACTATGCGGAGCTGTTCCGTGCGGTCCTCGAGCCATTCGGTCGCCCGGACGGCGGATTCGTATTTCTGCACCAACTGCTGCGCAATATAGTTTTCCGCGACTGCGTCGGTGATCGCCGCGGCGAGCGAAGGGTTTTGCGTCATGGCTCGCACCTCGACGATAGCGCTTTCGCCCATCACGCGGATCTCGACCGCCTTGCGCAGTTCCCGGATCACCCCTGCAAGAGGGTCGTCAGGCGCGATCCTGAGGGCACCCTCCTCCGGCTCGCCCGCGGGAACAACGCCCGAGACCAAATCGCGCAGCTCGGACTTCACCGTGTCGAGCAAGCCCGATTCACGCAGCTCTGAATTGAACTCCGCGCGGTTGGTAAGTTCGAGTTCCTCAGCCACGCTGCGCAGAACATCCGTCGATTCCATCACGATAATGGTGCTTTGGGCCTCCGCGGGGGTTATCCGTTGCCCGGCTGCTCCGGCCGACTGGTCCATGACTGAGGTCGCGTTTTGCTCAAGCAGCACCTGTGTGCGGGCGGTGTAGGTGGGCGTGACGGTAGACAGGGCGATATAGGCCGTAAGGGCAGCCGCGAGGCCGCACAGGCTGATAGCCACCTTGTTCGACCAAGCGAGCGACAGGATCGACGGCTCGCCATCGCCCCCCGCTCGGACCGCACCCTTCGCGCTGGTACCTGCCGACATGTCCCAACCGTCTGTCATACGTTCTACCCCATCATAGCGACGCCGCGATCGAGCAGAGATTGCGGTGACAGCCTCGACTATACCTCTCTCGTCGCCTTCGCACTACCTTGATGCACCTTAAAAAAGGTTTCCGACTTGGAAAGGAAATGCACAAACGTTCCCCGAAAACTTGCATTGCTGCGCCCGGAATGGCCGCTTAGTCTTGGCGCAGTAAATCACACTTCAGGCTCTGACTGCGCAGTCGGATATCCGTCGATCGTGAAGCCGACGGATCTGCGCCCTCCAGCAGGCTGCCAACCCAATTGTAACCCGCGCTTGCTGCTTTGGGCCCTGCTGGCTCCGCTCCGGACCCTCCGCGTCATCCGCCGTTCGGACAGCCGCGTAGCATCGGGTGGACGTCCCCCGTGACCCTCGGGTCATCAGAAAGGTGAATGATTTCAGGCTCCTCGCCCCTTTCGCACGAGATTTTGTGTAGCGGCAGGTGCTCGTCGCCATTGAATAACGTTCCATGGATCCTCAGCGTAGCGGCATCGCAATCGGCGAACCACACCAGCGGCCCTTCGTCAGGGCGACTGATGCTCGACGCAATGAGATCATGGGGTCCTGCCCGCCAGTAACGCAGCGGTCGGTTTCCCGGGCCACTGACCTCGAGATCCACAAACTGCGACCGGTCCGCCTTGATGTCGAGCGCGGCATCGGCATTCCAGTTATGGATCCGCACGGCATGACCGTAGAGTTCTCCGGGCGAACTGAAATCCACGCCATCGTAATTCGTCTTTCCGTAAGTGAGCCAATCCGGCCAATTTGGGGATATTTGGACATCATGAAGAAACAGTCGCACTTCCGAATCACTTGAATCTACATGACTTTTCGGAACCTCGACGCGAACTCCCGCCCCGTAGGCATCGGTGGAGACAAGAGGTCCGATCCGCAGGTTGCTCAGCGCTGCTTCTCCACCGCCTGGGCCGCGGCGCAGTGATACGGCATATTTCGCTTCGCGGATTTCGGCACCGCGGAACCATATGGGAGTCTCGAGCCGCTGTCGGCCCGTCAGCGTCCCGGCCTCAGGCGGTGCCGGACCGAATTTTTCCGTCAGCCACGCCTCTGCTTCTTGATCGGCACAAGATGGTGACTCCTCTGCGGTAACACCCACTGCGGAAAGGCAGCCACTCAACGCAATCCCCACAATTACGGCCCTCCGTTTGACCCGCGCCAGTTCTAGTGACAGCCCTTCACAGAAAACCATAATGAACACCCCCAGCAGTCGGCCAATTAGCCGCGCCATCGTGATGACACCGAAGGCCAGTAAGAATACCAGTAATGCGAGGATTGAGTTGAATGCTAAGAGATGAGCCTCTCTTCGCGCACGGCTTCTGGCACGACTAGAGAAAGAATCTAGGCCGATGACAAACCGCTGCTTGCCCAACTCCATAGCCAAAGACATTCGGGCGTGGCCACAACCGAGAATAGATTTGGTCGTCATTTCAGATGTCATTTCCCCGAATATTCTCGGTACCAGTCTATAAACCGCGTGATGCCTTCCCGAAAACTAGTCTGGGGACGATAGCCAGTCAGCGTTTTCAGCAGTTCTGCATTGGCCCAGGTCGCTGGCATATCACCAGTCTGCATGCTCAGGTAATTCCGATCAGCCTTTTGCCCAAGGCAATCTTCGATCGCATCCACAAAATCAAGCAAGCGCACCTTGTCGGAGTTCCCGATGTTGACCACACGGTAGGGTGCAACGGGTGATAAGCTGTCACCTTCGCGCACATTGTGATCTACGGAACGCTCAGGAACGGCGTCCATCAGAAGCCTGATCGCGCGGACCAGATCATCTACATAAGTAAAGTCGCGATACATGTCGCCGTGATTGTAGATGTCGATCGGGCGTCCATCCAAGATCGCATCGACGAATTTATAGAGTGCGAGATCCGGACGACCCCAAGGACCATAGACGGTGAAGAACCGGAACATCGTGGTCGGCAAGCCGTAAAGATTGGCATAGGCATGCGCCATGCTCTCATTGGCTTTCTTCGTTGCAGCGTAGATCGTCAGTTGCGTGTCGGCCTTTTCAGTCTCGATGAATGGCATTTCGGTATTTGCGCCGTAGACTGACGACGTCGAAGCCATCAGCAAGTGCTTAACTTCGAGACGCCGCGCAGCGTCCATCACATTAAATGTTCCGATGACATTGCTTTCGAGATAAGCACGCGGGTTATCAAGGCTGTAGCGGACGCCCGCCTGGGCGGCAAGGTGGACGATTACATCCGGAGCGAAGTCATCCGCAACGCGGTCGAACAGCGTCTGGTCCTCAAGCATACCTTCGGTTGCAGCGAAGTTCGGGTTTTGTAAAAGCATCTGGTGACGCCGCTGCTTCAACGCCACATCGTAGTAATCCGTCATCCCGTCATATCCTTGGACGACGAACCCTTCGGCAAGCAGCAGCTTAGCCAGATGAAAACCGATAAAGCCGGCGGTGCCGGTGATGAGGACGCGCTGCAAAGTGTCGCTCTTTTTCATCGCCCGACACTCACATAGGCAGTGAAACCGGCCGCTACTGCTTCCGCTTCATCGTAGATGTTGCGCAAATCCGCCATTTTTGGGGACGCCATTGCGCCTGCCAAGCGGCTGAGATCCAGGGCCCGGAATTCATTCCACTCGGTCAGAATGATGATCGCCTCGGCGTCGGCTGCTGCCTCGTAAGGGTCTTCATGCCAGGATGCGCCTGGCAGCAAAGCTTCACCTTCGCGTTTGCCTTGCGGATCAACGATGCGAACCTTTGCGCCTGCGCCGACAAGCGCGGGGACGATTGTCAGCGCTGGTGCCTCACGCATGTCGTCTGTGTTTGGCTTAAATGTCACACCGAGAACAAGGATCTGCTTTCCATTCACGGCACCATCACAGAGGTCCATCACCTTATCGAGCATGCGCCGCTTGACGGCATCATTCACCAAAATGACCGCCTCCGTGATGCGCATTGGAATCCCGTGCTCTTGACCGATACGCGCAAGAGCGGACGTGTCTTTTGGAAAGCACGAACCTCCGTAACCCGGGCCTGCATGCAGAAATTTGTTTCCGATGCGTCCGTCCATCCCCATGCCTTTGGCAACAGACTTCACGTTGGCGCCTACACGTTCGCAAAGCGCGGCAATCTCGTTGATGAAACTAATCTTTGTCGCCAGGAAAGCGTTGGCCGCGTATTTTATCAATTCCGCACTTTCCAAGTCGGTGTAGGTGATTGGGAAATCGCGCAGGAACAGCGGTCGGTAGATCTCTCCCATGACCTTTTTGGCACGATCGGTTTCAACACCAATAACCACGCGGTCTGGCTTCATGAAGTCCTCAATTGCCGCACCTTCGCGCAAGAACTCGGGGTTGGAGGCCACATCAAAATCTGCGTCTGGACGCGTTAGCTGGAGTAAATCCGCAACCCGCCGATTGGTGCCGACCGGAACCGTTGATTTGGTAACAACCACCGCATATCCGGTCAGAGCGCGAGCGACATCCTCTGCGGCGGCCATCAAGTAGGTCAAATCAGCATGCCCATCCCCACGCCGCGTCGGCGTGCCAACTGCGATGAACACTGCGTCGGCTCCGTCCACAGCAGCAGCGGTATCAGTGGAAAACCGAAGGCGCCCCGCCGCAAAATTGCGCGCCATGACAGTATCGAGACCGGGCTCATAGATCGGAACCTCTCCGGCGTTCAGCTTGGCTATTTTCTCAGATGAGGTATCGACGCATACGACGTCATGACCAAAATCCGAAAAGCAAACCCCCGAAACAAGTCCGACATATCCCGTTCCAATCATTGCAATTTTCATATCAAAATACTCAGTTTATTGACCATTTTCAGTCACCCTAAATTCATTAATTTCTACATCGAAAAGAGCGTCGCCTACCTCAGCGATATCCGCCTTCAGTGTCTCATAGGGCCTTTGCTCTCACCATCGATTTAGTCAGAATATTACTCTTCCAAACGGAAACGCGCGACGATTAACTAACGGCATTTGCTGGAAAGCTTCAATACCCAAGGGAAGTCTGACCTAGTTGACTTCGTTGCAATGACGAAGGGCTTTGATTATGTAACCGCTCCCCGACGGCAGGTGTGTGCCAAGGTGGCGTGCAGGTCTTTGACCTGTTCCTCATCGACTTCCGGTGCCTTCCGGCCGTCACGCTCAAATACGCCTGACGCGCCTTCAAGCAAGGCACGCGTCCATTGATGGATCATCGTTGGGTGAACCCCAAATCGACTGGCCAACTCGCTGACCGTCTCTTCGCCCTTTCAGCGCCTCTAACGCGACCTTGGCCTTGAACTCTGGGTGATGTTGCTTCCGTTTCGACATGTCTGATCTCATTTGTATTGAAGATCAGCAGACAACAAATCGCAGCTTGCGTCAGTGTCCAAATTTCGGGGCAGCTCAGTTGCTTAGTCTGATTGCTGCCATGCAAACAGCTGACAAACGCCAATCACAGGCTGTCTGTCACGAATGTTGTGATCAGCCCCGCCAAAGCTGCAGGATCTTCCTCGTGCATCAAATGCCCCAACCCCTCAAGTTGAATGAAGGACGCATTCGGCATCACGCTGGCAACGCGCCGCGATACCTGCGGGGGCACGGCCCCATCGGCGGCCCCGGCCATCAGAAGCGTCTTGGAGCCATGGCTTGCCAACCGGCTGACAAGGGTATCGACGGACCATTGCGACATCATCGCCAGCGTGGCGTCCACATGCGTCCGATCGGTGATCAGGCGCCGGTAAAGGGCGATGCCTTCTGCATCCAGCGCCGACCCTGTGCTGGCAAGCAGGCGCTTGACCGTTCCGGGCGAAGCGGCGGTACGTGTGAAAATGTCAGCCGTGAAGGGCGTCAGCGACAGGGCCTTTGCCATCAGCGGAAACAACCAGCCCGCCATGCCCTCGAAACGGTCGAGTGCTGCATTGAGCCCGATCACCGGGGGCGCATCCATCTGTTCCGCCATGCGCAGCGCGATTGCCGCTCCGGCGGAATGACCGATCAAGACATCGGGTTTCCAGCCTTGGGACGTGGTCAGTGACAGAAGGTCCTCGGCCATGTAGTCGAGACCACAGCGCATCCGTGCGCCCATCTGGGTAAAGCCTTGGCCGGGCAGGTCGACGGCGATCACGTGGTGATCCTGCGCCAGAAGGGGAAACAGCCCGCGCCAGCTTTGCGTGGCGCCGCCCGCGCCGTGGATCAGCAGCAGGGTCGGGCCTTCACCGGCCTCCTGCACATGCCAGCGGTGCGGACGTGACAGGACAAAGCGCGAATGCTCGGCCAGTGGCCAGCCTTGCGCGTTTTCGGGCCAGCGCATCCCTTATTGGTCCAACGCGTCAGAGACGGCGGCTGACAATCGGCGGGCATCTGCGCGGGGCAGGGGAAGATAGGTGGCGTTCAGGGTCTGTGACAGGCTCGACAAGGCGGGTTCGGGTCTGTTTCCCGTGTCGATCACAAGCGCGTCGATCCCTTGTCCCCTGATCGCGCGGGCGATGGTCTGGGCGTCTGTCGCGGCTTGCGGGCGATCCACCTGACCTTGCCGGTCGATGTTGGCCCGACCGTCTGTCAGCAGGACCAGCGTGGGTGTCAGGCCGCGCCCCCGCGCTGTCAGCGACAGCGTCAATGCGGCCTCCAATCCATGCGCCAGGGGTGTTCCCCCACCGCCCGGAAGTGCCGCCAAGCGGCGCTTGGTTTGAACCAGCGACCGTGTGGGAGGCAACAGAACATCCGCATCCGTGCCGCGAAAGGCGATCAGCGCCACGTGATCCCGTCTTGCATAGGCTTCCGACAACAGCAATTCAATCGCGCCCTTGGCTTCGGCCAACCGTGCGATCGCGGCAGAGCCCGAGGCATCGACCGTGAAGATCAGCAAGCGGTCAGAGGTCTGTTCGTAGTGCTTGATGTGAATGTCCGATGGCCAGACGCGGACCGGACCGTCGCCCTTTTCGCGCAGCTTTTGCCAGGGTGCCGCGGCGCGCAGGGTCGAGACGACGTCGATGCGCTTGCCTTGGTCGGGGCGGCCCGGGCGGGCGGGCAGGGGGCGTCCGCGCCGGTTGCTTTTGGTGCGTGCGCCACTACCGCTGCCGGTGGCGCTGCGGGCAGCCCCACTGGCCAGCCGTTCCAGCAGACCCGCGGGCAGGGCGGCCTTCACGGCGTCGAGCAGCATGTCATCGGGCAGGTCCAGGTCTTCGTTTTCCGGCGTTTCATCCGGCGGTGTCTCTTCGTCGTCGCCTTCGGGTGGCGGCGGCGGCGGTGGATCAGTCTCTGGCAGTTGCGTCGCGCGATGGGCCAGCGTGAGTTCGGCGGCGGCGATCAGGTCGTCTTGGGTGACGTGGTCACGTCCGAGAAACGCCGCGTGAGCACGGGCGCAGGTCAGGGCGAAGTGCGGCGCACGCAGGCTCGAGATGCCCAGCGTCAAAGTGAGTGTCGCCAGTTCGAGAATCTGGTCCGGCTGGACGGTGACGCGGGAAAACAGGGTCTGTGCGGCTGCAACAGAGTCTAAATCAAACGATAGCGCCTGCGCCTCGGTCGCCCGAATTTCGTCAAGGTCAAGGGAGAAGGCCAGCCGGTCGGCAAGGGCGGGATGCAGCGCCTCTTCATCGACCCCTTCGTCAAGGGCGAGAACGCAGAAGGTGCCATCATCAAGCGCGCCCGACAGCCGCCCCGCCAGGCCCGGCGTGATCCGTTCCGCCATCGGCAGGATCAGCGTCCGTGCAGTCGCCAGCACACCGGCGCTGTGGGCGACCTGGCCCGAAGACAGCGTCGCGGCAAGGTCGAGCCCGCCGAAGAGACGGGCGTCACTGGCGTCGGGCGGCAAGCGATGCTGTGGCGCGGGAAAGGCGCCGAGATCGCGCAGGACGATGTCCCGTGCACCCCCGGCACGTCCGCGCAGGCAGGCCCCGCCAAGCGCAAAGGGTGCGATGGCCAGCAGCGTCAGTGCGAGACGGCAACGGGAGAGCGCGGGATTGTCCACTAGGCGAGTGTATCCGAGAGGACACGTGCAACGCGTGCGCCAGAGCCAGCCTCGTCCAGTGGATCGCGGCGCAACCGGTGGCGCAGGGCCAGCGTCGCGGTTTCGCGGATATGCGTCCGCCCGATGGCCGTGTCGTTGCGGTAGGCGGCATAGGCGCGGGCGGCCTTGAGCAGCGTCAGCTCGCCCCGCAGACCGTCGGCGCCCAGTTTCAGGCAAAGCTCCGCGATGTCCTGCAGGACTTCGTCGGTGGCATCGAGGGTCTTCAGCGTCTCGCGGGCGGTGACGATCCGTTCGCGGACGGCGGCGTCTTCAGCCTGCCAGCGCAGCATGAAGGCGGCGTGATCGGATTCGTAGGCGTGGCGGCGTTTCATCACCTCGACGCGGTCGTCCACCGTCTTGGGGCTGGCGACTTCGACCGAAAGGCCGAAACGGTCGAGAAGCTGCGGGCGCAATTCACCCTCTTCGGGGTTGCCAGAGCCGACAAGGACGAAGCGGGCAGGGTGGCGGATCGACAGACCGTCGCGTTCGACGACGTTTTCGCCCGATTGCGCCACGTCGAGCAGCAGATCGACGATGTGATCTTCGAGCAGGTTCACCTCGTCGATGTAAAGGTAACCCCGATTGGCGCGGGCCAGCAGACCCGGCTGAAACGCCTTTTCGCCCCGTGTCAGAGCCGCTTCGATGTCCAGCGCGCCGGTGACGCGGTCTTCGCTTGCGCCCAGTGGCAGGTCGACCACGGGTGTGCCGATCCGGTGGGTCGTCGTGCCCGCCCCCTTGGCCCAGTCCGGCACATCCGTCACCCGTTCGGAGTTGACGGGGCAGCCTGTGACCGCAGTCAGCTGTGGCAATAGGGCGGGCAGGGCGCGAACGGCGGTGGACTTGCCTGTCCCGCGGTCACCGAAGACCAGCACGCCGCCGATGGACGGGTCCACGGCGGTCAGCATCATGGCGAGTTTCATCTCGTCCTGACCGACGATGGCGGAAAAGGGGAAGGGGTCTGTCATGTCGTCTCCAATGCGGCGAGGGGTGACCCGCCGTTCCATGTGCCCATCTCGGAGTGAACCGAAAAGCGGGCGTAGAGTTCTTCGCGAAACCAGCCTTCGGCGCGGACGCGTTCGATGGCTTCGGCATGGGGGCCCTGACGGGCAAAGCGGGCCATGGCTTCGGCGTCGGGCCAGATCGAAAAGGTGACCTGATGCAGCCACGGCACTTCGCCCACGCCGATCTTGAAGGCCACGTCCGTGTTCATGCCGATGACCTTGGAAATCCGCGGCACACGTTTCCAGAACCGCAGCAGGATGCGTGGCTTGATTGTGGCACGTGTCAGTGCTGCAAGGATGTGGCGTTGGCCGTCGGGGGCGGGGGTAAAGGGTGTCTGTCTCGACCATGCGCCGATAGCGCTTTGCGGGGTCAAAAGCACCGTCCACGACTCGGCGGCGCGCGCGGAATAGCGGCGAAAGATCGGTGCGGTTTCGATCATCCGTCGCGCGGTGGCGTGGTCTGGCCATGTGGCAAGGATCGCGTAGACGCCGGTGTTCGGCAGGGGCGTGAAGCCTTCGCCCACGCCGGAGCCCAGAAGCTTCCAGAACCCGATCTCGGGCAGGCGGGACAGGGCAGGGCGCGCGAGACCCATCATGGCAAAGGCCCAGGCACGGTCGCGCCAGCGGTCAAAGCGGTAAAACGTCAATGTGACGGCCTGTGGCATGGAGTCTCCAGATCTACGGGCCCAAGAAAGAGCGCGTAAGACATATTGTCAACTTTAGTTTACACATCTAGGGTGTGTCCATGACGAACATTGAATATCTTGCACCCGCCCCCGAAACCGCCCTCGTGATCGGCGCTGGTCTGGGCGGTCTCGCCTCGGCCATGCGGTTGGGCGCCAAGGGATATCAGGTCACCGTGCTGGACCGGCTCGATCGGGCCGGCGGGCGGGGATCATCCATCAGCGACGGGGGCCACCGATTCGATCTGGGTCCGACGATCGTGACCGTGCCGCAACTGTTCGAAGAGCTTTGGGCCGCCTGCGGGCGGGATTTCCATCAGGATGTCGATCTGAAGTCGCTCGACTCATTTTACGAGATCCGCTGGCCGGATGGGACGCGCTTTGAAGCGCGGGGCGACACTGACGCGATGGTCGAGCAGGTCCGCGGGATCAGCCCAGGCGACGTGGACGGCTACCGCACCTTCCTGCGCGAAAGCGAGGACCGCTATGCCTTTGGTTTCGAGCAGCTGGGCCGGACGCCGATGCACCGTCTGGTCGACCTGATCAAGGTGCTTCCGAAATTCGTGAAACTGCGGGCCGACCGGTCCGTCTATGCCCACGTCAAGCGCCGGGTGCGCGATCCGCGCCTGCGCATGGCACTGTCGTTTCACCCGCTTTTCATCGGTGGCGACCCGACCCGCGTGACCTCGATCTACACGCTGGTGAACCATCTGGAGAAATCCTTTGGCGTCCACTACGCCATGGGCGGCGTGCAGGCGATGGCCGACGCGATGGTCAAGGTCATCCGGTCGCAAGGCGGGATGGTGCGGCAGGGCGCCGAGGTCGACGAGATCCTGATCGAGGGGGGACGCGCCAAGGGCGTGCGTTTGACAGGGGGCGAGGTTCTGCCCGCCGCTGTCACCGTCAGCAACGCCGATCCGGGGCACACCTACGCCCATCTGATGCGCAATCATCACAAACGCCGCTGGACCCCGGCCAAGCTGAACAGCCGCCGCTGGTCCATGGGCCTGTTCGTCTGGTACTTCGGCACCAAGGGCACCGCCGGCCAGTGGAGCGATGTGGGACACCACACGATCCTGAACGGTCCCCGCTTTCAGGCGCTGCTCAAGGACGTGTTCCGCAAGGGGCATCTGGCCGACGACATGAGCCTTTATCTGCACCGCCCCTCGGTCACGGACCCGTCGGTGGCACCGAAGGGTGACGATACCTTCTACGCGCTGTCGCCCGTGCCGCATCTGGGCCACGCCAATGCGGTGGACTGGCAGGAGCGGACGCAAAGCTACCGCGCACTTGTGGCGGCAGAGCTGGAAAAGGTCATCCCCGGCTTTCAGGACCGTCTGGGGCCGGAGCGGATCTTTACGCCCGAGACCTTCCGCGACCGCTACCTGTCGCCGCACGGGTCGGGCTTTTCCATCGAACCGCGCATCCTGCAAAGCGCCTATTTCCGCCCGCACAACATCAGCGAGGAGGCCGAGGGCCTTTATCTGGTCGGGGCCGGCACACATCCCGGTGCCGGGCTTCCGGGTGTGATTTCAAGCGCCGAGGTTCTGGGCAAACTGGTCCCGCAGGCCCCTTCCGTGCCGCAAAGGATGGCTGCCGAATGATTGATGCGTCCGATCTTGCCCATTGCCGCGAAGCGATCCGCACGGGATCGCTGTCGTTTCACGCCGCGTCCAAGCTGCTGCCGCAATCGGTCCGTGATCCGGCACTGGCGCTTTATGCGTTCTGCCGGCTGGCCGATGATGAGGTGGATGAGGGCGACCACAAGGCGCGCGCCGTGCTGCGATTGCAGGACCGGCTGGATCGCGCCTATGCGGGGCGCCCGTTGAACGCGCCCGAGGATCGTGCCTTTACCGCCATCATCGAGACGTTCGAGATGCCCCGCGCCTTGCCCGATGCTTTGCTCGAAGGCTTGGCATGGGACGCGCAAGAACGGCAGTATCGCACGCTGTCCGATGTGCGCGCCTATTCCGCCCGCGTGGCGGCAGCCGTGGGCGCAATGATGTGCGTGCTGATGCGCGTGCGCGATGCCGACGTGCTGTCGCGCGCCTGTGATCTGGGCGTGGCCATGCAGCTGACCAACATCGCCCGCGATATCGGGGAAGACGCGCGGATGGGGCGGATCTATCTGCCGCTGGACTGGCTGGACGAGGCGGGCCTGAGCGAGGACGCGCTTTTGTCCGCCACCGCCGCCGACCCTCGCGTGCGCGCGATGACGCGGCGGCTTCTGGCCGAGGCGCGGCGGCTTTACCTGCGGTCCGAGGCGGGCATCAAGGGTCTTCCCAGCGGCGCACGGCCCGGCATCTTTGCGGCACGACACATTTACGCGGCGATTGGCGGGGCGATCGCCAAGGGCGGATATGACAGCGTGAGCCAGCGGGCCCGCACGACGAAGGCGCGCAAACTGAGCCTGATCGGCCTGTCGGCGGCGCGGGCCGGGGGGACGCTGATGATGCCCCGGTCCCCCATTCTTTATGCGCGGCCTCTGGATGAAGTGCGGTTCCTCGTGGACGCCGCGGCGCGCACCGCACCCCGCGCGGCCGTGCCCGAAGGCCGCACGAGTGCTGTGCTTTCGGTTCTTGCGGACTTGAAACGGCGCGAACAGGGTGCATCTCCTCAGGGGTAGCCACTGCCGTGAAAGGGCATTTCTATGAGCTTCTGGCTGTTTTTCGTGTTCCTGCTGGCCTGTATGGGCGCAGGTACGACCGGCGCGGTTTTTCCGCCCGGCGCATGGTATGTGAAGCTTGAAAAGCCAAGCTGGACGCCGCCCAACTGGGTGTTTCCGGTGGTTTGGACCTCGATCTACCTGCTGATCTCTTTCGCGGGTGCGCGTGTGGCGATGATGGAAGGCAGCAGCGTTGCGCTGGCCTTCTGGGCGCTACAGGGCGCGTTCGCCACGCTTTGGACACCGGTCTTTTTCGGGTTGCGCCGCCTGCGCGGCGCGCTGCCGGTTATCGGGATGCTGTGGTTGGCCGTGCTGGGTGCGACCATCACCCATTGGCAGGTCGATATGTGGGCCGGTCTGGCCTTTGTGCCCTATCTGGTCTGGACGACCATCGCCACGGCGCTGAACTGGAAAGTGGCGCAGCTGAACCCGCAGGTGCAGCCGTTGAAGATCAACGAAGCCTAATCGAACGACCATTTGGCCCGGCGCGGCACGCGGCAGGCCAGCATCGGCTTGAGAAGCGGTGACCGGTAGCGACGCAGATCAAGCGCCTCGTGCACGCCCTGAACCGTTTCGCCCTCGATTGTCGTTTCCACTGCCGCGCGGCTGTAAAAGGGTGCATCCAGCATCGGTTTGACCTGTCGCGGTGTCGTTCCGGGGTCGGCGCGCGTGGCGCGGTCCATGCGCCATCCGGTGGGTTTGAACGGTGTCAGGGGGGGTGCGTCGATCATGCGGGCCGCACCATCCGCGTCAAAGGCCATGGCGGCGGCAAGCCTTGATCCGTCGCAGCGATCCGCGTCGTAAAAACAGGCCGAGCCGCCATTTGCGCGCGGATAGCGGGCCCATGTCCATGTGTCGAAATCGGCTTCCAGCGCGCGGGTGCCGAAGTTCGAATCAAAGTAGCCGTGCCCGTCCCACTGCCAGCCTTTTGCTTCCAGATCGACGGTGATGGTGGCGGTGGGTGCGAAGGGTCGCCAGATGTGCGCGCGGTCGGTCGTCAGGGGAAGTTCGACGTCCGTGACGCCCGTGGGGATCAGGGTGATGGTGCCGCGGACCGCTCCGGGGATCGGGGGGGCGGCCCATTCATTCAGCGTGATGACCAATGCGCTGCCGGTCCAGTGCATCGTTGACGGTCCGATGGTCAGCTGGTCGGCGCTTTGCCGCAGGGCGGACCGGCCCCGGTCCGTCATGCAAAACCGCCCGCCTGGCCCGTAGGTCGCCACGTTGATGCAGCAGTGGTTCTGCGGGTCGCGTCTGCCGCTCCAGGCATACCAGGGCGAAAAGACCGAGCCTATGAACCCGATGACCGAAACGGCGCGGTGCTCGTCGGCGCTGATCCCGTCGACATACCACCAGGCATAGCCGTCGGGGCCGACCGCAACGTCAAAGCGTGGTCCTGCATGATCGCCGCGGCCGCGTGCCGGCCCGAGAGTGCCGCCATCGGAACGCCCGCCCCCGGATGCGCCCCGCCCCCCGCCAGATAGAGCCCCCTGAGCTTCGTTCGTGCTGTCGGTCGTTTGAAGGCTGCCATCATCCCGTCCGGACTGCGCCCGTAGAGCGCCCCCAATGATGCCGGAAACAGGGTGTCCCAGTCCTGCGGTGTCGTCATGTCCGCCACCGTCGGTGCTGGATGAAACGTCAGACGGAAGCGGGCGAAGCGTGTCAGAATCTGGGTGAGACATCGGTGTTTGTCCTCTGGCGTCAGGGTCAGGCCGGGGGGCGCGTTCAGGATGACCTCGAACCGGCCAAGCCCGCCTTTGTGGGCGTCCTGTGCGCAAAGATAGAGGCTGAAGTCGTCGGGCAAGCGCCCTGCGCGGATTGGCGTGAATTCGGCGTTGGGGGTGTCGGAAAAGAAAACGTTGTGGTGCGACAGATCGGTCCCCTGGGCCGTAGCCGCAAAGCTGAGCACCACGGCAGACAGGCTGCGCGGTGTGGTCGCGCTGTCCGGCACGGCCTTTGTGACCTGTGGCCCGAGCCTGCCATCGTTCAGGGCGCGGGGGTCGCCGTTGAAGATGACGCCGGATGCGTGGTGCGGGCCATTCGCCGTCTTGACGGTCCAGCCGTGTGTGTCGCGCTGAAGGGCGGTCACGGGCGTGTTGTAGTGGAAGGTCGCGCCCCGCGCGCGGGCCAGATCGGCGATGGCGTGGGGCAGGGCCTGCATGCCGCCCTCGACCCGCCAGACGCCGCTGGCCTCGGCGTGGCTGACGAGGTTGAGCAGGGCAGGGGCCTGGTCAGGTGTGCCGCCGACGTAGGTGGCGTAGCGGGCGTAAAGCTGCGCCATGCGGGCGTCGGTGAAGGTGCGGTCCAGTTGCGTGGCAAGGCTTTGGTGCGGGGCCATGTCCCGCACAAGCGCAGGCTGCGCCGCGACTGTTGCAATGATGGATAGCAACGAGGGTTTTGCGGTTTGCATCATCGGTGCGTCGAAGGCGTCGAACAGGCGCGCTGCACGGTCGCCGTGGCGGGAGTAGTCGCGGGCTGTGTCGGGACCGAAGGTGCGGGTGATCTCTGCGGCGGTCCGGTCCGGGTCGTCGTGCAGGTCGAGCGTTGTGCCGTCCGGCCAGAAATGCCGCGCCAGAACGGGCAGGGGGTGCAGGGTCACGTGATCCGGTAGCCGTTCACCGGCGTCAGCGAACAGAGTCTCGAAGACGCCGCGCATGGTCAGAACCGTCGGGCCTGCGTCGCTGGGGCCGGCGGACGTGGGCACCGTGCGGATCTTGCCGCCGGGGGCGCCGGCGCTTTCCAGCACGGTCACGGCGACGCCTGCGTGTGACAGCTGCAAAGCCGCCGCCAAGCCACCGATACCGGCACCGATGACGATGATCGGCGCGGTCGCGGAATTGGAAGGCAGTTCATCACGCATAAGGGGATTGTTGACTTTGAGAGACAAAGTGTCCAGTTTAATTGACACATGACTGTCAGTGATTTGCGACAGGTAGGCCGTTGGAGTGACGCGCATGGATATCAAGACACGTATTGAGACAGCTGTAGCGGCTGCGATTGTACGGGGACAAAGCGGCGTTGCGCCGCAGCGGCTGGCCGGGGCGCTGGACTATGCGGTGAACCCGGGGGGTGCGCGAATCAGGCCGGTTATTCTGTTGAGCGTGGCCAAGGCCTGCGGTGACAGGAACCCCGCGCTGGCCGACGCGGCGGGTGCGGCGCTGGAGCTTTTGCACTGCGCGTCCCTTGTTCACGACGATCTGCCCTGTTTCGACGATGCCGATCTGCGGCGCGGCAAGCCGTCCGTTCATCGCGCCACGTCAGAGTCGATCGCGGTGCTGACCGGCGACAGTCTGATCATCATGGCGTTCGAGACATTGGCCCGCGCGGCGGGCAGCGATCCTGCAAGGGCCGCGACGCTGATCGGCCTTCTGGCGCAGCGCAGCGGCATGCCCGACGGGATTTGCGCGGGGCAGGGATGGGAAAGCGAAGCGAAGATCGACCTGTCCGCCTACCATCGCGCGAAGACAGCCGCCCTTTTCATGGCCGCCACGACCATGGGGGCCGTGGCAGCCGGCCAGGACCCGGAGCCGTGGGAAGAGCTTGGCCTGCGAATCGGCGAAGCCTTTCAGGTGGCCGACGATCTGCGCGATGCCCTGTGTGGCGAAAGCGAGCTGGGCAAACCTGCCGGTCAGGACGATCTGCACGGTCGGCCCAGTGCGGTGACGCAGCTCGGTGTCGATGGCGCGAAGGCGCGGTTGAAAGATATCCTGTCCGGTGCGATTGCGTCGATCCCGTCCTGCCCCGGTGAGGCGGCGCTTGCGCATCTTGTGCAGGCGCAGGCCCGACAGTTCGCGCCCCTCGATATGAGTGCGTCGCGGGTTCCGGGCGAATAAGGACGCATGGCGTTTCCTGACCCGTCCCTGACCATGCCGCAGGGCACCCCACCCAAACCCCGAAGCAATGGCCGTCTGGCACGGCTGGTCGCGTCGCCCCGCTTTCAGCGTTGGGCGGCACGAACGCCGATTGTGCGGCGTTTTGCGCGGCGTGAGGGTGAGGCGTTGTTCGATCTGCTGGCGGGGTTTTGCCATACGCAGGCGCTGACCGCGCTGATCGAACTGGACGTTCTGAGTTATCTGGCAGAGGCACCTGCGACCGTCGAGGGTCTGTCGCGCTGCTGTCGCGTGCCCCCTGACAGGATGCGGATTCTTTTGCGCGCGGGCGATGCCATCGGCCTGCTGCGCCTGTCGCGCGGGTGCTATCGCCTGACGGCGCGGGGTGCGGCGCTGACCGGCGTTCCGGGGCTTGCCGGCATGATTCGTCACAACGCGATCCTGTATCGCGATCTTGCCGATCCTGCGGCGTTTTTCCGGGGCGAGGGCGAAACCGAGATGGCGGGCTTCTGGCCCTATGTCTTCGGCGCCGGTGCTGCGGCTGACCCTGAAACCGCAGAGCGTTATTCGCAGGTCATGGCCGAAAGCCAGACCCTTGTCGCGGACGAGGTGCTGTCGGCTGTGTCACTCTCGGGCGTGCGGCACCTGATGGATGTGGGTGGCGGCACAGGCGTTTTTCTGGACGCGGTCGGCGCGGCCTATCCTGATCTGAAGCGGACGCTGTTCGATCTGCCGCCCGTCATCGCGGCGGCACAGCGGCGATTCTCTGACGGTGACGTGACGCTGGCTGCGGGGTCGTTTCGCGATGATCCGCTGCCCGAGGGGGCGGATGCCGTCAGCCTTGTGCGAATTCTTTTCGATCATTCCGACGATACGGTGCGGGCCTTGCTGGCGCGTGTGCATGCGGCCCTGCCTGCGGGCGGTCGTGTGATCGTGGCCGAGCCGATGGGCCGGGACGCCAAGGCCGCCCGTCCGGCCGATGCCTATTTCGCCCTTTACACGCTGGCGATGGGGACGGGGCGCACACGCACGGTGGAAGAGGTGGGCGCACTGCTGGCCGAGGCCGGTTTCAAGCAGGTCGCGGCGCCGCGCGTGCAGCGCGCTTTCGTCACCCGTGTCGTGATCGCCCAAAAATCTTCCTGAGAAAAGTGTCAGGCTGGATTGACAGATTGAACTGTAAGGTTAAACTGACAGGACGAATTACAGGTCGGACCGCAGGAGGCGAGACGACCGAACATGAGGACGAAACGTGGAAACAACTGCAGTCATATTGGAAGGCCCGCGCAAGCTGAGCACAGGCGCCCTACGCCTTGTCGATCCGGGCGCGACCGATCTTGTGGTGCAGGTTTCGCATTCGGGCATTTCCACCGGAACGGAAAAACTGTTCTGGAGCGGCCTGATGCCCCCGTTCCCCGGCATGGGCTACCCGCTTGTTCCCGGCTACGAGGCTGCGGGCGAAGTCATGGAAGCCGCCCCCGCCACGGGTTACCGCCCCGGCGACAGGGTCTTCGTGCCGGGTGCCAATTGCTATGACGGCGCGCATGGATTGTTCGGTGGTGCCTCTCGCACGCTGATTACCAATGCCGACCGCGTGACGCGGATCGATCCCGCAACGGGTGCCGAGGGGGCCTTGCTGGCATTGGCCGCCACGGCGCGTCACGCACTGGCCGGGCCGGAACATGCGTTGCCGGAACTGATCGTCGGCCACGGCGTCCTGGGCCGCCTGCTGGCGCGTCTGACCATTGCCGCCGGTGGCAAGCCGCCGACCGTCTGGGAAATCGACGCCGACCGTCAGGGCGGGTCCGAAGGTTACGATGTGATCCACCCCGATACGGATGACCGTCGCGACTATTGCACCATCTTCGATGCTTCGGGCAGTGCCGGTCTGTTGAACGACCTGATCGCCCGCTGCGCCAAGGGCGGCGAAGTCGTTCTGGCCGGCTTTTACGCCGAAGACCTGAAATTCTCTTTCCCGCCGGCCTTCATGCGCGAGGTGCGCCTGCGCATCGCCGCCGAATGGACGCCTGACGATCTGGTTGCCACGCGCGACCTGATCGAAAGCGGGTCCCTGAGCCTTGGCGGGCTGATTACGCATCACGCCAAGGCCAAGGATGCAACGGCGGCCTATGACACCGCCTTTACCGATCCGACCTGTCTGAAAATGATCTTGAACTGGGAGGGCTCCGCATGAGCCTCGATGTACCGAACCTGCGCGACTACGACGCGAACCTGAAGGACGAGGCCAACGCGCCGACGCTGGAAGTGCCGCAAGGCGAGCCGACGAAAAAGACGCAGATCATCGCGATCTACGGCAAGGGCGGCATCGGCAAGTCGTTCACACTGGCCAACCTCAGCCACATGATGGCCGAGCAGGGCAAGCGCGTGCTGCTGATCGGCTGCGATCCGAAGTCCGACACGACCTCGCTGTTGTTCGGCGGTAAGGCCTGCCCGACGATCATCGAAACCTCGTCGAAGAAGAAGCTCGCGGGTGAAGAGGTCGCGATCGGCGATGTCTGCTTCAAGCGCGGCGGCGTCTTCGCCATGGAGCTGGGCGGGCCGGAAGTGGGCCGCGGCTGCGGTGGACGCGGTATCATTCACGGCTTCGAGCTGCTTGAAAAGCTGGGCTTTCACGACTGGGATTTCGATTATGTCCTGCTGGATTTCCTCGGCGACGTGGTCTGCGGCGGCTTCGGTCTGCCCATTGCACGGGACATGGCGCAAAAGGTGATCCTTGTCGCGTCGAACGACCTGCAGTCGCTTTATGTGGCCAACAACGTCTGCTCTGCGGTGGAATACTTCCGCAAGATGGGCGGCAATGTCGGTGTCGCGGGATTGGTCATCAACAAGGACGACCATTCGGGCGAGGCGCAGGCCTTTGCCGAAACGGTCGGTATTCCGGTTCTGGCTTCGATCCCGCAGGACGATGACCTGCGCAAGAAATCCGCCAACTACCAGATCGTCGGCACCGCCGAGAGCCAGTGGGGCGCGCTGTTCGCCGAACTGGGCGACAACGTCTCGACCGCACCGCCGGTGCATCCGACCGCGCTCGATCAGGACGGGCTACTGGCCCTGTTCGACGGCGCCGACACGGGGGCCGGTGTCACGCTGGAACCTGCCACCGATCTCGACATGCGCGGCAAGAACGCGGCCCCGAAGGAAAGCCTGGAGGTTGTCTACGACGATGTCTGATCTTGAGGGATATGAAGTCGGCTTCGATGCGGACGGTGCGGTGCAGGTGAAATCTGCGCAGGGACCGGCAGCGACGGAGGTCCCGGCGCAAGGCGGTGACGCGACGGCCCTTTCAGGTGGTTGCACGTCGACCGATACGATGAAGGACGCGGCCCGCAAGGCGGGCCAGTCCGAGATGCTTGACAAGTTCGCCGCCGATTATCCGGTGGGTCCGCATGACCGGCCGCAAAGCATGTGTCCGGCCTTTGGATCACTGCGTGTGGGTCTGCGGATGCGGCGCGTGGCGACGGTTCTGTCCGGTTCGGCCTGTTGCGTCTACGGCCTGACCTTCGTGAGCCATTTCTACGGCGCGCGCCGATCGGTGGGATACGTTCCCTTCGACTCTGAATCGCTGGTCACCGGCAAACTGTTCGAGGACATCCGCGAGAGCGTCCATGATATGGCCGACCCCGACAAGCTGGACGCCATCGTCGTGACGAACCTGTGTGTTCCGACCGCATCCGGTGTGCCGCTGCGTCTTCTGCCCAAGCAGATCAACGGCGTGCGGGTCGTGGGCATCGACGTGCCGGGCTTCGGTATTCCGACCCACGCCGAGGCCAAGGACGTTCTGGCCGGTGCGATGCTGAATTACGCCCGCAAGGAGGCAGAAGCAGGCCCCGTGCCCAAGCCGGAAGGTGGCAAGGCCGACCGTCCGTCCGTGGCGCTACTGGGCGAGATGTTCCCGGCCGATCCAATGATGATCGGCGCGATGCTGGCCCCGATGGGCCTTGCCGCCGGACCGGTGGTCCCCGCCCGTGAATGGCGCGAGCTTTACGCCGCACTCGATTGCGGTGCCGTGGCCGCGATCCACCCCTTCTACACCGCCGCCGTGCGCGAATTTCAGGACGCAGGCCGTCCCGTCGTCGGATCGGCCCCCGTGGGTCGCGATGGCACCGCCAGCTGGTTGGCCGCGATCGGCGATGTTTTCAATGTCTCGTCCGACCAGATCGCAGCCGCGCAAAACGCCTTTGTGCCCGCCGTGGAAGCGGCGCTGGCGGGGGCGCGTGTCAACGGGACCGTCACGGTATCGGGTTACGAAGGCTCGGAATTGCTGGTTGCGCGTCTGTTGATCGAAAGCGGCGCGGATGTGCCCTATGTCGGCACGGCGCTGCCCAAGACGCCCTGGTCCAAGGACGATGCCGACTGGCTGGAAGCCAAGGGCGTGCGGGTGAAATACCGTGCGAGCCTCGAGGATGACATGGCCGTGGTCGAGGCGATCCGCCCCGATCTGGCGATCGGCACCACGCCCATTGTCCAGAAGTCCAAGGAAATGGGCATTCCGGCGCTTTACTTCACCAACCTGATTTCCGCGCGCCCCCTGATGGGCCCCGCCGGGGCCGGATCGCTGGCCGAGGTCGTCAATGCCGCCATCGGCAACGGCGCACGGATGGGCAAGATGAAAGCCTTTTTCGAAGGTGTCGGCCACGGAGATACCGCTGGCGTCTGGGAAGGTGCTCCGAACCTCAAGCCGCAGTTCCGGGCGTTGAACGTCAAGAAGCTGGAAAAACAGGCGAGGGCCGCAAAAGCGGCCGAGATGATATGATGCTGGCCTTGATCCCAGTGGTCGGGCCCGCCCAACCACCCCTTTCGGGGCTCTGCCCCGGACCCCGGAGTTTACGGGCCGAGATGAAGCAGGGGAGCCTTTCATGCTGATTCAGGATCATGACCGCGCGGGCGGATACTGGGGGGCGGTCTATGCCTTCTGTGCCGTCAAGGGATTGCAGGTGGTGATCGACGGTCCCGTGGGCTGCGAGAACCTGCCGGTGACAAGTGTGCTCCACTATACCGATGCGCTGCCGCCGCACGAGTTGCCGATCGTGGTGACCGGGCTGGGCGAGGAAGAGCTGGGACGCGACGGCACCGAGGGTGCGATGAAGCGGGCCTGGAAGGTTCTGGACCCCGCTTTGCCCGCCGTTGTCGTCACGGGATCCATCGCCGAGATGATCGGTGGTGGTGTGACGCCGATGGGCACGAACCTGCAACGGTTCCTGCCGCGCACCATCGACGAGGATCAATGGGAAGCCGCCGACCGGGCGATGACCTGGATCTTTACCGAGTTCGGAATGACCAAGGGCCGGATGCCCAAGGAGACCAAGCGCGAAGAGGGGGCCGCCCCCCGCGTCAATATCCTGGGTCCGATGTACGGCACCTTCAACATGCCGTCCGACCTGGCCGAGATCCGGCGTCTGGTCGAAGGCATCGGGGCGCAAGTCAACATGGTGATGCCGCTGGGTGCCCATGTGGCCGAGATGCGCGATCTGGTAAATGCCGATGTGAACATCTGCATGTATCGCGAGTTCGGGCGCGGATTGTGCGAAGTTCTGGCCAAGCCTTACCTGCAGGCACCGATCGGTGTGGAATCCACGACGAAGTTCCTGCGCACGCTGGGCGAGATGCTGGATCTGGACCCCGAGCCCTTCATCGAGCAAGAGAAGCATTCGACGCTCAAGCCCGTCTGGGACCTGTGGCGGTCGGTGACGCAGGATTTCTTTGCGACCGCGTCTTTCGCCATCGTGGCGAACGAAACCTATACCCGCGGCATCCGCCGGTTCCTGGAAGACGATCTTGGTCTGCCCTGCGCCTTTGCCGTCGCCCGCTGTGCCGGCAAGAAGACCGACAACGACGCCGTGCGGCGCATGCTGGCCGAAAAGCGGCCGCTGGTGCTGATGGGGTCGATCAATGAGAAGATGTATCTGGCCGAGCTGAAATCCGGTCACGGTCCCGCGCCTACGTTCATCCCGGCGAGCTTTCCGGGTGCCGCGATCCGGCGCGCGACGGGCACGCCCTTTATGGGTTACGCCGGTGCGACCTATCTTTTGCAGGAGGTCTGCAACGGCCTTTTCGATGCGCTGTTCCACATCCTGCCCCTTGGCACGGTGATGGACGAGACCCCCGCGACACCGACGCCGTTGCGCCGGGATCTGCCGTGGGATGTCGATGCCCAACGCCTGCTTGACGACATCGTGGCCACTCATCCGGTTCTGACCCGGATCTCGGCTGCCAAAACACTGCGCGATGCTGCCGAACGCTCTGCCCTCGAGGCAGGCTGCGACCGCGTTGCGCGTGAAACCGTCCGTGCGCTCGACGCGCGGGCTGAACCCCAGAAAGGATGACGCATGAGCGACATGACCTTGAACACACCCGTGACAACGCGGCGCGATACTGCCGCCAAAAGCGGAGAATACCTTTTCTACTTTTCGTTGATCCTGGCCTGCGCCGTTCCCATCGCTCTTGCGATGTGGCTGCTGGGCGCGCTGCGGATCACCCGTGCGACCGATCGGGGGCCTCTGGCCCTGGCCTGGGAACAGGCCAATATCGTGACGCCAAAGATTTTCTGGGCATGACAGCCCGGACACCTCATTCGCCGCCATCGCGCGGTGGATCGGGGCAGGGGATGAGCCCCTGTCCTTACCCGGCCGCGGGTTTCACCCACGGCTCGTCATTTTTTCCGGAGGAAAAACATGGCTGACAAGACCGACCTGTCATTCACAGGTCTCACTGATGAGCAAGCTCAAGAGCTGCATTCAGTATACATGAGCGGATTTGCTATTTTTACGGCGGTTGCCGTCGTTGCGCACGTCTTAACCTATATCAGGTTACCCTGGTTTGCTTGGTAAGAAGGGCACATAAAAATGGCACAATTCTACAAAATCTGGCTCATCTTCGACCCGCGTCGCGTGTTCGTGGCTCAGGGCGTCTTTCTGTTTCTGCTGGCTGTGATGATTCACCTCGTCCTGCTCAGCAATCCACAGACGAACTGGTTCGAACGTGCATTCGGTGCCGAAGTGGTCGCCGAATAATCGTCCCGAGGGATGGTTCTGAAGATAGCTGCGGGCGACGAGCGTTTCGTTTTTCGGCCGCAGCAAAACAATTTAATGCCCGTGTCATCCCGGCACGTTGCTTCGCCTGTCAAGGAGGCCTGCCATGGCACTGCTGACCTTTGAAAAGAAATACCGCGTCCGTGGTGGGACATTGGTGGGGGGAGACCTTTTCGACTTTTGGGTCGGGCCCTTCTTCGTCGGCTTTTTCGGCGTCACCACGATCTTTTTTGCCGCCCTCGGCACGCTTCTGATCTTCTACGGAGCGGCACTGGGCGACACGTGGAACCCCTGGTTGATTTCGATCAACCCTCCCTCGCTCGACGTGGGACTTGGCTTTGCGCCGCTCGCCGAAGGCGGGTTGTGGCAGCTGATCACGATCTGCGCCACCGGCGCTTTCGTCAGCTGGACACTGCGCCAGGTCGAAATCGCCCGCAAGCTGGGCATGGGCCTGCATGTGCCCGTGGCCTTCAGTGTCGCGGTCTTTGCCTATGTCACGCTCGTTATCATCCGACCGGTCCTGATGGGCGCCTGGGGGCACGGCTTTCCCTACGGTATCTTCAGCCACCTCGATTGGGTCAACAACGTGGGCTATGCCTACGGGAACTTTCACTACAACCCCGTCCACATGATCGCGATCACGTTCTTCTTTACGAACGCCTTCGCGCTTGCGCTGCACGGGTCGCTGATCCTGTCCACGGTGAACCCGCCGAAAGGGCAGATAATCAAGACCGCCGATCACGAGGATACCTATTTCCGCGATTTGATCGGCTACTCGATCGGGCCGCTCGGCATTCACCGTCTGGGACTGTTCCTGGCATTGAGTGCGGGCTTCTTCAGCGCAATCTGCATCGTCATCTCGGGTACCATCTGGTTCGAAGAATGGATCGTCTGGTGGGACTGGTGGCTGGAACTGCCCTGGTGGGCGGACCTTTAAGGAGGACATGAGACATGGCTGAGTATCAAAACATTTTTACCCAGGTCCAGGTTCAGGGACCGCCGGAGTTGGGCATCGTCGAAGATGCCTCGCGAACGCAGGACCGGGGCGACCGGGCCACACAGTCCACGCTTCTGGGCTGGTTTGGCAACGCGCAGCTGGGGCCCATCTATCTGGGCACCTTCGGCGTCATTTCCCTGGCCACGGGCTTTCTATGGTTCTTCATCGTCGGGATGAACTTCTGGCATCAGGTCGATTACAGCCCCGCGCTGTTCATGCGCGAACTGTTCTGGCTGGCACTTGAACCGCCTGCGCCCTCTTATGGGCTGAGCATCCCACCGCTGATGGAAGGTGGCTGGTTTCTGATTGCCAGTTTCTTCCTGTTGGTCAGCGTCATCTGCTGGTGGGTCCGCACCTACCTGCGGGCCGACGCACTGGGAATGGGCAAGCACGTGGCATGGGCGTTCGCCTCTGCGATCTGGCTGTTCCTCGTGCTGGGTCTGTTCCGTCCGATCCTGATGGGGTCGTGGTCCGAGGCGGTGCCTTACGGTATCTTCCCGCACCTTGACTGGACGAACCTCTTTTCGATCATCCACGGCAACCTGTTCTACAATCCGTTCCACGCGCTTTCGATCGTCTTCCTCTACGGGTCGGCTGTTCTGTTCGCGATGCACGGGGCGACCATTCTGGCCGTCGGCCGCTACGGCGGCGACCGCGAGATCGAACAGATCGTCGACCGGGGGACCGCATCCGAACGCGCCGGCCTGTTCTGGCGCTGGACGATGGGCTTCAATGCCACGATGGAAGGGATTCACCGCTGGGCCTGGTGGTTCGCCGTGCTGACGACCCTGACGGGTGGTATCGGGATCCTGCTGTCCGGCACCGTGGTCGACAACTGGTATTTCTGGGCGCAGGACCACGGCTACGCGCCGATGTAAGGAGAGTGAAGATGAGCAATAACCACGACTTCCTGCGGTCGGGCAACACCAAGTCCCAGCTATTCGCCGATACACTGGCGCTGATGACAAAGGGGGCCGGGTACGCCCTGGGCCTCTGCGTCATCCTTGGGGCAACCTATGCGGTGCTGATCGGGATTTCCGCGCTCTTGCCGCCGGAATCGAAAGAACAGCCGGATCCCAACCCGGCGCTGTCGCAGCTTTTGACCGAGCCGGAACAGGCTCGCTTGATCTGAGGCCTGCGGGGGGCTATTTCCCTCGCATGCCTCGACCCTATCGGTCGGCTTCGGGTCCCCTCGAGCTGACTGATCCTTGGGGCCGGTGGCCCCAGTTCCCTTCCTGTTGGCGACAGGAACTGGCGCCGCGTGGGACCCACTCACGCGGCGCTATTGCATTCAACCCAAGGAGGCCGCCCATGCGCCCTGCCACACCCCTTCTGGACAAGATCACTGACCCCGCCGACGTGCGGCAGTTGACCGACACGGCCTTGACCGCGCTGGCCCGCGAGGTCCGCGCGGAAGTGATCTCGGTCGTCTCCGAAACCGGCGGGCATCTGGGGTCGTCCCTGGGCGTGGTGGAATTGACGGTGGCCTTGCATGCGGTTTTCGACACGCCTCATGACAAGCTGATCTGGGACGTGGGCCACCAGTGCTATCCACACAAGATCCTGACGGGTCGTCGCGACCGCATGCGGACACTGCGGCAAGAGGGTGGCCTTTCCGGGTTCACCAAGCGCGCCGAAAGTTCCTATGACCCCTTCGGTGCGGCCCATTCGAGCACCTCGATCTCGGCGGCTTTGGGGTTCCGGGTCGGTCACGATCTGGGCCGGCCGACAGGCGACGCGATTGCCGTCATCGGTGACGGGTCGATCAGCGCGGGCATGGCCTACGAGGCGCTGAACAACGCAGGCGCCGAAGGCCGCCGGTTGTTCGTCATTCTCAACGACAACGAGATGTCGATCGCACCGCCGGTCGGTGCGATGTCGGGTTATCTGTCCGGTCTGGGGCAGATGGCCGAAGGTTTCGAAGCGGCACTGCCCGGACCGATCCGCGAACATGCGCGCCGCGCACGCCAGCTGGTCAAGGGGCAGGTGACGGGCGGGCAGGGCACGCTGTTCGAACAGATGGGGTTCCAGTATTACGGGCCCATCGACGGGCACGACATGGGCCAGTTGCTGGCGGCGTTGCGCAATGCGCGCACCCGCGCGACGGGGCCGGTGCTGATCCATTGCTGCACGCAAAAGGGCAAGGGCTATTCCTTTGCCGAAGCGGCGGCGGATAAATATCACGGTGTGTCGAAATTCGATGTGGAAAGCGGCGTTCAGGCGAAATCACTGCCCAATGCGCCCGCCTATACCAAGGTCTTCGGCAACGCGCTGGCCGACCTTGCGGATCATGACCCCGATATCGTGGCCGTCACCGCGGCGATGCCGGGTGGCACCGGACTGGACATCGTGGCGAAACGTCACCCCAAGCGGGTGTTTGATGTGGGCATCGCGGAACAGCATGGCGTGACCTTTGCCGCCGGGATGGCGGCCAGCGGGCTTAAACCCTTCTGCGCGATCTATTCGACCTTCCTCCAACGCGGCTACGACCAGATCGTGCATGACGTGGCGATCCAGAACTTGCCCGTGCGCTTTGCGATCGACCGCGCCGGTCTGGTGGGCGCTGATGGAGCGACCCATGCGGGGGCCTTCGATATCGGTTATCTGTGCGCCCTGCCGAACATGACCGTCATGGCCGCGGCCGATGAGGCCGAGCTGGTGCATATGGTGGCCACCGCCGCTGCGCACGATAGCGGCCCCATCGCGTTTCGCTATCCGCGGGGCGAGGGCGTTGGCGCCGAAATGCCGACGAAAGGGACAGTGCTGGAGATCGGCAAGGGCCGCATGATCCGCGAGGGACAGGGCGTGGCCCTGCTGTCTTTAGGGGCGCACCTGCACGAATGTCTGACGGCTGCTGATCTGATGGCCGAGCAGGGGATCACCCCGACCGTGGCCGACGCCCGTTTTGCCAAGCCGCTGGACAAGGCGATGATCCGCAAGCTGGTGCAGACGCACACAGCGCTGATCACGGTCGAGACGGGGGCCGAAGGTGGCTTTGGCGCGATGGTGCTGCACATGCTTGCGAACGAAGGTTTGCTGGATGGCGGTGTGGCCGTCCGCACGATGACCTTGCCCGACCGCTTTATCGATCAGGCGTCGCCCGCGGCGATGTATGCGGATGCAGGGCTGACGGCGGAAGATATCGCCGCCACCGCCATGCAGGCCGCCGGTGTGACGACGGGCGCCTTCGCCAAGGCCTGAGCCTTAGCTGTCGTCGCGCCCGAAGATCTTGTCGCGGTGATTTTCAAGATAGATGTGCAGCCAGGGCGTGAACCGCTCTGGCCGGCGCATCGCCTCGCGCTGCAGCGCATCGATGTCCATCCAGATCGCGTCTTTCACCTCATCGGGGTTGAGGGTGAAGTCGAGATCATGGCTGGCCTCGCCCACGTAGATATCGACGACTTCATGCTCGATCAGGCCGTTTCCGACCGTGGCACGGTATTCGACCCGTCCCCGATAGGACAGGTCGATGCCGGTGATCCCCATCTCTTCCTCCATCCGGCGCAGGGCGCAGGTCAGGGGGGCTTCGTCCCAATGGGGATGGGTGCAGCAGCTGTTCGTCCACAGGCCGGGCGTATGGTATTTTCCCAATGCCCGCTGCTGCAAAAGCACGTCGCGACCCGCCATGATGAAGACGGAAATGGCCTTGTGTCGAAGGCCGCGCTGGTGGACTTCGAGCTTTTCGACCGGTTCGAGCGTGTCCCCGACCCAAGCGGGGATCATCACCTTCATACGCGGCGGGCAGGCACCAGACGCAGCAGATGGGCGAGGTTCTTCAGCCCGATCTTGACGTGCGCCATGGGCCGCGCTTTTACAAGTTTCTTGTTCATATAGGCCTCGAAGGTCAGACGCTGCACGTCGACATCATGGCAGAGCGACACGAAGCGCTCGCGGCGGTCATCGGACCGGTAATAGGCCTTCTGCATCGCGGCCAATACGCGAAACACCTGCTTGTGCTCGCGCATGAACAGGCTGCGCGCGAGTTTCAGGTCGGACACGCGGCCCGTTTTGAGACAGGCGGCAGCGGCGGTGGCGGCGACGCGGCCCCCGACCATTGCATAATAGATGCCTTCACCGGAGGAGGGCGCGACGACGCCTGCGGCATCTCCGGCCAGCACCACATCGCGTCCGTTGTCCCAGCGATCCAGCGGCTTGAGCGGGATCGGCGCGCCTTCGCGGCGGATCGTCTTGCAGTCGGTCAGGCCGGACGCGGCGCGCAATGCAGCCGTTGCCGCCTTGAGGTCGACGCCGGCGACCTGCGTGCCCATGCCGACGCTGGCCTGCGCCCCGTGGGGGAAGACCCAGCCGTAGAAGTCGGGCGAAATCGCACCGTCGTAGATGACGTCGCAGCGCTTGGGGTCGTAGGCAAGGGTCGCGGCGGGCGCTTCGATGATCTCGTGGTAGGCGATGACGTAGGGAATGGTATCGCCGCCGGGCACTTCCGTGCGCGCCACGTTCGACCGGGCCCCGTCCGCGCCAATAATCAGCGTGGTGGGAAGCCTGCGTTCCTCGCCTGTGTCCTTGTCGCGGTAGATCACGGCGGTGCCGTCGCTGCGGTCGATGCGCAAATAGGTGCCGGTGATACGGGTCGCACCTGCGTCGGTGGCGCGGGTGCGCAGGTATTCGTCGAAATGTTCGCGATCCACCATCCCGACATAGCCGTTCTCGATGGGGATATCGACCTGCCTGCCGGTGGGCGAGATCATCCGCGCGGTGTTCACCTTGGCGACGATCTGGCTGTCGGGAATAGCGAAATCCGCAATAAGGCGTGGAGGGATGGCCCCGCCGCAGGGTTTGATCCGGCCCGCGCGGTCCAGCAGGGCGACGGAATGACCGGACCTGACAAGGTCCTCTGCGGCGATTGCACCCGAAGGTCCGCCCCCGACAACAACGACATCGAACATGTTTATTCTCCCGGGACCAGCAAGGGCTGTATGCGCCCCCTGTCCATGATGGCGGCGGCCATGAGGGCTGCTGCGACAAAGATTCCGGCTTCGATCAGGAAGACGGTGGCGAAAGCGGTGGCGTCCGGGCTGACCAGACGCAGCAAATCGACGATGCCGGCCCCGACGAGGCCGCCAAAGCCGGCGGCCATGGCCTGAGCCGCACCCCAAAGCCCCATGCGGGTGCCTTCGCGGCGGCCACGGCCTTCTCCGGCGAGGGCCATCATCGATCCGATGGCGGCGACGGCGAACATGCCGTTGAAGAACCCGAGTGCGACGGTCGCGGGCAAAAGCGGTGCGCCCGGCCCCTGCGCGCCAATGAGCGCGATGACGACAAGGGCAAGGGCAGAGCCTGTGCATCCCGCGATGACCCAGGATCGAAGCGACCCGATCTTGAGGCCGGTGGCGGCGATGCCGACCAGCAGCATCCCGATGAAGACGCCGCCGTTCTGTGCACCCGAGAGCGTTGTCGATTCGCCGGGTGTGAAGGCAAAGACCAGGCCCGCGTAGGGCTCGAGGATCAGTTCCTGCATGAAATAGGCGGTCATCGACAGGAAGACGAAGATGGTGAAGTTCCGCGTGCGCGGCTCGTCCCAGACCTCGGCCAGTCCTTTGCGGAACGGGGTGGGGTCGGATGCGGCCTCGGCTGTCACGCGGGTTTCGATGCCGTGAACCGCCAGGGCTGTCGCGACGCAGGCGATGCCGGTGACGAGCAGGACGATACGGATCAGCAGGGCAGGGGTGTAGGGGTCGAGGGCGGCGCCGACGATGCCTGCCGTGGCGGCGATTCCGAGGATCATCATCAGCCATGTAATGGTGGCGGCAGCAGGGCGGCGGCGTGGTTCGGTCGTTGTCGCCAGAAGCGCCAGCAGGGATGTGCCCGATGCGCCGACGCCGATACCGATCAGCGCATAGGCCGCAACCGACACGGCCATGCCGATCCAGAACGATCCGGCCAGCAGCAATATGCCAAGCGTGGCCAGATTTGCCCCTAGGGCGAGAATCACCATACCTCCGATGATCCAGCGGGTGCGATTGCCGCCGCTGTCGGATTTGAAGCCCCAGTTGGGCCGGGTGATCTGGATGCCGTAGTGCAGACCCACCAGCAGCCCGGGCAGAATGGCGGGAAGCGAAAGCTCGACCACCATCAGCCGGTTCAGGGTCGATGTGGTCAGGACGACGATCGCCCCCAGCGCCATCTGCACGAGGCCAAGGCGGACGATCTGGATCCACGATAGCTTCATAATGCCCCCACGGCGCGCAGGGCGATGGCGGACACCATCATGCCGGAGATATAGGCCAGAACGCCGGTGCCGTTATACCAAGGCGCGCGGCCCTTGGGGTCGGTCAGCAGCACCCGCATCGCGGCGAATTGCGCGGCCAAAAGGGCCGTGACGATCAGCGCGTGAACCGGACGGTCCCAAAGAAAGAGGAGTGCGATGACGACCGTTTGCGGCACCGCCATGATCCAGCAGGCCAGACGCGCGGCCTTTTCCGGGCCAAGCGTGACCGGCAGCGAATTGACGCCCATCTGCGTGTCGCCTTCGAGGGCCTTGAAATCGTTGAGGGTCATGATGCCATGCGCGCCGATGGCGTAAAGCAATGCCACGATGACCACGGGCAAAGGTGGTGCGCCTGCGGCCAGCACTGCCGCGCCGGTGAACCACGGCAGGCCTTCGTAGCAAAGCCCGACAAGCCCCGGCCCCCACCAGCCCGACCGCTTCAGGCGAACGGGCTCGGCGGAATAGGCCCAAGCGGCAAGAACGGCGACGACCGTCGCGCCAAAGCCCCACGGCCCCAGCGCCAACCCGACAAGAAGTGACAATGCCGACATGGCAAGCGCGACCCATAGACCCCAACGGCCCGGCACGCGGCCCGAAGGGATCGGGCGGTCGGGTTCATTGATGGCGTCCACGTGGCGGTCGCACCAGTCGTTCGCGGCTTGCGACATGCCACAGACCAAGGGCCCGGCAAGAATCAGGCCCAACAGGATCAGCCCGCCTTGACCGGCAGGGGACACGCCGATCGACACGACGCCGCAGAGATACGCCCACATGGGCGGAAACCAGGTGATGGGCTTGATAAGCCGCAACAGGGCCAGAGGATCTGGCCAGCGTCGATGGGGGATGGCAACCGTGCTATGCATGGCTGTCAACTTAAACTGACAGACTTAATCCAGCAAGTGTAAATCTAAGTAGACACTGCTGGTTTTTTGGTCAATTGGCGTCGGGTCTGCCCAGCAGATCGAATTTTCGCAGCTTCACGTAGAGAGATTGCCGTGAGAGCCCAAGCATCTCGGCGGCTGCGGCGCGGTTGTTCCCGGTCAATTCGAGTGCTGTTTCGATACACATCTTTTCAATCACGTCCGTCGTATCGGCCACGATTTCCTTAAGCGAGGTCGAGCCGACCAGATCGATGACCGATGTCCGGTCCTCTGGCGTGTTTTCGTTCGAGGCTTCGGTCCTGCTACGGGTCGATTCAGATCTTGCCGTGTCGCGGATCACAAATGCGACGGCAGAGTTGCCTGCGCCGGCCAGCCGTGTCGCGGACAGCTCAACCGGATTGCGGGAGTCGAATTTGCCCTTGAGACGGGTGGAATAGGTACTGATCCGGCCCGACCGCGTAACGTTTTCAAGCAGGGCCTTTTGTTCAATGGTGCCACGGTCCAGATAATCTGACAGGGACTGACCGCGCAGGCTGTCCTCCTCATTGGCATCGATGAGTGCAAGAAACGAATCGTTCGCGGTCAGAATGGTGCCGTCGGCGGCCGTAAAGACAATGGCATCGGGTCCGCGCCGGAACAGCGCATCAAACCGGGAATCGACCGCATTCTCGGTCGGCGCCACAGGGTCGGCGACCGACAGCCTGCACATCAGCATCCGCACGCCGGCGGCGCGGAAGAATGACGGCTGGACCGATACCTTGTGACCTTTGCGCTTGAGATTGAGCGCAAGCGTAGACGACCCGTCGTCCGATAGCGCTGCTGCGGCCAGATCGGCGTTCAGTTCGCTTTGATTCTGATAATCGAAAAGCTCTGCGAAATCGGCGCCCTTCAGCTCTTCTGCCGTGCGTCCGAAAAGCGATGCGGCTGCACCGTTGACTTCGTCGATCCGGCCGGTGCCGACCGTGATGAAGGCGACGGGGTCATGCGTGGCATGCATCAGGACGCGGAACCGCGTGTCAAAGCCGCGTTGCTTTTCATAATCGCGCTCGACGGCGATCTGGGCGTTAACGAGTTGCTGCTGCAGATCCGCGATCGGGCGCAGGTCACGCCCCATCATCAGCATGGCGCCGTCCGACGACAGCCGGTGCAGGGTATAGGAGACAGGAAATTCGGCGGCTGTGGTCGGGTCCTTGTGGTTCAACTCGGTCGCGCGGGGCGGCGCGCCTTTGACGGTGGCCTCGCCAAGCGCACGGTCGAACTTGGAAACCGATTCGACGGTCAGCAGGCCGCGCACATCGCGTCCTTCCCATGCGGGAAGATCGGTCAGGACGCCGTGAAAGGGATTCGACAGAACAGCCAGGATCTTGGCGTCCTTGTCGATGACAACCGCGATATCGGCCACGGCCGCCACGATGTTCGTGAGGGCCTCGGGTGAGATGAGAGGGACAGCACCGACGTCCCATTGGGCTTCTTTAGTAGATTTCATGGGCCCTCGGACTGTTTTTCATTTCGGATAGCATGGCGCGAATACGTCATTGACCTACCCTCAAAGTCGGCATGATGCCGCAAAATTCAAGGGCTGCAACCGGATCGAGCGTAACGAAGTCCGCGCCGGTCGCCGTCTTTGCATTCTCTACGGCATCCAGAAGCGTGCCGCCCAGAACGATGGGGGGCGGGTCCATCGCATCCCCGCGCAGTCCCGCGATCAGAACGGCGACGCCGCCCAGCGGGTCGCTGCGGGATGCGGAAATGAAGATTGCGTCGCAGCGGTCCGGACCGTTCTGGCTGTCGTCGTCCGCGTCGGACCGACCGACCTGCAGCCGGACCGAACATCCAAGGCGGCGCAACTGCGTCGACACGACCGAGGCGCCCAGGGTGTGCTGTGCGCCGGGCACCGTCATCACCCGGACAAGGTTGCGGGTGTCGACCCCGATGCCCGAAAACCCGGTGTCCCAGATCTCGTCGAGATCACGCAGCAAGACCTGCAACCGGTAACTTCCCAGCGTGACCTGTGCGAAGCCCGAGACATCGGCTTCCCACTCGGTCCCCATCTGGCGGGCGACTTCGGGAATATAGATGTCGGCAATGGCCTCGGGGCTTATTCCGGTCTCCAGCATCTGCGACACTACGGCACGATGTGCCTCGTGCGAGCGATCCATGACGGACTCAAGCAGGCGAAGTGTCACGTCGGGTTTGGGGTTGGCGGGTGACGTGTAAACCTTGCGTGTCGCCACGCGCGACAGGGCAAAAGAGGCCAGGTCGTCAACGACACCGGGTGCGTCCTGGCGCATTTGCTGCGGGATTCTCTTGTAATTTCTCGGCATAGCGCCCCCATCTCCTGAAGAAAGACTGATTCGCAAGTCGGAGCCGAGCCTTTTCTTCAGCATTGCACAAAACTGACCGAAGGCCCGCATTTTTGTTTGAACCGTCAATTCTGATGCGGGCAGTGTGACTGAGGCGTCCAAAATTCGTGACAGAAAAGTGTAAGTCTAAGTTGACACCTTGGCGCCAATCGCCTTATCTTCAGGCAAGACCAAGCCAAGGAACACCGCATGTCACCGCACACTGCATCCCGCCCGGTAAGGGGTGAACTCTACACCCCGGCCCAACGGGCACGCCGCGACGCGACACGCTGGACACTGGTTCAGGGGCTGCTTGCTCCTTTCCAGTTCCTCGTCTTCGCCGTCTCGCTGGTGTTGGTCCTGCGCTACATGGCGACGGGCGAAGGCTATCTGGCCGCGACGGTGTCGGTCGTTCTCAAGACCGCCATTCTCTACCTCATCATGGTGACCGGCGCGATCTGGGAGAAGGTCGTCTTCGGGCGCTATCTTTTCGCCCCCGCTTTCTTCTGGGAAGACGCGGTGTCGATGATCGTCATCGCGCTGCATACCCTTTATCTGGTGGCGCTGATCGGTGGCTGGATGGCTCCTCAGGCCCTTATGCTCGTGGCTCTCGCCGCCTACCTCACCTATGTCGTCAACGCCGCGCAGTTCATCTTGAAGCTGCGGGCGGCCCGCCTGCAATCCACCCCGACAGGAGCGCTCGCATGACCGTTCAACCGACCCCGCCGCCGCAGGGCGGATGCCGCAACGCCCCCGTTCTCAAGGAAAGGGGCCAGCGCGAGGTCTTCTGCGGCCTGACCGGAATCATCTGGCTGCACCGCAAGATGCAGGATGCGTTCTTCCTTGTCGTGGGCTCACGCACCTGCGCTCACCTGCTGCAAAGTGCTGCCGGTGTGATGATCTTCGCCGAGCCGCGTTTCGGCACCGCGATTCTGGAAGAAGGCGATCTGGCCGGTCTGAAGGACGCGAACCAGGAACTCGACCGCGAGGTCGCGCGCCTTCTCGAACGGCGCCCGGATATCCGCCAGCTGTTTCTCGTGGGCTCCTGCCCGTCCGAGGTCATCAAGCTGGACCTGTCCCGCGCGGCGGAGCGCCTCAGCCAGACCCACGCGCCGCGCGTGCGGGTGCTGAACTACTCCGGCTCGGGGATCGAAACGACCTTCACCGAAGGCGAGGACGCCTGTCTCTGCTCGATGGTGCCGGTCCTGCCCAAGACGGATGCCCGCGAATTGCTGCTGGTCGGTGCGCTGCCCGACGTGGTCGAGGACCAGATGGTGGGTCTGCTCGAGGCGATGGGCATCGGACCCATCCGTCTTTTGCCCGCCCGCAAGATCGACGATGAAACAGCCGTCGGTCCCAACACTGTCTTCGCACTGACCCAGCCCTTCCTCGGCGAAACCGCCGCAGCCCTCACCGGGCGCGGCGCGACGCATATCGCGGCCCCTTTCCCGTTTGGTGAAGAAGGCACGACCGCATGGCTTTCCGCTATCGCGTCCGAATTCGGCGTCGATGCCGAAACCTTTGCAGCCGTCACCGACGCGCCCCGTGCCCGTGCGCGAAAGGCTATCGCGCAGGCCTCCGAAGGGCTGAACGGCAAGTCGGTTTTCTTTTTCCCCGACAGCCAGCTGGAAATCCCGCTGGCCCGGTTCCTGACCCGCGAATGCGGAATGACCGCGCTGGAAGTCGCGTCGCCCTATATCAACCACGCCCTGCACGGTCCCGATCTGGACCTGCTGCCCGCCGGTCCGCAGATCGCGGAAGGGCAGGACGTGGAAAAGCAGCTGGACCGCGCCCGCGCCGCCCGCGCCGACCTGACCGTCTGCGGTCTGGGCCTTGCCAACCCGCTCGAAGCGGAAGGTCTGACCACCAAATGGGCGATCGAACTGGTCTTTACCCCGGTGCATTTCTACGAGCAGGCGGGTGATCTCGCCGGTCTCTTCTCGCGCCCCCTGCGCCGCCGTGGGCTGTTGAAGCTGGAGGCCGCGGAATGATCTCCCTCTTCATCTCGGCCCAAAAACTCCGGGGTCCGGGGCAGAGCCCCGGTCCGACACTGGCCACAGGCGGGACAATCCTATGAAGCTTTCCGTCTGGACATACGAAGGCCCGCCCCATGTGGGTGCCATGCGTGTCGCTACGGGCATGACGGGTCTGCATTACGTGTTGCACGCGCCGCAGGGCGATACCTACGCCGATCTGCTGTTCACCATGATCGAGCGTCGCAACCACCGCCCGCCGGTCAGCTACACGACGTTTCAGGCCCGCGATCTGGGCTCGGACACGGCGACGCTGTTCAAGGACGCCGCCCGCGATGCCTACGAGCGGTTTCAACCGCAGGCGATGATCGTCGGCGCCTCCTGCACCGCCGAACTGATCCAGGACGACCCGGGCGGTTTGACCGAAGCGCTGAACCTGCCGATCCCCGTCATTCCGCTTGAACTGCCAAGCTACCAGCGCAAGGAAAACTTCGGCTGCGATGAGACGTTCTTCCAGATCGTCCGCGCCCTGGCCCTCCCGATGGAGCGGACGCCCGAGATCACCTGCAATCTCATCGGCCCGACCGCACTGGGCTTTCGGCACCGTGACGATGTCGAGGAACTGACGCGGCTGCTGTCGGATATCGGTATCTCGGTCAACGTCGTGGCCCCGATGGGCAGCACGCCCGCCGATATCGCCCGTACAGGGGCCGCGCATTTCAACGTATTGATGTATCCCGAAACCGCCGAAGCGGCGGCCCGGTGGTGCGAACGCGAACTGGGCCAGCCTTTCACCAAGGTCGTGCCGATCGGCGTCGGCGCCACGCGCGATTTCCTTGCCGAGATCGCCACGATCACCGGTCTGCCCTGCAAGGCCGACGAAAGCCGGCTGCGTCTGCCGTGGTATTCGGCCTCGGTCGACAGCACCTATCTGACCGGCAAGCGGGTCTTCATCTTCGGTGATGGAACCCATGTGGCCGCTGCCGCCCGCATCGCCCGCGACGAGATGGGCTTCGAGGTCACAGGCCTTGGATGCTACAATCGGGAAATGGCCCGCCCCATCCGGGCGCTGGCCAAGGACTTCGGCGTCGATGCCCTGATTACCGAGGATTACCTCGAAGTCGAAGACGCGATCCGCGAGCTGCAGCCCGAGATGATCCTCGGCACCCAGATGGAACGGCACATCGGCAAGCGGCTGGGCGTTCCCTGCGCCGTGATCTCCGCGCCGGTTCATGTGCAGGACTTTCCCGCACGCTATTCGCCCCAGATGGGGTTCGAAGGTGCCAATGTCATCTTCGACACCTGGGTGCATCCGCTGGTCATGGGGCTGGAAGAGCACCTGCTGCACATGTTCCGGTCGGATTTCGAATTCCACGACGACGCGGGCGCGAGCCACCACGGTGGCGCTGCGACGGCGCGCGTCGAAGACGGGGGGCCAGCCCCCCAGACCCCCCGGAGTTTACCGGCCGAGATGAAGGAAGAAGCGCAGGTCATCTGGCTGGATGATGCAGAACGCGAACTGCGCAAGATCCCCTTTTTCGTGCGCGGTAAGGCCCGGCGCAACACCGAGAGTTTCGCAGCCCGACAGGGTGTGTCCGAGATTTCGGTCGATACTCTTTATGAAGCGAAGGCTCATTATGCGAGATAACGTTGATCAGATCTACCGCGTCACCATCCTGACGCTGGACCGCCACGCCGCCGGCCCCGTGGCACGTGTGTCGCCCGATCTTGCGGCGCAGTTCCCCGGGCTCGAGGTCACGGTTCACGCCGCAGCGGAGTGGGGTGCCGATCCCGCAGCCCTGACGGCGGCACGGAATGCGATCGGTGAGGCGGATATCCTGATCCTCAGCGTCTTGTTCCTGGAAGAGCATGTGCAGGCGATCCTGCCTGCGCTGACCGCGCGACGCGACCATTGCGATGCGCTGGTCGCCATGGTTTCGGACAGTTCGCTGGTGCGGCTGACCAAGATGGGCAATCTCGACATGGCGAAGCCCAAGTCGGGTGCGATGAAGCTGATGCAGCGGCTGCGCGGATCGGCCAAGCCGTCGGGCGCGTCGGGCGCCAAGCAGATGAAGATGCTGCGCCGTCTGCCCAAGATGATGAAGCTGATCCCCGGCAAGGCGCAGGACCTGCGGGCCTGGTTCCTGTCGATGCAATATTGGCTGGGCGGCTCCGATGATAATATCGAAGGCCTGATCCGGTTCCTGATCGGCCGTTACGCCGACCGCCCCGATTGGGAGGTGGCCCGTGCGGCACCCCCTGTCGAATATCCGGATGTGGGTCTATACCACCCGGATCTGCCGGACCACCACATCGTGACGGATGCGGCCAAATTGCCCGCCGCGGGCGAGGGACCGAAGGTGGGTGTTTTGATGCTGCGGTCCTACGTTCTGGCCGGTGACACCGCGCATTACGACGCCGTCATCCGCCAGTTCGAGGCCAAGGGCATGCGCGTGATCCCCGGTTTCGCCGGGGGGCTGGACGGGCGTCCTGCGATCGACAACTACATGCAGGATGTTGACGCGCTTGTATCGCTGACCGGTTTCAGCCTTGTCGGTGGTCCGGCCTACAACGACAGCGCCGCCGCGCTTGTTACGCTGGCGGGGCTGAACGTGCCCTATATTGCGGCCCAACCTCTGGAGTTCCAGACGCTGTCGGAATGGTCCGGGTCGGCACAGGGCCTTGGCCCGGTCGAGACGACGATGCTGGTGGCGCTGCCCGAAATCGACGGTGCGACCAACCCGACGGTCTTTGCGGGCCGTCATGCACTGGGTGGCTGTCACGGCTGTTCGCATAACTGCGAAAGTGCCAGCCACGTCAAGGCGATGGCGCCCTGCCACGAGCGGATCGATGCACTGGCTGAACGCACGCGCCGTCTGGCACATCTGCGCCGCGCCGAAAACGCTGACAAGAACGTGGCCGTGGTGCTTTACGGCTTTCCGCCGAATGCGGGTGCTGTCGGCACGGCGGCCTATCTCAGCGTCTTCGAGTCCCTTTTCAATACGCTCAACCGGATGAAGTCGGAGGGCTATGACGTCGAGGTCCCGGCCACGGTCGACGATCTGCGCATGATCGTCCTCAAGGGCAACGCCCAGCAATACGGGCAGGAGGCCAATGTCGCGGCCCATGTCAGCGCCGACCGCATCGTGGCCGAAACGCCCTGGTTGGACGAGATCGAAGCCCAGTGGGGCCCGGCCCCCGGTCGGTCGCAATCCGATGGCAGCGGTGTGTTCATCCTTGGTGCGCAGTTCGGCCGCGTCTTTGTGGGCGTGCAGCCGGCGTTCGGCTACGAAGGCGACCCGATGCGGCTGCTGTTCGAGCGCGGTTTTACCCCGACGCACGCGTTCAGCACTTTCTACCGTTGGCTGCGGGCCGATTTCAAAGCCAACGTGCTGCTGCACTTCGGGATGCACGGCGCGTTGGAATTCATGCCGGGCAAGCAGGCGGGGCCGTCTGGCAACGACTGGCCCGACCGGCTGATCGGGAACCTGCCGAACATCTATCTTTATGCCGCCAACAACCCGTCGGAAGCCACGCTGGCAAAACGCCGGTCGAACGCGATCACGGTCACGCACCTGACGCCGCCACTGGCCCAGGCGGGGCTTTACAAGGGTCTGATCGATCTCAAGGACAGCCTGACGCGCTGGCGTGAAATGGCGCCGACCGATGTCAGCCGCGATGATCTGGCGGCGCTGATCGTCGATCAGGCAGCACTTGTCGATCTGGATGGCAGCGATCCCGCCGCACTTTGGCTGAAGCTGCTGGAAACCGAAGCGGCACTGATCCCCGATGGGCTGCATATCGTCGGCAAGCCGATGGTGCCCGAGGCCCGCGCCCGCTACATCGCCGCGATGGAAACCGACGCGGAGACTGCCGCGCGCGTCGAGCTGTTGCTGTCAGTCGATCATGAATTGCCTGCGCTGATGAACGCGCTGTCGGGGCATTTCATGGCGCCGGTGCCCGGTGGCGACCTGATCCGTCAGCCCGACATCCTGCCGACGGGGCGCAACATCCACGCGTTCGATCCGTTCCGGATGCCCACGACCTTTGCCTTGCTGTCGGGTGCCGCACAGGCGCAGCGGCTGCTGGATACGCAAGAAACACTTCCGCGCACGGTGGCGCTGGTGCTTTGGGGCTCCGACAACATCAAGTCAGACGGTGGCCCGATCGGGCAGGCCCTGGCGCTGATGGGCGCGACACCGCGCTTTGACAGCTATGGCCGCCTGTGCGGTGCCGATCTGATCCCGCTGGCCGACCTGGGTCGCCCGCGCATCGACGTGGTGATGACGCTGTCCGGCATCTTCCGCGACCTGCTGCCCTTGCAGACCAAGCTGCTGGCCGAGGCCGCGCTGAAATGCGCCACGGCGGACGAGCCGCTGGAGCAGAATTACATTCGCGCTCATGCGCTGGCCTACGCCAAAGAGCAGGACTGCCCGATCGAGACCGCGGCCCTGCGCGTCTTTTCGAACGCGGAAGGCATCTACGGCGCGAACGTCAACCAGCTGGTCGACAGTTCGGCCTTCGGCGACGAGGACGAACTGGCGGATGCCTACGAGGCGCGGAAATCCTTCGCCTATGGCACCGATGGCAATCCGACGCAGAACGCAGGCCTGTTGCAGGCCACGCTGAAGACGGTCGATCTGGCTTATCAGAACCTGGAAAGCGTCGAGCTGGGTGTCACCACGGTGGACCACTACTTTGACACGCTGGGTGGTATCGCCCGCGCGGTGAAACGCGCACGCGGCAGCGAGACACAGGTGTTCATCGGGGACCAGACGCGCGGCGAAGGCACGGTGCGGACCCTGCGCGATCAGGTCGCGCTGGAGACGCGGTCGCGCAGCCTGAACCCCCGGTATTTCGAACCCCTGTTGCAGCATGGCCACGAAGGCGTGCGCCAGATCGAGGCCCATATCACCAACACGGTGGGCTGGTCCGCGACAACGGGACAAGTGGAGCCCTGGGTTTATCAGAAACTCTCGGAGACGTTTGTTCTGGACGAGGAAATGCGCGAGCGACTGGGCAAGCTGAACCCTGCTGCCAGTGCCCGCATGGCGAACCGTTTGCTGGAAGCAAGCGACCGGTCCTACTGGACCCCCGACGACGAAACTCTTGCCGGCCTGAGACAGGCGGCAGACGCGCTGGAAGACCGGCTCGAAGGAATAGCGGCCGAATAGGCCCTGAAAGGACTGAACATGGCTTTGGACAGAACCATCCCCGACCTCAAAGGTCTTGACGGCGACGGCTCGGTGCAGGTGCATCAGCCGGAAGACGCAAAGATCGAAGGCGCAAAGGTCTTTGCCGTCTACGGCAAGGGCGGGATCGGCAAATCGACGACCTCGTCGAACTTGTCGGCGGCATTTACAATGTTGGGCAAGCGGGTTTTGCAGATCGGCTGCGACCCCAAGCACGACAGCACGTTTACGCTGACCGGCACACTGGTGCCGACCGTCATCGACATCCTCAAGGATGTGGATTTCCACGCCGAAGAACTGCGCCCCGAAGACTTCGTCTTCGAAGGCTACAACGGTGTGAAATGCGTGGAGGCGGGCGGCCCGCCTGCAGGCACCGGTTGCGGCGGTTATGTCGTGGGTCAGACCGTCAAGCTTCTCAAGCAGCATCACCTGCTGGACGATACCGACGTGGTGATCTTCGATGTGCTGGGCGACGTGGTCTGCGGCGGGTTCGCCGCGCCGCTGCAACATGCCGACCGCGCATTGATCGTCACGGCCAACGATTTCGACAGCATCTATGCGATGAACCGGATCATCGCGGCGGTGCAGGCGAAATCCACCAATTACAAGGTGCGGCTTGCGGGCTGTATCGCCAACCGCAGCAAGGACACCGACGAGGTGGACCGCTACTGCCGCACGGTCGGCTTCAATCGGCTGGCCCACATGCCCGATCTCGACGCGATCCGCCGGTCGCGGCTGAAGAAGAAGACCCTTTTCGAGATGCCCGATGACGAGGAAATCGTCCAGGTCCGCAAAGAATACATCCGCCTTGCCGAAACGCTTTGGAACGGCACGTTGCCGATGGCGCCTGAATGTCTGCCCGACCGTGAGATCTTTGAGCTTCTGGGGTTCGATTGATGGCTGACGGCGGTTTCCAGAGCGCACCTGCACCGGGCCTGACCGTGGGCCGCCCTGTCGCGGCCCACGACGGCTATCGCGACACGCGCGACCGCGTCGAGGACTACTTCGACCGCACCGCAACCCGCACGTGGGAGCGTCTGACATCGGACGCGCCCGTGTCGGGCATTCGTGCGACGGTGCGGGCCGGGCGTGACCGGATGCGGGCCGTGCTGCTGGACCAGCTGCCTGCCGATCTGACCGGCCTGCGCGTGCTCGATGCCGGTTGTGGAACCGGTGCGCTGTCGGTGCTTCTGGCCGAGCGTGGGGCCGATGTCGTGGCCGCCGACATCTCGCCTGCGCTGATTGACATCGCGCAACGCCGCTGCCCCGCCCATCTGGCGGACCGGATCACCTTTACCGCCGGCGACATGCTGGACGACGCGCTTGGCGGATTTGACCACGTCGTCGCGATGGACAGCCTGATTTACTACGACACCGCCACGGTCGCCGAGGTGCTGGACGGGCTGGCCCGCCGCACGACCGGTTCGGTCGTCTTTACCCTTGCCCCGCGCACGGCCCTGCTGATGCTGATGTGGCGGGCGGGCAAACTTTTCCCGCGTGCTGACCGGTCGCCCGTGATGGTGCCGCAGGTGCCAGCACGGGTCGCGGCCCGCCTGACCGCTGGCATGTTGCGCGAAGTCGAACGCATCAACGCGAAATTCTACATCTCGACCGCTTTGGAGGTCCGCCCATGCTGATCCCCCGCCGCACGATCAAGGGCCTGACCGCCCGCATGCTGCCCTTCGCGGATGCGGCCAGCGAGGGGCTGCCCCTCGGTCAGCTCTTGCGGCTGTCGCTGTTCCAGATCTCGGTCGGCATGGCGGGCGTCATGCTGCTGGGCACGCTGAACCGCGTGATGATCGTGGAACTGGGCGTTGGCGCCATGCTGGTCGCACTGTTCATCGCGATCCCGGTTTTGATCGCGCCCTTCCGCGCGCTGCTGGGCTTCAAGTCCGACACCTATCGCTCTGCCATCGGTTGGAAGCGGGTGCCTTACCTGTGGTTCGGCACCCTCTGGCAGTTCGGTGGCCTTGCGATCATGCCGATGGGCTTGGTCCTGTTCACCGGCGATCAGGCCGTCGACATGCCCTTTGCGGCCGAGGTCGGTGCCGGTCTGGCATTCCTGCTGACCGGTCTGGGCATGCACATGACGCAGACCGCCGGTCTGGCCCTTGCCGCCGACCGTGCCGATGACGAAACGCGTCCCCGCGTCGTGGCCCTGCTTTACGTGATGTTCCTGCTTGGCATGCTTGTTTCCGCGCTGATCGTCGGCACTTTGCTTCGCGACTTCAGCGAACTGCGCCTGATCCAGGTGATTCAGGGTACTGCGGTGGCCACCATTGTTCTGAACGTGATCGCCCTGTGGAAGCAGGAAAAAATGGCCCCGATGACCCGCGAAGAACGGGCCGCGCCGCGCCCCGCCTTCCGCACGGCCTGGGCCGATTTCGCCAAGGGCGGACCTGTCACGCGGCTTTTGGTCGTGGTGTTTCTTGGCACGATGGCGTTCAATATGCAGGACGTGCTGCTTGAACCCTACGGCGGCGAGATACTGGGGCTCAGCGTGGCTTCGACGACGCTGCTGACCGCGATGTGGGCCATCGGCGCACTGATCGGATTTGCTTTTGCCGCCCGTTGGCTGGCACGGGGGATGCCTCCGTTCCGCATGGCGGCCCGCGGTGTTCTGTTCGGGCTTGCGGCGTTTTGCGCCGTGATCTTTGCCGGACCGCTTAATTCCGTGTCTCTGTTTTTCTTTGGCGCGGGGCTGATCGGTTTCGGCGGCGGTCTGTTTTCGGTGTCGACCCTGACGGCGGCCATGGCGCTCAAGACCTCGAGCCTCGCAGGCCGCGGCCTTGCGCTGGGGGCGTGGGGCGCGGCACAGGCGACGGCGGCGGGACTGTCCATCGTCATCGGCGGCACGATCCACGACGTTGTCGGACATGCGGCCACCAGTGGCGCGCTTGGCCCCGGTCTAACCGACCCGGCCGTCGGCTATTCGGTGGTCTATCACATCGAAATCGGTCTGCTTTTCATCACTCTTGTCGCTTTGGGTCCGCTTGTTCGGCACCGCGCGGCCTCATCTTCGGCCCGGCCTTTCGGCCTTGCCGATTTTCCCACCTGACCCGCGGAGGACTCCACAATGGTTGGTATCGAATTCTTTGGTAACGTCGATCTTGCAAGCGTCGCAATCTGGGCTTTTTGGCTCTTTTTCGCGCTGCTCGTCTACTACCTGCAAACTGAAAACATGCGCGAAGGCTACCCGCTGGAAGACGAGGATGGAACTGCTGCCGCCAATCAGGGACCGTTCCCGTTGCCCAAGGACAAGACTTTTATCCTGCGCGATGGCCAAGACCCCCTGTCGCTGCCAAGCCAGGCGCGCGGTGACCGCACGGACCTGCCCATGGTCAAGACCGAGACGCACTACGGCGCCCCCTTTGCGCCAACCGGCGACCCGATGCTTGGCGGCGTCGGACCGGCAAGCTGGGCCCCCCGCAAGGACGACCCCGAGCTGGACGCGCACGGCCATCCCAAGATCAAGCTGATGTCTGAAATGCCCGACTTTCATGTCGCAGCAGGTCGTGATCCGCGCGGCAAGGCCGTTGTGGCAGGCGATGGTGAGGTCGTGGGACGGATTGTCGACATGATGGTCGATGTCCCCGAGCAGTTGGTCCGCTATCTGGTTATCGACGTGAACCCCGAAGGCACCGGCAAGATCCGGCTGGCCCCGTTCACGATGACCCGCATCAAGAACGACCGCGTGAAGATCCGGTCGCTCTACAGCGGGCAGTTCGATGACATTCCGCAGACCGCTTCGCCCAGCGTGGTCACCAAGCTGGAAGAAGACAAGATTATGGGCTGGTTCGGGGGTGGCACGATGTATGCCGATCCGAAGCGCGCCGAACCCAAGCTTTAATGCTCAAAGGAGGGGACACCATGAGCCACGACGATTTTGCATTCGAGCCCGTTCGCGGATTGCCCGAAGCCCTGCCAAAGGGCGAACACATCCTTTGGCAAGGCAACCCGGATCCCTGGCGGCTGGCCTGCGAGGCGCTGAAGCTGCGCTGGATCGCGGGATATTTTGCGGTACTGACAGTCTGGCGCGTTGCCGTGTCGATGGACACAGCACCGTTGGGCGAGGCGCTGATGCACGGTGTGCCGTTCGTGCTGGCCGGCCTTCTGGCCTGCGCGCTGGTCTATGTTGTCGCCATGGTCCAGGCCCGGTCGGCGGTCTATACGCTGACCAACAAGCGCGTCGCCATGCGGATCGGTGCGGCGCTGACCATGACGCTGAACCTGCCTTACACGCAGATCGGTAATGCCTCGCTCGAGACGCGGCGCGGTGGCACCGGCACACTGGCGTTCGAGTTGATCGGTGAAAGCCGCATTTCCTACCTGATGTCATGGCCGCACGTGCGCCCGTGGCACACCGCGCGGTGCCAGCCCGCCCTGCGCTGCATCCCCGATGCCGCGAAGGTCGCCGCAATCTTTGCCGATGCCGCCGAAGCGCGCGTATCGGAGCCACGTATCGAACGCGCGACACCCGTCGCCGTCGCAGCGGAGTAAGCCCATGACACAGATGACCAACCAGATGCGAGACCGCGACCGCGAGATGGTCCCGCGGATCCTTGTTCAGGCGATGTTCGCGCTTATGGCCACGTCGCTGGTCCTTGTCGGCCTTGCCGTCTGGACCGACCGCGATCACGTCGGCACACGTTCACCCGCCGAGATCGTTTCAAGCGTCACTTACGTCTTGGACGGAACGCGCGACGGAACCGTTTCGGTGGTTGCCGAAGACGGGTCGGTTGTTGCAAACTCCAATAGCGAAATGAATGGTTTCATTGGCGTCATCTGGCGGGTCCTGGCCCGCGAGCGGATGCTGCAAAACGCTCCGGAGAATGCGCCTGTTCAGGTCGTTCGCCGGCTCAACGGCCAGATCGCCATACTCGACCCCGCGACAGAGACCGCGATCGAGCTGGTTGGGTATGGCCCCGACAACGTCGCCGCTTTCGCCAAGCTGGTGCCGTAAAACCCATAAGGAGGGAACTATGGGATTCTTCACACGAACACGCGAAACAGCCCCCTGCACCGTGGAAATCAGCCACCGCTTCGAGGAGCTTTCAGCCCATGTGCGTCTGAACAACGGGGCGGTGATCCACCCCGGTGATACCGTTCAGGTTCAGGGCCCCGAAATCATGGCCGCCTACGGCGAAGTGATCCGCGTGGACCGCACTGCCACGATCACGCGGGCGTCGGGGCTCGAACAGATCTGGACGCGCTGGACGGGCGATTTTGAATTCATGGAACTTTGCGAGTTTTCGTTCTCCGAAGAGGTGTTGTCATGAACATGCACTCATCCGAAGCCGCCACCGCCGAAGAGGCCATCGCCGCACAAGAGGCGCTGCCGCCACTGGATAACGATGCGGCAACCGCCGTGGCCATGCAGAACACCCTGCTGACACCGCGCTTTTACACCACCGATTTCGACGAAATGGACGCCATCGACGTGACACCCGTCCGGGACGAGTGGGATGCGCTGATCGCGCAGATGAAAAGCGACCCCAACAAGGGCCATTTCAAGAAGACGGCAGATTGGGACGCCGACTGGGAGAACATGGACCCGGCACTGAAGGCCGAGTTCATCGACTTCCTGATCTCGTCCTGCACCGCCGAGTTTTCGGGCTGCGTGCTTTACAAGGAAATGAAGCGGCGCGGATCGAACACGGATATCACGACGCTGTTCCAGCTGATGGCCCGGGACGAGGCGCGGCACGCCGGTTTCATCAACGACGCTTTGCGCGAAGCGGGCATCGCCGTGAACCTTGGCTTTCTGACGCAGCAGAAGAAATACACCTACTTCCGCCCCAAGTTCATCTACTACGCCACCTACCTGAGCGAAAAGATCGGCTACGCCCGCTACATCACTATCTTCCGCCACCTCGAAGAGCATCCGGACAAGCGGTTCCACCCGATCTTCAAATGGTTCCGCGAATGGTGCAACGACGAGTTCAGCCACGGCGAAGCCTTCGCCCTGTTGCTGCGCACCGACCCCAAGCTGACGCAAGGCCGGATGAATCGTCTTTGGATCAAGTTCTTCCTCACGGCGGTCTACGGCACCATGTGGGTGCGCGACCACCAGCGGCCCGAGTTCCACAAGGCGCTCGGCGTCGATCCGGCATGGTACGGGCAAGAGGTTTACCGCAAGACATCGGAAATCTCCAAGCAGGTGTTCCCGATGACGCTGGACATCGACCACCCGCGCTGGCGCAAGGGTCTGGATCGGTTGCAGGACGCATCGGTGCAGGTCGCCCGTGCCAAGAAGCGTGGCGGTGTCGGCGGGATGGTGTCGCGGATCGGCGGCATGACCAAGGCGACGCTTGCCTTCGTGTCGCTTTACGCGATCCCGGCGATCCCGAATGAAACCCCTGTGTCCAGCCGAATGGAGCCTGCGTACTGATGGTGTGGATGGCCGCCCTTTTCGCCTGCTTTGTCTGGTGGTTTTCGACCGGCGCCCTGCTGCTGATCGTGCGACGCGCGGACAGGGCGGGTGGGGCGGCGGCCCATACCCGTGCGGCCTGGATGGCCGTGCCGATGGCTGCGGCGGGGGCGATCGGCATCGCGCTGCTGGACGGTCTGCCGCCGGTCGCGGCCGCCTACGGCGGTTTTGTCGCCGCCCTTGCCATCTGGGGTGCGATCGAACTGACGTTTCTGACCGGGGCGGTCACCGGCCCCAACCGCAAGGTCTGTCCGGCAGGTGCCTCTCCGATGGGACGGCTGGCCGCCGCCTGGACTGCGATCTACTGGCACGAGCTTTTGATCGTTGCGGGGCTGTTGCTGATCGTCGTGCTGACGAACGGTGACGTGACCCACGTCGCCACGGCGACCTATCTGGTGCTTTTCCTCGCCCGGATCTGTGCCAAGCTTAATCTTTTCTTCGGCGTGCCGCGGATCAATGTCGAGTTCTTGCCAACGCCCCTGGCGCATATCGCGAGCTATTTTCGGCAAGGCCCTGTGACCATCGCCTTTCCTCTGGCGATTTCCTTTCTGACCTTTACGACCGCCTGTTTCATCTTCCAGATCGCACTGGCCGATACCGCAGGGGTCGCTGCTACCTATTCCCTTCTCACCGCCATCGCGGCCCTTGCCCTGCTAGAGCATTGGTTGATGGTTCTTCCGCTGCCCGACGCCGCCCTTTGGCGCTGGATGCTGCCCAAACCGACTCAAGGGCCCCCGGTGCCCGAAGCGACCGAAAGGTAAGCCCTCATGGACTTTGACACGCTCTTTTCCGCGCAGCTCGATCAGCTGAAGGCTGACGGCAACTATCGCTATTTCGCCGAGCTGGAGCGCAAGGCGGGCAAGTTTCCCCGTGCCGCCAAGTATCAGGACGGTGAAATCAACGATGTGACCGTCTGGTGTTCCAACGACTATCTGGGGATGGGCCAGCACCCCAAGGTCATCGCCGCCATGTGCGACGCGGTGCAGCGCACCGGCACCGGGGCAGGGGGCACGCGCAACATCTCGGGCACCAACCACGATCACCTGCTGTTGGAGCGTGAACTGGCGGACCTGCACGGCAAGGAAGGCGCGTTGCTGTTCACCAGCGGCTACGTGTCGAACTGGGCCGCGCTGACGACGCTGGGCTCGCGGTTGCAGGACTGCGTGATTCTGTCGGACGCGGGCAACCACGCCAGCATGATCGAAGGTATACGCCATTCCCGCGCGCAAAAGGTGATCTGGCGCCACAACGATGTGGCCGATCTGGAAGCCAAGTTGGCAGCCCTGCCAGCCGATGTCCCCAAGATCGTCGCTTTCGAATCGGTCTATTCGATGGACGGCGACATCTGCCCGATGCGCGAGATCGTTGAAGTGGCCGAGAAATACGGGGCGATGACTTATCTGGACGAGGTCCACGCCGTCGGCCTTTACGGCGCGCGCGGCGGTGGCATCAGTGAACAGGAAGGTCTGGCCGACCGCATCACGCTGATCGAAGGCACGCTTGGCAAGGCCTACGGTGTTGTCGGTGGCTATATCACCGGCTCTGCGGCGCTGTGCGATTTCCTGCGGTCCTTCGCCAGTGGCTTCATCTTTACCACGGCGCTCCCGCCCGCCGTGGCTGCAGCGGCCCGTGTTTCGATCATCCACCTGAAGGAAAGCCAGTTCGAGCGCCACAAGCAGCGCAGACAGGTCGCCCGATTGCGCGCCCGGCTCGATTCGGAAGGCATCCCGCACCTGATGAACGACAGCCATATCGTGCCGGTGATGATCAAGGATCCCGTCAAATGCCGGATGCTGTCGGATTATCTGCTGAAAGAATATGGCATCTATGTGCAGCCGATCAATTATCCGACAGTGCCGAAAGGCACGGAACGGCTGCGTTTCACCCCCTCACCGCTGCATTCCGACGCCGATATCGACCGTTTGGTCATGGCGTTGAGCGAGTTATGGCAACAGTGCGCCCTTTCGCGTGCGGTTGCATGAAAAAATTGATTTGCCTTTCACACATACAGGCTAAATCTTATGTGCAGACGCTCGGTAGTTTCACTGGGCCACAAGGAGGATTTATGAAACATTTTGCAATCGCAGCAGGCCTGGCGCTGTTCGCATCCCCCGCTTTTTCCGAAGCACATACCTCGGACATGGAGCTTCAGGGCGACGTATCCGCAGGTGAAGAAGCGTTCAACCGTCAGTGCGTGGCGTGCCACGTCGTCGTGAACGACGATGGCGAAACCCTTGCAGGCCGCAATGCCCGCACCGGCCCGAACCTTTATGGCGTGGCCATGCGCACCCTCGGCACCGTCGAGGATTTCAGCTATAGCGACGCGATCGTCGATCTGGGTGAGCAAGACACCGTCTGGACCGAAGAGAACTTCGCGGGCTACGTGCAGGACCCCACCGGTTGGCTGCGCGAGACGCTGGACGACCGTCGCGCACGCGGCAAGATGGCCTTCCAGGTCCGGTCCGAGGACGACGCATACGATCTGTATGCCTACCTTGCAGACGTCGGTCCCGAAATCGAGATGGACGACAGCGAAGACGGCAGCGACAGCTGATTTCGACTGATCAAAACGAGACGTTCGAAAGGCCCTGCGTTGCGCGGGGCCTTTTGCATTTCTGCGGCCTGTTTGCCGAAAATACGTGGTGAAACGGGTATTTACGCCGCGGCAGTTTCTCTCGCTCACCTTGCTCAAGGTGCCGCTTCGATTTAAGGGTCCGGATTATTTGACACCACCGGCTTGATTTCAGGCCGGTTGGAATGTCTTGCGGGGAACCCATGAACAAAACGCTGATTTCTTCGGATCACCGGATGCCTGTTCTGTTCGGGGCGGTTTTTGTGTCCGTCCTGATCGTGACGCCGCTGACGGGTGGGCCGTCTGCCTGGAATCAGGAAAGCGGTGCGATCGAGGTTCTATCCTTTCTGCTCTGGATGCTCTGCCCGATCCTGTTCCTATGGCTTTTCGATAAACAGGCATGGCTGCTCTATCCGCACATGGTGTCGCTGACGCTGCTGCTGGCCTTTCGAGAGGCGCCTTTCGATGTCTGGATTGTCGACGAACGTCTGTTGCAGCCGGACTTCTACGCGGCGGAAGGGTTCACCTTCGACGCCATCCTTGGCGGCGCCATCGCGGTCTTTGTGCTTGCCAGCGTTGTTACACTCTTCGTCTTCGGTTTTCCGGCGATGTGGCGCGCGCTACGGGCTGGGCGACGCTGGCCGAAACTGGTGGTTCTTGGCGGGGTTTTCGCCGCGGTGGGGCAGGTGTTCGAAGAGCTGATGCAGCCCATTGCTGCGGTGATCGGCCCGTGGGCGACTGTCGTTTCGGAAGAGCTGAGCGAACTGATGTTCGTCGTCCTCGTGGTGGCCGCGATCCTGTCCGCCGCGCGGGCGCGATCACTGTAACGGACGCAAAAAGGCCCTGCCTGATGGCAGGGCCTTTCATTCGTCGAATCCGGCCTTCAGCTTGCGTCGGCGACGCCGCGTTTGGTCATGACCTTGATCAGATGCGCGCGGTATTCGGGCGATCCGTGCAGATCGCCCATCAGGTCTTCGGCACTGACGCTGAGCCCCTCGATGGCGTCGGGGCTGAAGTTGGATGACAGTGCCTCTTCCGCCTCGGCCCAGCGGAAGACACCGTTGTTGGATGCGCCCGTGACGCCGACGCGGACACCGTCCGCGTGCTTGGCCACGAACACACCGACAAGCGGAAAGCGTGACGCGGGCTGTTCGAACTTCTGGTAGCTGGATTTTTCCGGCACCTTGAGGGTTACAGCCGTGACAATCTCGCCTTCGTCCAGTGCTGTGGTGAACATGCCCTGAAAGAAGTCGTCCGCCGCGATGTCGCGCGTGTTGGTGTGGATCGTCGCCGCACAGGCCATGCAGGCCGACGGATAGCAGGCGGCAGGGTCGTTGTTGGCGACCGACCCGCCGATGGTGCCGCGTGCGCGCACGGCAGGATCACCGATCTTGCTGGCCAGCGTGTGCAGACCGGCAAAGCTGCCCTTGGTGGCTTGGGCCACGTCGCCGTGCGTGGTTCCGCCGCCGACCTTGAGCGTACCCGGCCCTTCGGTGATGCCCTTCATCTCGTCGATGGCGGTCAGGCTGACCAGCACCGACGGCATGGCAAGCCGCTGCTTGAGCGTGGGTATCAGGGTCTGACCGCCCGAAAGCGGCTGCGCCTCGTCTGCTGACAGGGCCGCGACGGCCTCATCAACTGTCGTGGGACGGGTGATGTCGAAGTTATACATCCGGTTTTTCCTTTCAGGCGCTTTGCATCGCTTTCCACACATTGTGTGGAGAAACGGGCATGTCGACATGGGTGACGTTCTTGCCACCGCGTTGCAGGGCGTCCACCACGGCATTGACCACCGTGGGCGGCGATCCGATGGCACCGGCCTCGCCGCAGCCTTTTACGCCAAGCGGGTTGTGGGTGCAGGGCGTGCCCTGACTGTGATCCACGTGATACATCGGCAGGTCTTCGGCCAGCGGCATGGCGTAATCCATGTAGGATGCCGTTTCGAGCTGTCCGTCCGCGTTGTAATGCGTGTTTTCCAGCAAGGCCTGCCCGATCCCCTGCGCCAGACCGCCGTGGACCTGACCCGTCACGATCATCGGGTTGATGACGTTGCCGAAGTCGTCCACCGCCGTCATCCGGTCTACCCGGACCTTGCCGGTTTCGGGGTCGACCTCGACCTCGCAGCAATAGGCGCCCGAGGGGTAGGTGAAGTTCGCGGGATCATAGAACGCCGTCTCCTCAAGCCCCGGTTCGATATCCTCGATCGGGAAGTTGTGGGGGATATAGGCCTTGAGAGCGACCTCTCCGAAGCCCACCGACTTGTCGGTGCCTGCGACGGTAAAGTTGCCGTCCTTCAGCTCGATATCGCCCTCGGAGGCTTCGAGCATATGGGCCGCGATCTTCTTGGCCTTGGCGATGATCTTTTCGGTGGCCCGCACGACGGCCGAGCCGCAAACGGCAAGGCTGCGGGAGCCGTAGGTGCCCATGCCAAAGGGGATCTTGGAGGTGTCGCCGTGGACGATGTCGATGCTCGCGGGATCGATCCCCAGCATCTCGCCCACGACCTGCGGGAAGACCGTTTCGTGTCCCTGGCCGTGGCTGTGCGCGCCGACCATGACCGACAGGTTGCCGGTGGCGTTCACCCGCACGGTGGCGGCATCGTAAAGCCCGACGCGGCTGCCCAGCTGTCCGACAAGGTTCGACGGCGCAATGCCGCAGGCCTCGATATAGGCGTTCACGCCGCGACCGCGCCACAGACCCTTGGCGTCGCTTTCCTTCACGCGCGCATCGAAGCCCGCGAAATCCGCGACCTCTTCCATCTTGTCCATCAGGGCGTCGTAGTTGCCGGCGTCGTATTCCAGACCCGCGGCACTGGCGTAGGGATACTGGTCGGGTTTGATGAAGTTCTGTCGGCGCAGTTCGATCGGGTCGCGCCCGATCTCGCGCGCGGCCTTGTCGATGACACGTTCCAGCGAATAGGTCGCTTCGGGGCGTCCCGCACCGCGATAGGCGTCGACGGGGGCGGTGTTGGTGAACACGGTCTTCACGTTCACGTAGACGAGCGGAACGGTATAGTTGCCCGCCATCAATGTGCCGTGCAGGAACGTCGGCGTCGCGGTCGAGAAGTTCGACAGGTAGGCGCCGACGTTGGCCATGGTTTCCGTGCGGAAGGCAAGGAAGTTGCCGTCCTTGTCCATCGCCAGTTCGATTTTCGTCACGTGATCGCGGCCATGGGCGTCGGTCAGGAAGGCCTCGGACCGGTCGGCTGTCCACTTGACGGTGCGGCCCAGTTTCTTGGCCGCGGCGAGCACCAGCGCCTCTTCACCGTAGTGATAGATCTTCGAGCCGAAGCCGCCGCCCACGTCGGGGGCGATGACGGTCAGCTTGTTTTCGGGAATGCCCATCACGAAGGCCGAGATCAAGAGCCGCGTCAGGTGCGGGTTCTGGCTGGTCGTCTGCAGCACATAGTCGTCGGTGGCCGGGTTATAGGACCCGATGGAGCAGCGCGGTTCCATCGCGTTGGGCACCAGCCGGTTGTTCACCAGTTCCAGCGTCGTGACGTGGTGGGCGTTCTTGATCGCCTCGTCCGTCGCGGCGCGGTTGTCCTCGATCCAGCCCCAGTCGAAACACTGGTTTGTGCCGATCTCGTCATGCACCAGCGCTTCGTCCTTGAGCGCCTCTCGCATGTCGACGATGGCGGGCAGGTCTTCGATATCCGCGATGATCGCTTCGGCGGCGTCGCGCGCCTGTTCCTCGGTTTCCGCGATGACGGCGGCATAGGCATCGCCTACGTGGCGGACCTTGCCGTGTGCCAGCACCGGGCGCTTGGGTTCCTTCATCGGCTCGCCGTTGCGGCTGTTGATCAGCCAGCCTGCGGGGTTGCCGCCCACATCCACGAAATCCTCGCCGGTAAAGACGGCCAGCACGCCCGGCATCTTTTCAGCCTCGGACGTGTCGATGCCGATGATCTTGCCATTGGCCACGGTCGAGCGGGCGAAGACCGCCGCACATTCCCCGTAGGCCCTGATGTCGTCGGTATAACGGCCCTTGCCCGTCAGGTAGCGCAGGTCCTCGCGGCGCTTTGTCGATGCGCCAATTCCAGTATCCTTAGGCATTGAAGTCTCCTCCCTTCATTCCCGTGATTATTCGGCAGCGATAGCACCCACATCTTGCCCGCTCGCGGCCATGATCGCCTTGACGATGTTGTGATAGCCCGTGCAGCGGCAGATATTGCCCTTGAGATAGCTGCGCACCTCGGCTTCGGTCGGGGTGGGGTTTTCTTTCAGCAGTGCTGCTGCCGTCATCACCATGCCGGGGGTGCAGAAGCCGCATTGCAGGCCGTGATGGTCCTGAAAGGCCTGCTGGATCACGTTCAGCGACCCGTCCGCATTGGCCTGCCCCTCGATGGTGCCGACCTCGGCACCGTCGGCCTCGATCGCGAACATGGTGCAGGCTTTCACCGGCTGGCCGTTCACATGGACCTGACAGGCGCCGCACTGGCTGGTGTCGCAGCCCACATGCGTGCCGGTCATGTGCAGGTCTTCGCGCAGGAATTGCACCAGTAGCGTCCGGCCTTCGACCTCTCCCGAGACCGGCTTCTGCTGAAAGTTGTCGAAGAACTGATCGGCCATCTTCTTGGCGAAGCCGTCGATGATGCGGCTGCCCAGCTGTGCCAGCTTGCCGCCGACCTTCGCCTCGACATCGTAATGCAGGATCGTCTGATCCCCCTGTGGTTCCAGCCGTACGTCCGCCCCGCCCTTGGCGAAGCCCGCAGCACCGCCCTTGCCTTCGCCGGTCAGGGTCAGGCTGGATGGCTCTTTCATCTCGGACAGAATCACGGTGCCCTTGAAGGTCGCCTTGACCGGACCGACCTTCTGCACGACGGTCGCGTCAAACCCGTCGTCGGGGTTGCCGGTCATGTCCTTGCATCCCGGCACGCAGGTTTGCAGAACATCCTTGTTCAGCAAAGCCGCCCAGACCGTCGCCACATCAGCGTCAAGAACGCGGCTGTCAGATAGATTCATCAGTGCCCTCCCCCCTCGGTATCAAATCAGCCTAGGGGCGGACCGATACGGAAGCAATTCCAGAATAGGGGGTTTGAGTCGCGAAACACTCTGACTTCGTGGCAACTGCGGCAAAAAGCTGCACCGGTATCGGTTGACCTCGGACGCGGATCACCACATTTGACGTCTCAACCAGAAATGAGGCGGTCGCAGGTCAAAGCGGCTGGAAAAATGCGTCAGGATGCATCATTTTCCGCTGCACCCTTGCGATTTCCGGTCAGTTTTGAGCAACTTGTGAAACCGTTCTAACCAGGAGCACGCGTGTCCCTCCTTATCATTGTTGCCTTGCCGTTCCTTGGCGCTCTTCTGCCCGGGTTGATGTATTCTGCGGGGCGCGCAGCTTGTGCCGGGATCACGTTTACCGTGTCTCTCGTGGCCTTCGTCGGGTTGCTGACGCATTTGCCCGCCGTGATCGCGGGCGAAGTGGTCATGACCCGGTTCGACTGGATGCCCGCTTTGGGTCTGAATTTTTCGCTGATGCTGGACGGGCTGGGCTTTTTCTTTGCCCTGCTGATCCTTGGTATCGGACTGCTGATTATCGCCTACGCCCGGCACTATCTCAGCCAAGACGACAACATGGGCGAGTTCTTTACCTACCTGCTGCTGTTCCAGGGCGCGATGGTGGGCATCGTGATGAGCGACAACATCCTGCTGTTGCTGATCTTCTGGGAGCTGACATCGCTTTCGTCCTTCCTGCTGATCGGGTTCTGGAAGCATCTGCCCGCAGGCCGTCAGGGCGCGCGCATGGCGCTGACGGTCACCGGCATGGGCGGGCTTGCGATGCTGGGGGGCATGCTGATCCTCGGGCAGATCGTCGGCAGCTACGACCTGAGCGTGATCCTGCAGAACCGCGACCTGATTCAGGCCGACCCGCTTTACGTGCCCGCGCTGATCCTGATCCTGCTGGGATGCTTTACCAAGTCCGCGCAGTTCCCGTTCCATTTCTGGCTGCCGCACGCGATGGCGGCCCCCACGCCGGTCTCGGCTTACCTGCACTCGGCCACGATGGTGAAGGCCGGCATCTTCCTGATGGCACGGATGTGGCCGGTCCTGTCCGGCACCCCCGAATGGTTCGTAATCGTCACGACGGCAGGCCTGATCACGATGGTGCTGGGCGCGGTGATCGCGCTTTTCAAGCATGACCTGAAGGCGCTTCTGGCGTTTTCGACGGTCAGCCATCTGGGCCTGATCACGATGCTTCTGGGCACGGGCACCGCCTTTGGCGCGATGGCCGCGATGTTTCACATCCTCAATCACGCGACCTTCAAGGCGGCCCTGTTCATGTCCGCCGGGATCATCGACCACGAAACGCATACCCGCGACATCCGCCGGTTGGGCGGGTTGCGTCACCTGATGCCGGTCACCTTCGGCATTGCCAC